>DZAU01000032.1:0-10604 GCA_022729635.1 Flavobacterium psychrophilum
GTAGTTCCTTTTCCTATTTCAGAATTCAGGACTTTTATGGTTCCCTTGTGATATTCTTCCACAATTCTTTTTGTTAATGATAATCCTAAACCCCAACCGCGTTTTTTGGTTGTAAATCCAGGTTCAAACACATTATTAAACTGTTTTTTTGGAATTCCGCTTCCAGTATCCGAGACTTTTATTTTTACATTTTCGCCGTCATCTTCAATAGAAACCGACAATTTTCCTTTTCCTTTCATCGCATCAATGGCGTTTTTAACCAAGTTTTCTACCGTCCAGCCGTGCAAAGTGGGATTGATTGAAACCATTATAGGGTTATTCGGAGCATTAAAAGAAAACGCAACCTGTTTTGAAAAACGGGATTGTAGATAATCATAGGATTGAAGCGTTTCTTCTACAATATCTTTGTTTTCCAGTTTTGGTTCTGACCCAATTTTCGAAAAACGATCGGTAATGGTTTTCAGTCGTTCAATGTCTTTTTCGATTTCTTTGGTGGTCGTTTCATCAATATTTTCGGATTTCAGGAGTTCAACCCAACCTATTAATGAAGAAAGTGGAGTCCCGATTTGATGCGCCGTTTCCTTCGCCATTCCTGCCCAAAGCTTGTTTTGGGTTGCCATTTTCGTACTTCGATAAAAATTATAGACCAGTCCGGTAAACAACACGATGATGAGCAATAAGGCAATGGGATAATATTTAAGTTTTTTCAACAATTCGGAGTTTCCATAATATATTTTTTGAAATTTTCCCGGAACATATTCAATTACAATTGGCTCATTTTCGTTTTTTAAACCAGATAAAACGGCGTTGATTTTTTGTTTGTCTTTAACGATTTCCTCGTCGATATTTCTAGTATTTATGATGGAATCATTTTCGATAAGAATAATTGGGATAGAAGTATTGTTGCTAAAAATTTGAAGTGGAAGCTCGACATCAGTGGTTTCTCCAGCATTCATCAATGACACATGAGCATTTGCCCAAAGGTTCATCTTCAATCTTTCTTCGTTTTTAAAAATTTGGAAAAAAGTATAAGTATTCCAAAGTATCAATGAAATGATTAAAAATGAGGCAAAAATGATGATCCAGCGTGTGGTGTTTCTACTTTTGGAAAATTGCATAAACTAATTTTTGAGGCATAAATATAACGAAATAATAGGTGTGAGATTATGTTTTTTTTTGGAGCTTTATCCTGCTGTCCGTTTTATCCGCGCAAAAAAGCGCGGGATGCCACTTCCATCAGGGCTAGGGCATTTGTTTTCAACGAAAAAATTCGACAAAAATAAAGATACTATTTTTTTTGGAAAATAGTTTTTAATTTGAAACTAACTGATAAAATACTATATTTGTGTATCAAAAAAATAGAAAATTACTATGGAAGTTTCAGGAAAAATTAAAATGATTGATCAAACCAAAGAGGTCGGTTCTTCAGGTTTCAAAAAAAGAGATGTTGTTGTTACAACAGAGGAGCAATATCCGCAACATATTTTAGTACAATTTGTTCAGGACAAATGCGATTTGTTGAATAATTTTCAAGTGGGAGATGCCGTGAAAATCGATATTAATTTAAGAGGTCGTGAATGGACCAATCCACAAGGAGAAACCGTTTATTTCAATACTATCCAAGGTTGGAAAATTGCAAAAGTGCAAACTGAAACTCCGTCAGCTCCACCAGTAGCAATGCCAGCAGCAGAAACATTTTCGCCTGCAACAAGCTTAAATGAAGACGAGCCGGACGATTTGCCTTTCTAAAAATAATCAATGAAATCCTTGAAATTTTCAAGGATTTTTTTTTGGACTTTTGTCAAATTAATTCAGTTGAATAAGTGCTCCCATTCCTATTTGGCTTCCAATTTGTGGGAAAACAAAAGCCGTAGTTTTTTTCTTTTTTCCAAAAGTTAGGGATTTAAAAGGATTCCAATACGAAACAACCAATCCCGATGCCAATCCTATTCCTGCGCCGGCAAGAACATCGGAAGTGTAATGTTTGTTATTTGCAATCCGGATAATTCCTGTTGCGGTGGCAAACAAAAATCCGCTACCGGCATACCACAAATTCGAATCTTTGTACTCATAATAAAGAAGAGTGGCATTTGTAAAAGCGATTGAAGTGTGACCTGAAGGAAAACTCAAATCATCTGAATTATCCGGTCTTTCTTCTTTTACGGAATATTTTAATGTTGTGAAAACCAAAGCACCTATTGCATTTGCAACAACAATATTTATCGTTTGTTGCCTGAAATCATTTTTGGGTTTAAACCCGAAAGTTTTTCCCAAATAGATTTGTGCCACAGGAACAAATGGAAGATAATTGTCGGCATTGGTATGAAAATCGTCGCCAAAAAAGTTGTTGGCATTTGATTGTAAATCTTCATTAAGAGTCGTGTTTATAAGGAATGTTCCAGCAGTTATAAGAGCAGCCGGAGCTATAAATTGTTTATACGAAAGTTTGTCTTGTTTTTTTATCGAAGAGATAGAATCTTTGGTTTGCGCATTTCCTAGGAAAACCAATAATAAAAATGTAAGAGTGAGGAGTTTGGTTTTCATAGTTTTTTTGAATTTTAAAACGTAAATTAGCTTCGCCAAATTTATACTTTTGTTTGAAAACTATGTATTTTTTATCCAAAGAATTATTTTTTCCTCCTGTTTCCGAAACAGATTCTCATGGCATTTTGGCTATTGGTGGCGATTTGTCTCCAGAGCGATTAGTATTGGCATACAAAAGTGGGATATTTCCTTGGTTTGAAGAAGGTGAACCCATTTTCTGGTGGTCACCAAATTTCAGAATGGTTTTGTTTCCAGAGGAATTGGTCGTTTCAAAAAGTATGCGAAACATTTTGAACCGAAACATTTTCACGGTCACTTTCAACCGGAATTTTAGAGAGGTGATTTCGAATTGCCAAAAAATGAAGCGTGATGGACAAAACGGAACTTGGATTACCAACGATATGATTGAAGCCTATTGTAAATTGAATGAATTAGGAATTGCAAAATCAGTCGAAGTTTGGCAAAACGATGAATTGGCTGGTGGTTTATACGGCATCGATTTGGGACACGTTTTTTGTGGAGAAAGTATGTTTTCTAAAGTGTCGAATGCTTCAAAAGTGGCGTTTATTACTTTGGTAAATTATTTAAAGTCAGCCAACTATAAAGTATTGGATTGTCAGGTTTATAATGAGCATCTCGAAAGTTTAGGTTGCAGAGAAATAGACAGGACTGATTTTATGGAAATTATAAAAAGTAAATGATTATGAATTATCTTGTAAAAGAATTGTATATCTATCCAGTCAAGAGCTTGGCTGGAATTTGTGTTGAAAGCGCAAAAGCCGAAGAAATGGGTTTTGAAAATGATCGAAGATGGATGCTGATTGACGACCAAAATCAATTTATTACACAACGAAAACACCCCAATTTGAGCCAATTTTACCCAAAACTTAAAGAAGACAAAATAGCTATTTTATATCAGGATGCAACTCATGAATTTTCTATTAATGAAACTTTAGAAGAACCTCTTTTATCAAACGTTTGGGATGATGAAACCAAGGTTTTCGAAGTAAATAAAGCGACTTCAAAATGGTTTAGTGAAGTACTTGGTTTTGAATGTAAACTAGTGAAAATTGCCAATAATGGAGATAGAAAACACAGTAGCTCAAAGTTGAATACAACCCTAAATGTAAGCCTTGCCGATGGTTATCCGTATTTGTTAATTGGCTCTGAAAGTTTGGATTTTTTGAACGAAAAACTAGAAGAAAAAATTACAATTTCAAGATTTAGACCCAATATTGTTATAAGTAGTTCGATTGCCCACGAAGAGGATTCCTTTAGGAATTTTCAAATAAGAAATGTAAAATTCAAAAACGCTAAACCTTGTGGCCGATGTATTATGATCAATAATAATCCAAAGAATGGCATTGTAAAAAAAGAACCTTTGAATACTTTGAGTACGTATCGAAAAGCGGACAACTCCGTTCTTTTTGGCACCAATATTATGTGTTTGAATGAAGGTGAAATAAAAGTTGGAGACGCATTAATTTTATAAACTCAAACTAATTCTTCTCCAACAATCTTCCACATGATCATCGACCATTCCTGTGGCTTGCATGTGAGCATAAACCACGGTTGAGCCTACGAATTTGAATCCACGTTTTTTCAAATCGTTGCTAATCTCGTCCGAAAGGGGAGTTGTGGCAGGAATATCTTTAAGTGTTTTAGGATTGTTTTTTATTGGTTTTTCATCAGTAAATTGCCAAATATATTTACTAAAACTACCAAATTCTTCCTGTACTTTCATAAAAGCAACTGCATTCGAGACGGCAGCACGAATCTTCAGTTGATTGCGAATAATTCCAGCATTTTCGAGTAATTCCAGTATTTTTGCTTCTGAATATTGAGCTACTTTCAAATAATCGAAATGGTCAAAAGCATTTCTAAAGTTTTCTCTTTTGTTCAAAATAGTTATCCAGCTCAAGCCGGCCTGAAAAGTTTCCAGGATTAGGAATTCGAATAATTTTTGGTCATCATAAACCGGAATTCCCCATTCTTCGTCGTGGTATTTTTGGTACAAATCACTTGATAAACACCAGCCGCATCTATTTAGTTCTGTTTTCATTAGGTTCTAATTTCCCAGTAAAACCCTTTCACGGTAGGAATGTATGCCGACCGTCCTATCAATATCAAATCGGTATATGTTTTCTTGTCGTATTTAATTCCTATTGCATTACCAGAGGTGTACATTTTATTTTTATCGAAACGAACTTTAAGCCGCCCATCGTTAAATTTTGCGTCTGACACTTTTTCGACTAACCAAGTGGATTTCCATTTTATATCAAGTTCGTTGTCTGATATTTTGGTAACACTTTTGACTATTTGAATCGCTTCTTTTGGAATATTAAAATTGGTTTGCAATTCTTTTTGAGTCATTGACACCCCAGTTTTACATTCTTTCAAGATTTTTTTGAGATAAACAAAGGAGGGAATAGTTGTTTTTAGAGCTTGAGGTTTGACGGATGTTGTTGAGGTTTCTGTTGTTTTCATTACTTTTCCATCGACATTGCTGTTTGCAGTGCTTTTTCTTTTATAATTGCTTTTTCTTAGAACAGATTCTTTAGTCGCTCTGATGCTATCAGTCTCGTTTTCGAAAACAGGGTTTTCTTGTAGATCAGGTTTTATGGCTGTTTCTTGTTCCGTTTTCTGTTCAGAATTTAATGCAATTGTTTCTTTGTTATTGTCATTTCTGCCACAACTAATTATGCCTAAAGAAATTAAAATAAGGAATATTCGTTTGAAAGAAATCATTTATTGTACTGTTTTAATTTAATGGGTAAAAACCTCAATCTATTTTTAGTTATACAGAGACAAATATAACAAAAATTAGTTTTTTAATACTTGAAATAATTATGTTAAGATTACCAAAAACTGCAATTCTTTTGCAAAACAACCAAGTCGTAATCAGACATTTTTTTTAACGGAGTTTTAAATTAGAAAAATGAAATTAGCCTAAATAAAAAAGAGAAGTTTGAATGAACAAGCCTCTCTTTTTGTATTGAAAAATGAATTATAATTATCCTAAAGCGGCTCTTTTGAAGCCTGTAACAATAAGGTCTTTATCTAAAGATTTTACGTATTGGGCTACGCTCATTTTGTTGTCTTTAATGTAATCTTGGTTTACCAAAGTATTGTCTTTAAAGAAACGGGCTAATTTTCCTTTAGCAATATTGTCTAACATGGCTTCTGGTTTTCCCTCTTGACGCAAAAGATCTTTAGCGATTTCGATTTCTTTTGCAATAGTATCAGCATCAACACCAGCTTCATTCAAAGCAATTGGCGACATCGCTGCGGCTTGCATAGATACGTTTCTTGCTACTTCATCAGCACCTGCAATGTTTGCAGACAACGCAACCAAAGTGGCGATTTTATTTCCGGCATGAATATATGAACCCACGAAAGCACCTTCTAATCTTTCGAAAGAACGAATTTCAATTTTTTCTCCAATAACTCCGGTTTGCTCGATTAATTTTTCGGCAACAGTGATTCCGTTGAAATCAGCAGCTAAAAAAGCTTCTTTGTTGTCGAAGTTTAAAGCTAAACCAGCCAAGTCTTGTGCCAATTTTATGTATGATTCGTTTTTACCCACGAAATCAGTTTCGCAGTTAAGAGAAACGATAACACCAGCGGTTTTAGCATCGTTAACCACAGCAATAACAGCGCCTTCTGTTGATTCTCTGTCGGCACGGTTTGAAGCTACTTTTTGTCCTTTTTTACGAAGGTTTTCGATTGCTAAATCGAAATCTCCGTCAGATTCTACAAGTGCTTTTTTGCAATCCATCATTCCTGCACCTGTGATTGTTCTTAATTTATTTACGTCTGCAGCAGTAATTGTTGCCATAATATAATGTGTTTAATGTTATAAAAGTAAAAATTCCAATCTTCAAATCCCAAATTCCAATTTTATCAAATTATTAACGTAACGCTATTAATTTTTTTGGAATTTGGAATTTAAAACTTGGAATTTAAATTTGATTTATTCTTCGGTTACTGGAGTTTCTGTTACAGCAGGAGCAACTACTTCTACTTCGGCAACTACCACTTCAGTTACTGGAGCAACTACTTCTTCAGTAGCAGCTTCAGGTTGCGCATCTGCATCAGAACCTCTATTAGAAAGGCCTTCAACAATTGCAGCTGTAACTATAGTTAAAATTTTATCGATTGATTTAGAAGCGTCATCATTTGCCGGAATTACATATTCTACCTCTCTTGGGTCAGAATTAGTATCTACCATTGCGAAAACTGGAATGTTTAATTTTTGAGCTTCTTTTATTGCGATGTGTTCTGCTTTAATGTCAACTACGAACAATGCTGCAGGAAGTCTGGACATATCTGCGATTGAACCTAAGTTTTTCTCTAATTTAGCACGAAGACGATCCACTTGCAAACGCTCTTTTTTAGAAAGAGTCATAAATGTTCCGTCTTTCTTCATTTTATCAATAGTAGCCATTTTTTTAACCGCTTTACGGATAGTTACGAAGTTGGTCAACATTCCGCCAGGCCATCTTTCAGTGATGTATGGCATGTTACAAGCTGCTGCTTTATCGGCAACGATGTCTTTGGCTTGTTTTTTGGTAGCTACGAATAGTATTTTTCTACCTGATGCTGCGATTTTTTTCAAAGCTTCGTTAGCTTCTTCTATTTTTGCTGCAGTTTTATATAGATTGATAATGTGAATTCCATTACGTTCCATATATATGTAAGGAGCCATATTTGGATCCCATTTTCTAGTCATGTGTCCGAAATGAACACCTGCTTCTAGTAATTCTTTTACTTCTATTTTGTTTGACATTTTTTGTTTAGTTTACGTTCTGTTGATTAGCAATGTGTTTTTAATAAGTTTATGGTTTGTAGTTTGTGGGTTATAGTTTTTAAAAAACTTCTAACTTCTGACTTCTAACTTCTAACTTTTCAACCCATTTAGATGCTAAACTAATTTCCCAACGCATCGGGATAACTCAACATGTTTTTAAATTTAATTATCAATAAGTCTTGTACGTATTGCACAAGACAGGCAATATTAACGTTTAGAGAATTGGAATCTCTTACGAGCTTTTTTCTGACCGAATTTTTTACGTTCAACCATTCTTGGGTCTCTTGTTAATAAACCTTCTGGTTTTAAGATAGCTCTGTTTCCTTCGCCAACTTCACACATTACTCTAGCCAAAGCCATTCTTACAGCTTCTGCTTGCCCTGTTGAACCACCTCCGTAAACGTTCACTTTTACATCAAAGTTGTTTACGTTTTCTGTCATAGACATAGGTTGTAAAACTTTGTATTGTAAAGTTGCAGTTGGGAAATAAGTTGCGAATGGTTTTTTGTTTACAGTGATAACTCCTGTTCCTTCTGAAACATATACACGTGCAACAGCGGTTTTTCTTCTACCGATTTTGTGAATTACTCCCATTACTTAAGATCGTTTAGGTTAACAGTTCTAGGTTTTTGAGCGCCTTGTTTGTGCTCTGATCCTACAACAACATTTAGATTTCTGAAAAGTTCTGCTCCTAATTTATTTTTAGGCAACATTCCTTTTACTGCTTTTTCCACTAGTAAAGCTGGGTTTTTGCTTTGCAATACTTTAGCGGTTAAAGTTCTTTGTCCTCCAGGGTAACCAGTGTGACGAACATAAATTTTTTCGTCTAGTTTGTTGCCTGTAAGGTTGATTTTTTCTGAGTTGATAACAATTACGTTATCCCCACAGTCCACGTGTGGTGTGTAACTTGGCTTATACTTACCTCTCAAAATCATAGCGACTTTGGAAGCAAGACGGCCCAAGTTGTGTCCGTCAGCGTCTACCACAATCCATTCTTTGGATACGGTTGCTTTGCTTGCTGATACTGTTTTGTAGCTTAATGCGTTCACAATAATTTATTTTAATTAAACATTCCATCCCAAATAAAGGGGTTGCAAAAGTACAATTATTTTCTTTAAATGCAAATACACTTGAAATTTTATTTTATTCTGATTATCAGTCCATAAAGTGTTTGTTTTTCTGGTGATTTTGTTTTTGACATCTTTCATTAAACAGGATACGTTTTCTTTCGATTTGGTTTTTTAAACAATTGACGCTAAGTTTTTTTTACTTCGGAGGTTATTCTTATCGATTTATTCTATTTTTGATTTGAAATTAATTCAATCCGTATGAAATTTTTTAAATCCCTTGTCCTTTTATTTGTAGGACTCCATATTGGCTTTGCCCAAGATTTGCCTATTATTAAAACTATTTTGTCAGATTCAACTAGTTTTTATTACACTAATTTTAAGGACTATCCTGCTTTACAATCGAATATGCCGATTGGAGTTTTTGATTCAGGAACTGGCGGACTTACGGTTATGAATGCCATCGTGACATTGGATACTTATAATAACAAAACGCATCAAAAAGGAGCTGACGGAATTCCTGATTTCTCTTCGGAAGACTTTATTTATCTGGCGGATCAAGCCAATATGCCTTATGGGAATTATGCCGCAATGGAAAAAACCGATTTGCTTAAAGAACACATCATTAAAGACGCACAATTTTTATTGGGAAAAAAATTCTATAACAATAATGAATTGTTTGCCAATAAAAAACAAATTAAGGTTTTGGTCGTAGCTTGTAATACTGCGACAGCGTACGGATTAAGTGATATAGAACAATTTTTGGATAAAACCCAAACAAAAGTCAAGGTTATTGGAGTTATAAATGCGGGAGTTAAGGGTGCTTTGGCTACTTTCAAAAAAGCAAAAAGTGGCAGTATTGGTATTTTTGCAACTGCCGGAACTGTGGCTTCGAATGGGTATACCAATGCGTTGAAAAAATTAATTGACACTGAAAAATATAAAGGAAATATTCAATTTTATAGTCAAGGCGGAGTAGGTTTGGCCGAAGCCGTTGACGAAGATTTGAATTATATCGACAATAAAGCGACTCAACCCAGAGACTTGTATAAAGGGCCAAGTTTGGAACAAAATAATTTAAATATTGACAAAACCTTATTGAGTATTTATGGATTTGATTTTTCAAACTTCAAAATGCTTTGCGACAGCAAGGTTTCAGACCAATGCAGCATTATGCAAATCAATTCGCCCGAAAATTATGTGCGCTATCACTTGGTTTCCTTGCTCGAAAAAATGAAAGCTGCGCCTGACGCACTTCCGTTAAAGACTTTGATTTTGGGTTGCACCCATTATCCGTTTTTAACAGACGAAATTCACAAAGTTTTGGCAGAATTGAGAAACGTAAAAGTGGATGGAAAATACCGTTATCGCAGACTTCTTTCAAAAAATGTAAAATTGATTGACCCATCAGTATTTACAGCCCAAGAAGTGTATGTCTATTTGAATCAAGAAAAATTATTAAATGAATTGGATAAAAAAATGCGGGCTGATTTTTACATCAGTATTCCCAATTTAAAAAACATTCAGGTTGTGACCGAAGATGGTGGAAAAAGATTTACTTATGATTATAAATATGGCAGAAATGCTGGGTTAAACCAAGAATACATCCAAATAGTTCCGTTTTCAAAATCAAATATTCCCTTGGAAACAAGCAATCGATTTCAAAAACAAATTCCAAAAATCTACGAACTCTTGCTCAATTCGAGTCAAAATCAGTTACTTTCTCCTGAAGACAAATGGTAATTTAGGATAAAATAGTACATAATTGATTTTTAAAACCAGGTTTAAAGAGTAAATTTTGTAAAATTTTTACAGAATTACAACTTTCGCTAATTTTTTATCATTTATATAAAGACGCAGTTCGGCGGTTTTTTATTACTTTAGCATTTTAAAATTCATTTTATGAAAGCTAAAGCTACTCTTAAACAAATCGCAAAAGAACTTAATGTTTCTGTTTCCACAGTTTCAAAAGCACTGAATGATAGCCCAGAAATTAGCGAACAAACGAAAACCAGAATCAAGGAATACGCTAAACTTAAAAACTATAAGCCCAACGTTATTGGTCTGAATTTAAAAAACAGAAAAACAAAAACCATTGGCGTTATTATTCCAAACATTCTAAATTCTTTTTTCGCTAAAGTATTTAGTGGCATAGAAAAAATTGCCGATGAAAAAGGATATAA
>DZAU01000032.1:10704-24575 GCA_022729635.1 Flavobacterium psychrophilum
AAATCAATGCGCTTCCAGCCAATCTTTTCCCATTCCTAATTCAACGTCCAAAGGCACATCGAGCTTGAAAGCATTCTCCATTTCGTGTTTAATCATTGGTTGGATTTTCTCCAATTCCGAGTTGTGAACATCAAAAACCAACTCATCGTGAACCTGCAATAACATTTTGCTTTTCCAGTTTTCGGTAGTCAGTTTTTTATGAATGTTAATCATCGCAATTTTGATAATATCGGCGGCGCTTCCCTGAATTGGGGCATTCACGGCATTTCTTTCGGCACCACCTCGAACCACGGCATTCGCCGAATTAATATCTTTTAAATAGCGACGACGACCCAAAATGGTTTGCACATAACCATTTTCTCTTGCAAATTCAATTTGTTCTTGAATATAAGTTTTCAATCTCGGATAGGTTTTGTAATAAGCCTCAATCAAGGCGGCACTTTCTGTACGAGAAAGCGAAGTCTGGTTGCTCAATCCGAATGCCGAAACCCCATAAATAATCCCAAAATTCACTGTTTTGGCGTGGCTTCGTTGTTCGCGTGTAACCTCTTCCAGAGGAACATTAAACACTTTTGAAGCCGTCGATTTGTGAATGTCTTCGTGGTTTTTGAAGGCTGCAATCATATTTTCTTCTCCAGATAAAGCGGCTATAATTCGCAGTTCTATTTGGGAATAATCGGCAGAAACCAAGATGTAATTTTCGTCTCGGGCAATAAACGCTTTCCTGATTTGGCGTCCTCGCTCAGTACGAATTGGTATGTTTTGCAGGTTCGGATTATTAGAACTCAAACGACCGGTTGCAGCAACAGTTTGCATATAATCGGTGTGAATGCGATTCGTGATTTTATCAACTTGATTCGGCAAAGCTTCCACATAAGTGTTTTGAAGTTTTATCAGTTGACGCCAGTCGAGAATGTTTTTTACAATTGGATTTTCGACTGCCAAATAACTCAAAACTTCTTCTCCGGTGGCATATTGTCCTGTTTTGGTTTTCTTTTGTTTGGCTCCGCCAAGTTGCAGTTTGTCGAATAAAACTTCGCCCAGTTGTTTTGGCGAAGCCAAATTAAACGAATGTCCTGCCGTTTCATAAATGGTTTTTTGCAAGGATTTGATGTCGCTGTCCAATTCTTTCGATAAAGATTTCAGAAAATCAACATCTACACGGATACCTTCTTTTTCCATATCGGCAAGTACTTTTACTAATGGAATTTCAATGTCTTCAAACAATTTTTTAGTTCCTGTTTTGTCTAATTCCAATGTAAAAATTTCCTTCAACTGTAAGGTTACATCAGCATCTTCAACGGCATATTCCTTGATTTCTTCCAATGCAATGTCTCGCATCGATTTTTGACCTTTTCCTTTCCTTCCAATCAAATCTTCGATAGATTTTGGCGAATATTTTAAATAAGTTTCCGATAAAATATCCATACCGTGGCGCATATCTGGATTGATGAGATAGTGCGCAATCATTGTGTCGAATAGTTTTCCTTCTACTTTAATATTGTAATTCGAAAGAATTTTCAAATCATATTTTAAATTTTGACCAATTTTTTCGATGGTTGAATTTTCAAAAAAAGGAATAAATTTATCGATTAAAACTTGTGCTTCTTCCTGATTTTCCGGAAACGGAACGTAAAATCCTTTTCCTTTTTCATACGAGAATGAAACGCCAACCAGTTCTGCGTGCAAAGCATCTAATCCCGTTGTTTCGGTGTCAAAACAAACCGAAGATTGATTTTGTAGATTTTGCAACAGCAATTTTACCCCTAAATCGCCTTGAATAATTTGATAGGAATGCGCTGTATTTTCTAATGAATCGTAATATTGATGTCTTGTTTCTTCTGAAGTTTCATCGGGAATCATACTTCCAAAAAGATCGAATTGTTCTTCGTTTTTCGGTTGGGGTTTTTTATACAATTTGTCTTCATCTAAAGGAGCATTTGTCGTTACCCTTTCCCCTTTTTTGAAAATAGCATCAAATTGTTCGGCCATTCTTCGAAATTCGAGTTCGTTGAAAAGAGCATCGGTTTTATCAACATCTGGAGTCGATAATTCATAATCGGTTTCGTCAAAAACCACGGGACAATCCAGTAAAATTGTTGCCAGAGTTTTGGATAATATTCCTTTTTCTTTATTGGCTTCAATATTTTCTTTCAGTTTACCTTTCAGTTGATCTGTATTTGCCAAAAGATTTTCGATGGTGCCAAATTCTTTCAATAATTTTTTGGCAGTAACTTCACCAACGCCAGGGAATCCTGGAATATTATCGGCGGTATCGCCCATCATTCCCAAAAAATCAATTACCTGATCCGGGCGTTCAATTTCGAATTTTTTCAGGACTTCGGGAATTCCCCAAATTTCGATTCCGTTGCCCATTCTGGCAGGTTTATACATAAAAATATTTTCGGAAACTAACTGAGCAAAATCCTTGTCAGGTGTAACCATAAATACTTTATAATTCTGTTTTTCGGCTTGTTTGGCAATGGTTCCTATCAAATCATCGGCTTCATAACCTTTGACTTCTATAATTGGAATGTGCATCGCCTGTAATAATTTTTGAATGTATGGAACTGCAATTTTTATGGCTTCCGGCGTAGCGTCACGATGCGCTTTGTATTCCGGGTATATTTCGCTTCTCAATTGGCTTCCGCCATTATCAAATGCTACCGCCAAATGATCCGGTTTTTCGCGTTTGATTACATCCATCAAGGAATTCATAAATCCCATTATTGCTGAAGTATCCAGTCCTTTGGAATTTATCCTTGGATTTTTTATAAAAGCATAATATCCGCGGAAGATTAAAGCGTAAGCATCGAGAAGGAAAAGGCGTTTTTGTGACATAATGGAATAAATTATAGAGCGTAAATGTAACAAAAGTTTGAAAACTTTATGTGTTGTTTTCAATGTAGTTTCAGTTGAAATTATTTTGTTTTTTTAAAAAAAGGTTGATAAAGAGGATGTTACCATTTTTATAAATGAATTGACTGAAATTATTTTGGTATGGTTTTAGTTAAATTTCAATTAATAAAAATTCGTTTCACTTAATTTATTTGTTATTTTGCACAAAAATTATATACCAATGGTTTTACGCATATTAATATTGTGTTTGGTGCTTTTTGTTGTCGAACTATATGCATATCAGGCATTAAGGACTGTGGTAAAGCCAAAATTTATTTTGGTTTCTTATCAAATAGTCAGCCTGCTTCTTTTCGCTTTTATTATTTATTCTTTCTTGCAATTTGATCGTAAAGTTGGGCAAACAAGTCAAACTATGCAAACGATGGGATTGCTTCTTATGGTCTATCTTCCAAAAATTATATTGACTTTAATACTCTTTGGGGAAGATATTTTCAGAGTTGGTATGGGTTCTGTAAATTATTTTGCAAAGTATAATGACAGTGTAGAGTTTCTTGCGTCAAGGCGAAAATTTGTTAGCCAGATAGGATTAGGAATAGCGGCGGTTCCTTTTTTGTCTTTATTATATGGTGTTACCAAAGGCAAATACAATTATAAAGTTATCAGGCAGCAAATATTTTTCCCTGATTTACCGGACGCTTTCGATGGATTTACCATTACTCAAATATCAGATGTTCATAGTGGCAGTTTTGATAATCCTGATAAAATTAATTACGCCATTGATTTGGTTAACGAACAAAATTCAGATATGATTTTGTTTACCGGCGATATTGTAAACACTGACGCAAAAGAAATGCACCCTTGGATTGACACTTTTAAAAGAATCAAAAATCACGAATATGGAAAATATTCAGTTTTGGGCAATCACGATTATGGAGAATATATTACTTGGCCATCTGAAGCTGCCAAAGAAGAAAATTTCCAAGCTATAAAAGATTTGTATGGTCAAATTGATTTTAAATTAATGCTCAATGAGCATACTTTTATAGAAAAAGGAACCGATAAGATTGCTTTGATAGGTGTCGAGAATTGGGGGCACAATTTTAAAAAAATTGGAGACATTAATTTGGCTTCTGCCAATTTGTCAAAGGAAGATTTTAAGATTTTAATGAGTCACGATCCAAGCCATTGGGAATATGAGGTGAAAAATCACGAAAAACATTTTCATCTAACACTTTCAGGACACACCCATGGATTTCAGTTTGGAATAGAAATTCCAGGTATAATCAGATGGAGTCCTATTCAATATGTTTATAAACAATGGGCTGGTTTATATGAAAATAGGGGAAGATATGTGTATGTAAACAGGGGTTTTGGTTTTCATGCTTATCCGGGCAGAGTAGGAATTATGCCTGAAATTACAGTCCTAGAACTAAAAAAAGCCAAGAATGTGGCTTAATTCGTTTAAAATGCTACATTTGTAAAATAAATATCTCTTTTCAATAAATTTAGAAAATTAAATTCGTTGGTTTTATGTCAAAATTTGGAGAACTTATAAGCACACAAGTACCAGTATTAATAGACTTTTACACAGATTGGAACGAATCATCACAGTCAATGCATCCTGTAATACGAGATGTTGCGGCGGCTTTGGGCGATAAGGCAAAAGTTATAAAAATTGATGTTGATAAAAATCAGGAACTTGCCGATGCTCTTCGTATTAAAGGACTTCCTACTTTGATGATTTACAAAGAAGGACAAATGATTTGGAGGCAATCTGGAGAATTAGATGCCAATACAATAATAGGTTTAGTTCAAGAAAACCTATAATCCAATCCTTTCGATTCAAATATTTATCTATCCCATCTTATTTAATAGCATCGCATACAAATCCCTTTTCAGAAAGGATTTTTAAGGCTTTTGGCAAAGTATATTCTAAATTTGGAAATGCTTTTAAGCTGTCGTGAAAAACGATTATGCTTCCGGTTGAAACATTTTTCAAAACATTTTCCAAACACTTTTTTGGCGAAATTGAAGTATCATAATCAGCACTCAAAACATCCCACATAATTATTTTGTAGCCCAATTGTCGTAGTTTTTTGGATTGTGATACTTTTATTTTTCCATAAGGAGGACGGAAGAGATTGCAGATTTGCTTCGCCAGTTCGTCATTCTGGCTCGAGTCAGATTTCAGATTATAGATTTCAGACTGACCACTAACTACTGACCACTGAATACTATTTTCTAAATATTCTTCGGTTGAGGTATTCCACCCATTCAAATGGTTAAAAGTGTGATTTCCTATAGAATGGCCTTCGCTGATAATTTTAGAGAAAATTTCAGGATATTTTTCTATGTTATTTCCAATGCAAAAAAAAGTGGCTTTAGCATTGTGTTTTTGTAATTCTTGCAAAACCCATTCTGTGATTTCGGGAGTTGGACCATCATCAAAAGTGAGATAAATTTTGTTTTCTGTATTGGGAATATCCCAAATATAATTGGAGAATATTTTTTTAATGAGATTATTTGTCTTTATCCAATAGAAGTTCATTATTCAGGTTTTTATTAAATGAAATAAAAAATGTAACGGCATTTTTCAACATCGTTACATTTATTAGACCTCATATTTTTAAAATTTGCTACTCTCTTTCACGTTCAAAACGGGAAAACATTTTGATATAGGTATTAAAAGGAGCTCTGTTTTTATTGTAAAATTGAATATCGCCACTTTCCTTCATCACTTGCAATAAACTTCTGTAACGTTCGATATCGGTTATGATATCAACAGCCATTTCCATTTGCTCTGAAGATTTTAGAGTGCCATAATAATTAAGGTTCTCTTGGTATTTTAGTATTAATTTATCCAGAAGTTGACGGGCTTTTGCTGCTTCGCCTACTTCATAATAGCCTCTGGTAAAAGGCTCTACCATTGAGTAATAACCAAATTTTTCTAAAGGCATTTTTGTCATTGCCAAGTCAATCACATTTTTGGCTTTGTCCAGTTGCCCTTCAGCGATTAGCTTGTCCATCAATCTGGAGAGAACTGATCGATAAGAAATACTGTTTTTTCTAGTTTCCGGATCGTGATAAATGTTGCCATCACTATTTCCCCAATCCCATTTCATCACGATAGAATACATTTTATCCGCATCAATATCACCCATATCCATTGGGTTTGAATCTTTTTCGAATGGTGTTTTTATTGGAACTAATTTATAAATCATACCTTCGAGTTGGAGATAATTCTTCATCCATAAATAATCTTCGTCGGCAAATGCACCAGGACTAAAATAAATAGGTCTTTTCCAATTGTTATTAGCCACGATATCGAGCATCATCAGGCGGTTTTTGTATAATGCGTTTCCTTTTATATCGACGTCGATATAGGACACAATAGAATCGTTGAATTTTGCAGCCACCACTTTGTTCTGGATAATGCTGTTTTTGTCAATAGGAATCCTTATTTTATTTGTTGGATAAAAATGAATGGTTTGTCCGTTTTGCATTTCAACAGTCGATTTCGGATTTTTGATAAAATTGATGAAATCTTTTATATCCCAACGGCTATCAATTTTTGGAATATATGCCACATAATCGAGTTTATCACCCACATATTCATCGTGATTAAAAGAAATAGGCAAAGGGTTTGATTCGTAGGTTTTAGTTTTCATTTGGTCAATATACCAATCCGTCATAAAAAGGCTGGTATTTACGATTTTAACATCGGTTCTTACGTGTTCGATTTCTTGGGCATACCAAAGCGGGAAGGTGTCATTATCGCCAATGGTAAATAAAATCGCATTTGGATCACAGGAATTTAGGTAGGATTTTGCCAATGCTGTTGCGGTATATTTCCCTGAACGATCGTGGTCATCCCAGTTTTGGAAAGCCATAAGAACTGGAACTGCCAGTAAACTGACTGCAATAATGGTAACTCCTGCAATTTTTGGAGCGATATAATCCCGAAGACTTTCATACAAGGCATATACTCCAAATCCTATCCAAATTGCAAAAACATAAAAGGAACCCACCAAAGCATAATCTCTTTCGCGAGGTTCAAAAGGTCTTTCGTTGAGGTAAATTTTTAAGGCAATTCCCATAAATAGGAATAATACCAAAAGCACGTAGAAACTTTTTCGATCTCTGCTGGCGTGATACATTATACCAATGAGTCCTAATATAAAAGGCAAAAAATAATATACATTTCTTCCCTTATTATTCAATACATCTGAAGGTAAATTTTGTTGAGAGCCTAAATGCAAATCATCAATAAATGGAATGCCACTAAGCCAGTTTCCGTCCTGATAATCATATCTTCCCTGAATGTCGTTTTGACGCCCGACAAAATTCCACATTAAATATCTGAAATACATATAGCCAAATTGGTATTCGGCCATAAATCTTAAATTGTCAGCAGTTGATGGTTTTTCTACTATCAAATAGTCGCCATAGCTTTTTAAGAATTTTACATAGCCATCATTATCAATTTGTTTTTGTGCATAAGCTTGTCTAAATTCGGTTACCGTTTTTTCAACTTCGTTTCTTAATTGGGTAATGGCTTTGTTATAATCTTCTTCCGAAAGTTGACTAGGATCAATACCGTATTTTGGCAATTCTTCCTCATAAGGATAATCAGGATTCAACCTAAACTGTGGCGGATTGGTAAAATTGATGTAGTTTTCTATATTTTCACCACTCCACAAACGAGGTAGAATAGTTTTGTGTGCATCATCAAAATTTTGTTCTGCATTTTTATAATTATTTACAATAACATATTTCCCTGTTTTATAATCTCTTTCATAGTTTGGAGCTTTGTCTAAATAAGGATTGTCTTTGTCCAAACCGCCAAAAGTTTCGGTATATTGTGAGCCATAAAACAAAGGGTTTGAACCATATTGTTCCCTATTGTAGTATGCCAAAACCTCACGTGCATCCGAGGGTTTGTTTTCGTTAATTACCGTATTGGCATTGGCGCGAATTGGCAACATCATCCAGGTAGAAAAACCTATTAAGATGAATAAAATACATAAAATTAGGGTATTGAAATGCACATAGCCTTTGTTGTGAGTGTATTTTAAACCAAAATAAAAGAAGGCAATTAGAAGCAAAACAACAAAAATGGTTCCCGAGTCAAATGGCATTCCTAGTTCATTGACCATAAAAACTTCGGTTTTACCAAAGAAAGCCATCGTCAAAGGCAATAATAGTTTAAAGATGAACAACAATATAGCAACAACAACAACATTGGCAATAATAAAATTTTTGATAGTAACTTCTTTATAATGCTTGAAAAAATAAAGGAAACCGATGGCGGGAATGGTCAATAATGCCATAAAATGAACACCAAAAGTAAGTCCAACCACTAATGAAATAATCAACAGCCAGCGATTGCCTCTTGGCGAATCCATATCTTGCTCCCAGCGTAAACCCAACCAAAAAAGCAGAGCAATAAACAAGGAAGCCATAGCATAAACTTCGGCTTCAACGGCACTTGCCCAAAAACTGTCCGAAAAAGTAAACGCCAATGCACCTACAAAAGAACTGCCTAGGATTACAATGGAATTGTTTCTGTCAACCTCTGAATATTGTGAAATAATTTTTTTCAAAATCATCGAAGAAGACCAAAACAGAAATAAAATGGTAAACGCACTCGAAAAAACCGACATCATATTTACCATCAAGGCAATATGTTTTTCGTCGAAAGCAAACATGGCAAAAAAGGCACCAATCATTTGATACAATGGCGCTCCGGGAGGATGACCTACTTCAAGTTTAGCCGCAGTGGCAATATATTCGCCACAATCCCAAAAACTCATTGTAGGTTCAACAGTGAGTGTATATGTTATCAATGCGATTGCAAAGGCAAACCAACCCGTAATCGTATTCCATTTATTAAAATTGAATGTTGTCATATTTTAGGTACTAAAATTTAGTTTTTTCAGGATACAAAGAAAATGTTTTTTTATTTATGGTTGTGAGCATTAACAAAAAATTCTAAAAACTAAGAGCAAAGGAAAAAGTTTTTTGATAAAAAGGAATAAAAATTTGTAGAAACTAAAATTTGTATTAAATTTGCACTCGCTTAACAGCAAAGGTCTTGGTCTATGGTGTAATGGTAACACAACTGTTTTTGGTGCAGTCTTTCAAGGTTCGAGTCCTTGTAGACCAACGAAAAACCTCTCAAATCTTGAGAGGTTTTTTATTTTTACACCATTCCTCTGCCAATAATGACTCAATCTTAATCAACAATTTTTGATTTATAAAAAAAACACTATATTTGCACAGTTATTTATTAAAAAACTAGATAATGAGGCACGCATAGCGTGCCTCTTTTTATAAAATATGACATTTAAAGAAAAAGTAAATGACTTAGTTTTGCAAGGATTATCAGAGAAACCATCTGTTTTTCTGATAGATTTGAACATTACTGATAGCTTTAAAATTATCGTGACTTTAGATGGAGATAACGGAGTGACTTTGCAGGATTGTATCGACATTAGTCGTTCAATTGAGAATAATTTAGACAGAGAAGAACAGGATTTTTCTTTAGAAGTAGCCTCAATAGGAGTTGGATCACCATTAAAAATGGTCAGACAATACAAAAAAAACGTAGGTAGGACATTAATAGTAAAATTAGCAACCGAAACTATTGAAGCAGAATTAGTTGAAGCTCATGATAATTTTATAATTTTGTCGTGGAAAGCTAGAGAACCAAAAAAAATTGGAAAAGGAAAAGAAACGATTCAAAAAAGACAAGAAATACTTTATACAGAAATAAAAGAAGCAATTGTTACAGTAACATTTTAATTTAATTAGTTGGCATGGAAAATTTAGCATTAATCGATTCATTTTCAGAGTTTAAAGACGATAAACTTATTGATCGTGTAACGCTTATGGCGATATTAGAAGATGTGTTTAGAAATGCATTGAAGAAAAAATTTGGTTCAGATGATAACTTTGATATAATCATTAACCCTGATAAGGGCGATATGGAAATCTGGAGAAGAAGAGTTATCGTTGCCGATGATGATTTAGATTTAGAAAATGAAGAAATTACATTAACCGAAGCCAGAAAAATCGAGCCCGATTTCGAAATAGGAGAAGAAGTTTCAGAAGAAGTGAAGTTAATCGATTTAGGAAGAAGAGCAATTTTGGCTTTACGCCAAAACTTGATTTCTAAAATTCATGAGCACGACAACACTAATCTTTACAAACAATTTAAAGATTTAATAGGCGAAATTTACACTGCCGAAGTACACCATGTTCGTCCGAGAGTTGTAATTTTGATTGATGATGAAGGCAACGAAATCGTTTTGCCAAAAGAAAAACAAATTCCATCCGACTTTTTCCGTAAAGGAGACAACGTTCGCGGAATCATTGAAAGCGTTGAGTTGAAAGGAAACAAACCACAAATAATTATGTCCAGAACTTCAGAAAAGTTCTTGGAAAAATTATTCGAACAAGAAATTCCAGAAGTTTTCGACGGATTGATTATGGTGAAAAATGTAGTGAGAATTCCCGGTGAAAAAGCAAAAGTTGCCGTAGATTCTTATGATGATAGAATTGACCCAGTCGGAGCTTGTGTTGGGATGAAAGGCTCTCGTATTCACGGAATCGTTCGTGAATTAGGAAACGAAAACATTGACGTTATCAATTACACCAGCAATATTCAATTGTATATCACACGAGCGCTAAGTCCTGCAAAAGTTTCTTCAATCAAGATAAATGAAGAAACCAAAAGAGCCGAAGTTTTCTTGAAATTAGAGGAAGTTTCGAAAGCAATTGGACGTGGCGGACACAATATTAAATTAGCAGGACAACTTACCGGTTATGAACTAGATGTGATTCGTGAAGGCGACGTTGCCGGTGCTGCCGCAGATGAAGACGATGTGGAATTAACAGAGTTTTCAGATGAAATCGAAGAATGGGTAATCGAAGAATTTGCAAAAATTGGATTGGATACTGCAAAAAGTATTTTGAAACAAGATGTGAATGATTTGGTAAGAAGAACCGACCTAGAAGAGGAAACAATTCTGGATGTAATGAGAATACTAAAAGAAGAATTTGAGGGTTAATCAATTCTTAAAAAATAAATTTCAAACCTTATTTTTCCTCTCCTTTCGAGAGTTAGTGTGAGGAGAATAATAAAAAATCATCCCTATTTTAATCTCTTTTAAGAGGTTTAGGTTGAGAAAAAAAGTAATATTAAAAAGGTTTTATGTCTGAAGAAAAAGTTATTAGAATAAGTAAAGTTTTAGCAGAATTAAACATTTCTTTTGGAACAGCAGTTGATTGTTTGAAAGGGAAAGGGATTGTTATTGAAACCAATCCAAATGTTAAAATTTCAGACGACGTGTATAACGTTTTATGTAAAGAATTTGCTGGCGATAAAGGAAACAAAGCCGCTTCTACAGAGGTTAGCAAAGAAAAGCTAAAAGAAAAAGAAGCCTTGCGTTTAGAGCGTGAAAAAGAAATTGAAGAAAAACGTAAACACGATGAAGAACGTTTAAAAAGCCAAGAAGTTATCAAAGCCAGAGGCAGTATTTCAGGGCCAGTTCACGTTGGAAACATTGACCTCAATCCAAAAAAACCTGCCGCAATTCCTGCACCGGTTGTAGAAAAAACAGAAAAGCCAATAGCAAAAATTCCTCAGGAAAAACCACTTCAACCTATTCAAGAAAAAGTTGTTTCAGACAAAAAAGAGCCAAAGCCAACTGTCGAAATAAAAGAAACAAAAAAAGAGGTTGTAGTAGTAAAAAAAGAAACTCCCGCAGCAGAAGAAATACCTGTTGAGGAAACAATCAAAACAAAATACCAAAAATTATCCGGAGCTACATTAACAGGTCAAACCATTGATTTATCTCAATTTAATAAGCCGAAAAAGAAAAAAGAAGAGCCTAAAATCACTCCAAATAAACCAGGAACACCTAACGCACCAGGAAGCGGAGCAGGAAATGCCAATAAAAATAAACGAAAAAGAATTGCACCAAAACCTGGAATTCAGGGAGCTTCTGGTGGACCAAATCAAAATAAAATTACTCCAAATACTGGTGGTGGATTTAATGCTAACAGAGGAGGAAAACCTGGTTTTGTAAAAGGAGGAAGACCTGCAATTGTTGCAAAAGTAGAGCCAACAGAAGAAGAAGTTAAAAATCAAATCAGAGAAACTTTAGAAAAACTGCAAGGAAAAGGCAACAAATCGAAAGCAGCTAAATATAGAAGAGATAAAAGAGATACGCACCGTCAAAAATCTGATGATGAGCAAAGAGCCATAGACGAAGGAAGCAAAACCATTAAAGTTACCGAGTTTGTAACCGTTGGAGAAATTGCCATAATGATGGATGTGCCAATTACCAAAGTGATTGGAACTTGTATGTCACTAGGAATCATGGTAACTATGAATCAGCGTTTAGATGCAGAAACACTTACCATTGTGGTCGATGAATTTGGATACGATGTAGAATTTATCACTGTCGATATCGAAGAAGCCATTCAAGTGGTGCCAGACAAAGAAGAAGATTTAGTGTACAGAGCTCCAATTGTAACCGTAATGGGTCACGTCGATCACGGTAAAACCTCTTTATTGGATTATATTCGTAAAGAAAATGTTATTGCAGGAGAATCTGGAGGAATAACACAACATATTGGTGCTTACGGAGTTACTTTAGACGATGGTCAAAAAATTGCTTTCCTTGATACACCAGGTCACGAAGCATTTACCGCAATGCGTGCTCGTGGTGCTCAGGTTACTGATATTGCCATTATTGTTGTGGCTGCCGATGATGATATTATGCCACAAACCAAAGAGGCAATTTCTCATGCTCAAGCGGCAAATGTGCCTATTATTTTTGCCATCAATAAAATTGATAAACCTAATGCCAATCCAGAAAAAATCAAGGAAAGATTAGCAGGAATGAATTTATTGGTTGAAGATTGGGGCGGAAAAATTCAATCGCACGATATTTCGGCAAAAGTGGGAACTGGAGTTAAAGAATTATTAGAAAAAGTATTGCTTGAAGCGGAACTTTTAGATTTAAAAGCGAATCCAAATAAACCTGCTTCGGGAACAGTTGTAGAAGCATTTTTAGACAAAGGAAAAGGTTATGTTTCTACCATTTTAGTTCAGGACGGAACTTTAAAAATTGGAGATTATATGCTTGCCGGAAAACATCATGGTAAAATTAAAGCCATGCATGACGAAAGAGGAAATGTGGTGAAGATTGCCGGGCCTTCGACGCCTGTATCTGTTTTAGGACTTGACGGAGCAGCAACTGCGGGTGATAAATTCAATGTTTTTGAAGACGAAAAAGAAGCCAAACAAATTGCTTCGAAACGTTCTCAATTAATGCGTGAACAATCAGTAAGAACACAACGTCATATTACTTTGGACGAAATTGGACGTCGAATTGCATTGGGTCAATTTAAAGAATTAAACATCATCCTTAAAGGTGACGTGGATGGTTCTGTTGAAGCCTTGTCGGATTCGTTCTCTAAATTATCTACTGACGAAATTCAAATTAATATTATTCATAAAGGTGTTGGAGCGATTACCGAAACCGACGTAATGTTGGCTTCAGCTTCTGATGCGATTATCATCGGATTTAATGTTCGTCCTGCCGGAAATGCAAGACAATTGGCCGACAAAGAAGAAATTGACATCCGTTACTACTCCATCATTTACGCCGCTATCGACGACTTGAAAGACGCAATGGAAGGTATGCTTGCTCCTGAAATGAAAGAAGAAGTACTGGGAACTGCCGAAATCAGGGAGATATTCAAAATCTCAAAAATAGGTTCTATCGCAGGTTGTATGGTTATGGATGGTAAAATTGTCCGTAATTCTAAAATCAGAATCATTAGAGATGGTGTAGTGGTCTTTACCGGAGAACTTTTGGCACTGAAACGTTTCAAAGACGATGTCAAAGAAGTGGCCAAAGGCTATGATTGTGGTATTCAAATAAAAAATTACAACGACATCGAGGAAAGAGATATTATTGAGGCTTACCACGAAGTAG
>DZAU01000092.1:0-4038 GCA_022729635.1 Flavobacterium psychrophilum
TTTACCATTCATAACTTTTCAAAAACAAATTTAAGTACTATGTTCATAAATGTTATTTTTTTTCTTTCAACAACCTAAATACTCGTTGAAATGACATTTTTTGTTAATTACACCTTACATTATTGGAATTATATGTTAATGTTTAACTAAAATTTTTAACCAATTCGTCAAAGCATTTTAGTCTGTCTTTAGTTATAATTTCATTTTTTTTAAATATTTAACATATTTTAACAATTCAAAGCTAATTATTATTTTAATATCTTTTTCAAAAAACATCGATTAAATGCAAAAATAACAGATAAAATACAACATTTATATATTTTATATGTAAAATATTACAAAAAATAATCGATAAAAAGCACTATCGTTTATAAATACAAGAAATTTGTTTTAAAAAATGGAATTAGATATTTGAAAATTGGAATAGAAATAATTGTCCCTAATTCAAAATTTTGTTGTAATTTGTAATCACAAAATTTTAGTCAATTGATATAATTGATTATCTAATATTTCAGAAAATGAAAAACCTTATCCTTATTCGGCATGCAAAATCCAGTTGGGAAGCACCACTCAAAGATATTGACAGGCCATTAGACCAAAAAGGCATTAATGATGCACACCTTGTTGCAGCAAATTGTATAAAGTTTGTTCCTTCTAACTATATTATATGGAGTAGTTCGGCAAAAAGAGCATCAGAAACAGCCATAATTTTTGCCCAGAACATTTTATATCCTCTTGAAAGTATCGTTTTTAAAGAAGAACTTTATACTTTCGATGAAAACCAATTGTATAATGTAATCAAATCTTGTAGTAATGTTTTCGAAAATGTTATTCTTTTTGGACATAATGTGGCAATTACGAATTTTGTTAATAAATTTGGAGACATTTTTATTGATAATGTTCCTACATCTGGGTTTGTTTCGTTACAATTTGACATAGATAGTTGGGAAAAAATCGAAAATGGAAAAACTATAAAAACAATCTTCCCAAAAAATTTAAAATAAATAGAGTGCATAAATATAAATATATAGAAAGAGAAAAAAGCTGGTTAACTTTTAATGCAAGAGTATTACAAGAAGCTGCCGATAATTCGGTGCCATTACTAGAAAGATTGCGATTTTTGGGTATTTTTTCCAATAATTTAGATGAGTTTTTCAGGGTTCGATTTGCTGCAATCAGACGGCTAAGCTTATCTGGCATTTCTGGCGAAAAAGTGCTTGGAGGTATTTCGGCTCAACAGTTATTGAAAGAAATTACCGAAATTGTTATCGAACAACAATCCGAAAGTTTGCGAATATTTAATACGATTGAAGCCAAACTCAAAACCGAAAACATTTTCATCCTTGATGAAGATCACATTTCGGTTGAACAGGAAATATTTTTGAAAGATTTCTTTATCCAAAAACTAAGCCCTGAGCTAATTACCATTATATTAAACGATTTGGCCGAATTTCCCGTATTGAAAGACACTGTGGGATATTTAGCAATAAAATTGGTAATGAAACACAATTCCGAAGTTCATTATGCAATGATTGAAATCCCAAATACAATTAACCGCTTTGTGGTTTTGCCTTCAAATGATAAAAAACAATATATAATTCTGCTTGACGACGTGATAAGGCATAATTTGGGCAGTATTTTCAATATTTTTGATTACGAAAACGTTTCGGCTCACATGATTAAAATTACTCGCGATGCCCAATTAGAAATCGACAGCGACTTGAGTAAAAGCATGCTCGAAAAAATTGCAACCAGTGTAAAGGACAGAAGAATTGGTGAACCCGTAAGATTTATTTATGACCAACAAATAGAAAAAGATACGCTCGAATTTTTCCTTGATAAAATGCATATTGTTTCCACAGACAGCATTATTCCTGGCGGAAAATATCATAACAGACGCGACTATATGAAATTTCCAAATCTTGGAAGATTCGATCTGCTTTATAAAACTAATGATCCTTTACTCATTCCAGACCTAAGTCTCGAAGGAAGTTTACTGGAAAAAATAAGTAAAAAAGACTATTTATTACACGCACCATACCAATCATTTTCTTATATCACCAAGTTTTTGCGTGAAGCCGCTTTAGATCCAAAAGTAACTTCCATTCAAATTACATTATATCGACTGGCTAAAAATTCTCAAATCATCAGTTCGCTCATAAACGCAGCCAAAAACGGAAAAAAAGTAACCGTTCAAATCGAATTGCAGGCTCGTTTCGATGAAGCCTCAAATATTTTTTATGCAGAGCAAATGCAAACCGAAGGCATTACGCTTATTTTTGGAATAAAAGGACTGAAAGTGCACAGCAAAGTGTGCGTAATTGAAAGAATTGAAGAAAATAAAATAAGACGTTATGGGTTTATTTCTACAGGAAATTTCAATGAAGTGACCGCAAAAGTTTATACCGATGTTACACTATTTACTAGTCACCAACAAATTTTAAAAGATATTTCCAAGATTTTTGAGTTCTTCGACATCAATTATCGTTTATATAGATACAAACATCTCATTGTTTCCCCACATTACACAAGATCCAGATTCTATAAATTAATTGATAGAGAAATAGTGCACGCTTTAGAAGGAAAAATATCCTATATGAAGCTAAAAATGAATAGCTTAACTGATTTTGATATGATAGATAAGTTATATGATGCCAGCAATGCAGGAGTAAAAATACAACTCGAAGTAAGAGGGATTTGTTCGTTAATTCCCGGAGTTCCTGGAATGAGTGAGAATATTGAAGCCTTAAGTATGGTGGACAATTATCTCGAACACTCTAGAATCTATATTTTTGGCAATGCAGGCGAAACAGAAGTTTACATTTCTTCGGCCGATTTTATGACTAGAAATCTTGACGGAAGAGTCGAAGTAACTTGTCCTATCTATGATGAAAATATTAAAAAAGAATTGATAGACATCTTTGATTTGCTTTGGAAAGGCAATGTAAAATCTCGCTATCATTCTGAAAAATTAGATAATAAGTATAGAATCCGCAAGGAAAATGAACCCGTTTTTAGGGCGCAATTTGAAACCTATAAATATCATCAAAACAAAGTGGAATTAATAAACGAAATTGTTTAATCCGAAGCAGTTGCAAAATATAGAAAATTAGAATTGATGAATGAACCATTGGCGATTAAACAAACTAAGAAAATGTTTAGAATAAAAAAATACGCTGCGATTGATATTGGTTCAAATGCAATGCGTTTGTTAATAACTAATATTGTTGAACAAGAAGGAAAAGAAACTCAATTCAACAAAAGTTCATTAGTGCGTGTTCCTATTCGTTTGGGGCAGGATTCTTTTACCGTTGGAGAAATTTCTGAAGATAGCATTACAAGAATGATTGATGCTATGAAAGCGTTTCGACTTTTGATGAAAGTTCATAAAGTAGAAAAATATATGGCCTTTGCTACATCGGCCATGCGTGAAGCTAATAATGCCAACGAAGTTGTAGCAATTATCAATAAAGAAGCCAACATAAAAATCAAAATTATCGACGGTAAAAAAGAAGCTACCATTATTGCTTCTACAGATTTACACCATCTTCTAAAAACAGATAAAACCTATCTTTATGTAGATGTTGGAGGTGGAAGCACTGAATTTTCTCTTTTCTCAAACGGTAAAATTGTCTGCTCAAAATCATTCAAAGCAGGAACAGTGCGTTTTTTGAATGAAATGGTAAGCGAAATCGTTTGGAAAGAGATGGAAAATTGGATTAAAACCAACACCAAAGATTATGATGAAGTCATTCTTATTGGTTCTGGTGGTAACATTAATAAATTATTCAAAATGTCAGGAAAAACACAAGAAAAACCCTTGTCCTACATTTATATGAATTCACAATTTTCTTTCCTAAAGGCTCTCACTTATGAACAAAGAATCTCCGAATTAGGTTTAAATCCAGACCGTTCTGATGTAATCATTCCTGCAACCCAAATCTATCTCAACGCAATGAAATGGAGCGGTGCCAGAAATATTTATGTTCCAAAAATTGGGCTTTCGGACGGAATTGTGAAAGCAATGTATTACAGGAA
>DZAU01000092.1:4138-6391 GCA_022729635.1 Flavobacterium psychrophilum
ATCCAAATCAAAAGTCTTCCTTAATAAATCTAAACTCGGATTAATTTCTTTTAGTCTATTGTATTTATCTTGAGCTGTGAATGCAAATTTATTCTCCACTTTTTCATTAACTATGACTTCAATTTTAATGTCGTGATTGTGAAGTTTTGCTCTCAAATATCCCAAAAGTTCATTCTTTTCGGTGTCAAAATTTATCTTTGAACTATCATTCGGCAATTCGTGTGTTATAGTTGTTCCTTCTAATTTTGGAATACTTATCAATAGCAACGATTCCATTATTTTATGCCCTTTATCACTTAATTTATGAGCATAAATATTCCAATGCAACAACATATCTTCATTCGTAAAAGCTTCTGTTGGAAGATGAACCTCTTCTTTTACAAAGGATTTATTAGTTTCCTGTAACTCTCTTTTGGCACGAATACTCGAAAGCGAGAATGCCGAAACTTTCGATTCCGTCATTGCGAGGGACGAAGCAATCTCATTGTTTTTAGGAACTGATGGAGTTTCGACCTCAACTTTAAATATTTCAATTTCAACTGCTGGTTCTGCAACTTCTGCTTTCTGCAAACTGCTTTCTGCCACCTGCATTCTGCTATTTGCAACTTCAACTATCGAATAATCAGTTTTCCTAAAATAAGTGGGTGGAATTATAAATTGGTCAACTTTTTTTTTTCTCCATCAAAGGTGATGGAGGCTAATTGCATCAGGCAAAGTTCAACAAGGAGTCGCTGGTTTTGACTTACTTTATATTTCAAATCACAGTCATTGGCAATTTCTATTCCTTTCAATAAAAATTCCTGTGATGCTTTTTGCGATTGAATTCCGTACAATTTTTGAGCTTGTTCGCCCACTTCCAATAAGGATAAAGTGGAAGGTGTTTTGGAAACCAATAAATCTCTAAAATGTGTCGCCAAACCTGAGACAAAATGATGAGCATCAAATCCTTTGGCAAGAATATCATTGAAAGTAACCAGTAATTCAGGGATTTTATTTTCCAAAATCAAGTCGGTTACCGTGATGTAGGTTTCATAATCAAGCACATTGAGGTTTTCAGTAACGGCCTGACGTGTTAAATTATTGCCGCAATAGGAAACCACTCTGTCAAAAATAGACAAAGCATCACGCATCGCACCATCGGCTTTTTGAGCAATAATGTGCAAAGCATCATCTTCATAATTCACACCTTGGCTAAAAGCCACTTCAGCAAGATGTTCTTTGGCATCTTTTACGGTAATTCTTTTGAAATCAAATATCTGACAACGAGAAAGTATCGTCGGAATAATTTTGTGTTTTTCGGTCGTTGCCAATATAAAAATGGCGTGTTTTGGAGGTTCTTCCAATGTTTTCAGGAAAGCATTAAAAGCCGCCGAAGACAACATGTGAACCTCATCAATAATGTAAACTTTATATTGCCCGGTTTGTGGCGGAATCCGGACTTGATCAATCAAATTCCTAATGTCATCCACCGAATTATTCGAGGCGGCATCTAATTCGAAAACATTGAAAGCGAAATCTTCATTCGGGTCATCATAACCGGGTTGATTGATTTTTCGGGCAAGAATCCGGGCACAAGTTGTTTTTCCAACACCTCTTGGACCAGTAAATAATAGTGCGGAAGCAAGGTGATTACTTTCTATGGCGTGCAATAAAGTGCTGGTAATTGCTTTTTGTCCCACAACATCATTAAATGTTTGAGGACGATATTTACGAGCCGATACGACAAATTGTTCCATAGAATTTTTATTCGAAAGCAAATATAGGTTTTGAAAAATCAAAAAGCAAATTCCAAATTCCAAAAAAATAATATCAATTGCAATTTCAATGACAATGAAAAAATCTAAAATCTAAAATCAGCAATCTAAAATCTAAAATCCCTATTTTTGCACCGCAGACCGCCTTATCGCCACGCCCAAAAGCGTGGAGGAAAGTCCGGACACCACAGAGAAGCATAGCGGCTAACGGCCGTCGTCACGCCCAAAAGCGTGATAGGACAAGTGCAACAGAAAGCAGGTACAGGTAATGCTGTAGTGAAACCAGGTAAACTCTATGCGGTGAAATTTCAAGTATATCGACTTTTAAGGGTTTCTCGCCCGTTGTCGAAGGGTAGAAAGATGGATCTCGTTGGTAACAACGAGACTAGATAAATGATAAGGCTCCAATTTATTGGTGACAGAATCCGGCTTATAGGTCTGCTTTTTTATTAAAATGCAATTTCGCAAATTTTAAAATTGAATAAAAATCTGCGAATCT
>DZAU01000169.1 GCA_022729635.1 Flavobacterium psychrophilum
AAAAAAACCTGAAACGTAAAACATGCGTTTCGACTTCGCTCAACGACCGAATCCATAAACCTGAAACTCACAGAAATGTTAAAAGACAAAATACTAAATACGTATTTGGCATTTGAAAACAATTCAAATTTAGCCATAGACCATGCCATTCGCAATATTAGAAATAAAGCAATTGAGCAATTTGAAACAGTTGGTTTTCCCACCAAATCCATTGAAGAATGGAAATATACTTCCTTGAAAGATGTTTTAAAGAAAGATTACAAACTCATCAACCCTTTGAATGAAGTGGACACTAAATTGGTTAAACCTTACTTATTAAAAGGAACTGAAACCTACAAATTGGTATTTCTCAATGGTGTTTTTCAACCGCAAATTTCAGAAACTTCGCACGACGGAATGGACATTTGCATCCTATCGTCTGCGATACAAAACACCAAATACAAACTCTTTTTCGATCATTATTTTAATACGATTGCATCAAAAACAGATGGTTTAACTTCACTCAATACCGCATTTGTGCAAGAAGGGGCTTTTATTCACATTCCAAAAAGTGTAGTGGTGAGCAAACCTATTGAAATATTATATTTGACTACAGGCAATGATGCTGAAATATTATCGCAACCGCGTAATTTGGTCATTGTGGATGAAAATGCTTATGTTCAGATTGTAGAAAAACATCAAAGTTTGACTTCACTAAATACGTTAACCAACGCTGTTACAGAAATTTTCGCCAACAAAAGATCCATTGTAGAATGGTATAAAGTTCAAAATGACACTTCAAATGCTTCGTTGATTGATTCTACGTATATTCGTCAAGATAAAGAAAGTGTAGTGAGCACCTTTACTTTTTCATTGGGTGGGGCTTTGGTTCGCAATAACTTACATTTTTATCATGAAGGCGAACACATCACATCCAATTTAAATGGTATTACTTTGTTGAATGGAACCCAACATGTGGACCATCAAACGAACATTTACCACCAACAGCCCAACTGTGAAAGTCACGAATTGTACAAGAGCATTTTTGACGAACAATCAACCGGCGTGTTCAATGGAAAAGTGTTGGTGAGCAAAGAAGCGCAAAAAACCGATGCTTACCAGCAAAATGACAACATATTATTGACCGATGAAGCAAGTATTAACACCAAACCCCAATTGGAAATCTTTGCCGATGATGTCAAATGTTCGCATGGTTGCACGGTTGGTCAATTGGATAAAAATGCATTATTTTACATGCGTCAACGTGGTATTCCTGCCAAAGAAGCACAAGCCCTTTTACTTTACGCTTTTATGGATGAAGTAGTAAATCGAGTAAAAATTCCCATGCTAAAAACTTGGATTACCAAGCAAGTTTCAGAAAAATTGGGCGTAACCTTGGATATTGACGTGTAAGAAATTAAATTACACATTTTGTATTATACATTTTGCGTAATTCCGAATGAATAAAAAGTAAACTTTTGCAAAATATAGTGAGACTCAAAATTTTAAGTTAATTTTCTGAAAAATGGTATCTTGGCGTTAGAGAAATTATTACTTA
>DZAU01000170.1 GCA_022729635.1 Flavobacterium psychrophilum
GGCAAAAATTCTAAATAGTTTGATATAAATAATTCTTTCCCTTTTTGGTCTGAACCTTCTGTTACGTTTCTCATTCCGTAAGTTAAGTCCCAAGGGATTATATTTGCATAAGAAAATAAATCTCTTATGTATTTGCTGTCGTCATAAGTAATTAGCCATTTATGTTCGCAATTTCGCATTGTTTCGGCAAATTTTATATGGTCAAATGATTTGTGCATATTCCCATTTTTTCCGTACAATGCAGATTTTGTGGCTGAATAGTAAGGTGGGTCAAGAAAAATAAATACATTTTCACCTTCTCGTTTTACTAATTCTTCATAATCAAGATTTGTAATAGTCGAACCGGTTATAACTTTTGCAAATTGGTTAAGTCGTTGAATACTACTTTCAGTAAAGCGACCTGAAAAAGCGTGTTCACTAAAACCACCACTTAAACTTGTTCCTGAAAATGTAATTCGATTGTAAATAAAAAATGCTGCTGCTCTTTCTAAATCATTAAAACCTTCCAAATTAGCATTTAAAAATTTATGTAATTCTTTACCGATTGGAAATTGATTTCTCCATTCATATATTTTTTCAATCAAAGCATCAACATCCTTTTGTGTCATTTCCCAAAATTTATATAATTCTAAATAGAGGTCATTAACCCAAAATTTTTTGTTTGGAAATCGTTGTTTAGCATAGATAAATATTGAACCACCGCCTAAAAATGGCTCTCTATATTCCTCAAATTCGGGTAAAAGTTTAGAAATTAATTCCACAGCTCTACTTTTACCACCCGGGTATCTTAATGGACTTTTTATCATTTTGAAAACTGAATTTTAATGATAAACTTATTTTGTTTTGCTTCTGCAAAAATAGTTTCAACCAACAATATTTGTAGAGTAGAAAATTTATTTACTTCAAAAAAGGTTGATATTTCTTTCTTTGTGCTTGAAGAAGTTATTGAACCTTTAAGCTTTGTTGAAGTCAAAGATAAAACAGCTTCACTTTTTGCTTTCTTTCCATTTGCACTAACATCTGAAAGGTTACAATATAAAATCATTTTCAACAAACCGTCTTTTATATCTCCTTTGCTTGGGAGTAAAGCGTTTTTGCTATGCTTTCCTTCAATTAAACTTACCTTATCTTTTGAAAATAAAATTTCATCAACAGTCAAAAAATATTGTCCGCCTAAATAGTTTGTTATGGTAATTTTTGCTTTTGTAAGTGTAGATAAACTTTCTTTTGGTTGTTGAGTAACGAACTCTCTTGATTGAGCTTTCTCTGCTTTACCCCTTGAAAAAGCCATAAATAACGAAACATCTTTCCCGATTTTTTCTTTAAAATTGTCTAAACCATTGGGATTGTGAAGTTTTACTCCCGTTACTTTTTCTATTTTTGAATAAGAAGTTTTTACTTTGTCTATGATACTATGTAAATTGGTGTTTAGTTCGTGTAAATTCCAATGCAATGCAGAGCTATGATATTGTTCAATTTCTTTGATTTTAGAAATAACATACTTATTATTGAATTGTTGATTTGTAATTTTTT
>DZAU01000033.1 GCA_022729635.1 Flavobacterium psychrophilum
GATTTCAGATTTCAGATTTCAGATTTCAGATTTCAGATTTCAGATTTCAGATTAAGAATGTTAAACATCTAGTCTGGGTTTAATTTTTTATTTTTGCAAGCTGCAACCTGCTACCTTTTTTTTATCTCTTCAACGAAAAATGGGATTTAAAAGTTTTTGCAGTTCCTTTTTCGAAATAATCTACCGTAAACCAATAATCAGTAGATGGAAGATCTTGCCCATTGAAGACGCCATCCCAACCTTCGGAAGTAGGAGATATTTGCTTGATGAATTTTCCTAATCGGTCAAAAATCAATATGGCGGCGTTTGGGTTTGTTGAGGCAAGATGTGTGATATTCCAGGTTTCGTGATAACCATCTCCATTCGGAGTAAAGAATTTCGGATAATTTATGATTACAGCATTGATTGGAGCTGGATTGCAATGCCCATTTTTATCTCTTACAGAAATGAGGTGTTGTCCCGGCAAGACATTATTAAAGGTGCTACTGTCCTGGAAAGGAAAATCATCGAGTTGATATTCATAATTTCCAGAGCCAACACCTAAAACATTCACTGATATAAAAGTTGGATTTTCGAAAGCATCGCTATAAGTAATTTCAAGATACGGAGCGTATTTAGAGACTTTTGTTGTAAATGTATTGATGCAATTTGTATTTGTGTTTGTAACTTTTACGGTATAATCTCCGATTTGATTGGTTATAATTGATGCTGTGTTTCCGCCATAAAGAATTCCGTCAAGTGTCCACTCAAATATATAATTTGATGCTGTTATACCTGTGTTTAGAGTAGCAGGATTCAATAAGGTTCCAGTTTCATAATCTTCGCAAATAAAATATTCAGGGTTTAATTGAATATTTGGCAAAGGATTCACAATCAATTTTAATTCTACAACATCAAAACAAGGAGTTGTAATTGAGTTGTTTGCAACTCTAATCCAAACACTGTCATTAAAAGGATTGTCATTTTGATAAGTTGCAGGATTTGCAATGGGAGTTGCATTAGTATTATTGGCATCAGCCAAAGAGGTATAAAATGTTAGCGTAAAATTGGCATCTGGCATTTGTCCGTTTAATACTTGATTTCTAATGTCTAAAGTGGTCAAATCAAACTGATAAATGCCATCATTTTGCCCAAAAGTATCACAGCTTATTAATGAATTGACAGGATTAGCGACAGGTTTCGGAGCAATTGTTATGGAAAATGGATTTTCGTCACTGCAATTTAAACGGTCTCCTGTTTCATAGTAAATATAGTAAGTGGGCAAAACTGTTGTTAATGATACAGTTGTTCCAATAGGGATTATATTCCCTCCCCCATAAGGCCCTCCTGGTGCATCATAATAAAAATTATTTGGGGTTGGCAACGGAGGAAAAGTAAAACTATCGCAATAGGATAATTGGGTAGGAATCGGATCAGCTTCAACACCATTTATTGAAATATCGAAAAAATTTTCTGAAAAACAAGCTGGGTCATTTGGATGTGCCGCATAAATATAAATTCTATTGTTTGTGCTAATAGCAGTTCCTGCAGCGATAAGGTTTACACCATAAGGATCATCATAGTAATTCCCGTTGATTAAGGGAGTTAAAACATACGAACTGCATTGTGCCACATCGGCTCTGGAGTCAATTATTGGTTTTTGATTGATAGTAATTGGCCACGGTATTTCGTTGTAACAACCCGCAACTGTTGCAGAAGGTTTATAAATAAATAAAGTTGTAGTTGTTTTTATTATATCAACATTTGGAATTAATTTGACATTTGCAGCGTTTGTTGGACCTCCAGAGAATATGTAATAATCAGCACCATCAACTTGAGCTGGCAATAAATAACTTTCACATGCTGTCACACTTGATGGTGTAGTAATGAATGGAGCGTTTATCGTAATGGTGAAATAATCATCATCAGTACAATTTGGTGTTCCTGCTCCGGGTACATAAGTGTAAACTGTTGTTGTCTTTGTAATAAGTCCCGGAGGGATTATGTTTCCACCTCCATTTGGTGCATCACGATATTCACCAACTGGTGCTGGAGGAAGATTATAAGCGGGGCATTGGGTTATATCGGTCAAACCTATTGTGTCTATATAAACTGTAAAGATAGTATCTGGTGTTCTGCAAGAATTATTTGTTGCAAAAACATAGAGTGTGGTTGTGGTTGTTATTGGTGATGTTGCTAGGAAGTATAATCCGGTTGTGGTATCTAAAGTATAATAATTTCCAACAGATAATGGAGGTAAATTATAGGATATACAAGCAAATGCATTAGGTATCGGAGCGATTGTTGGAGTAGTATTTATAGTAACATTGAATTGACTTTGAAGATCGCAAGGATTTATCGGGTCTGTTGAAGTGAAATATACATAAATCGTGTTTAATCCGGGAGTATTTATCGATGCTCCTTCAAAAAGTTCTATTCCTCCGCCAGTTGGTCCTCCAGGCAATGTAAAATAACGAGCTCCATAAGCTAATGATGGTAATATATATTGATCACAAGCTATTTCATCGGTTGGTCTGATGTCAACTGGTTCTACGATATCTACATAAAAACTTCTCTCGTTTGAACAGCTCGGAATTCCTCCTGTTTCTTGATAAATAAATATATTTGTGTCTGTCGAAATGATGTCGCCAGCAGTTAACATAGGCAAACCTTTATTTGGTCCTGAATAGTAATTACCAGGATTTACAAGTGTGGGCAAAGTATATCCATAACAAACAAATTGATTAGTTATAAGATCTAATGTTGGCATTAGCTTAACAATTAAATTAAAATTTGTTATGCTATAACAAGAAGCATCAGTCCTGTTTTGAACTCTCACAAATAATGTTGCATTTCCTGAAGTAAAATCTGTTGAAACATCTATTGGAAATGTTCCTGCATTTGCATCGGCAAGTTTAGAATGGTAAGAAACTATGTATATTGTTGGTGATTGTCCTCCTAAAATAGCGGTTGTTTGAGAAGCGAGATCAAAATTGGCAGTATTCGAGCCAGTTGTTGTTTCACATAAACTGATGTCTCCAGGATTATTAGCCACTGGTGGTGGAGTAAGTTGTAATTGAAATGACTTTTCGATGGAGCAATTAGTTGCTGTATTTAGAATCCTTACCCAAACCGTTGCTGGTAAATTTCCGCTTGCTACTGAATAATTATTTGGTAAGGGAGAAATATTAGAAATAGCATCTGCTTGAGTTGCGTGATAGCTTAGCTGAGTTCCCGGAATTTGTACAATTGGGGTGTTAAAAGCTAAATTATATGTAAAATTTGGCTGACCAGAATTACATTGATATAAATCTACTGGCTCGGGAGTAATTATTGGGTTATAGTATTCAATAGTTATTAGATCAGTAGTTACGGCACAACCTGTTGCAATAATGGTATAGGTCAGACCATATTCTCCGGGCTGGTTTACAACTAAATCAGGGGTATTTCCACCAGTTGGGTTTCCGTTAAATGTCCAAGCAAAAGAATAAATAGCTGGATTTAAACCTGATTTAATGGTGTGAGAACTCTTATCACAAACGGCAGAATTGTTTGCCAAAGTCAAATCTTGACCCAAAACATCTTGACCCACATTGAAACTATTAGCACCCAAAAAAATGGCCGAATCTGCCTGATAGTCTTGTCTGTCAGCAATTACAAGTTTTATATGATAAGGTGTATTTGGAGTTAATGTAGATGATGTGGCATTCATAACCACGGTTTGTCCATTAAAATTTGTTGCTGAACCTGCAGCATTAGAACCTCCGTTAAAGGTACCAAAATAAGCTGGATTTTCGGAAGAGCAAGAAGAGTTATATAGTGAATTACGAATAGTAACTACCGAAATAGGTTCATTAGAAACCGGCACAACTGCAAGATTTGTGGTTATACCAGTCGATTTATTAGTAAGCAAGAAAGCAAAAGCATCAGAAAATAAGCATTGGAAATTTCCATATTCTTCTGAAGCAAATAAAAACTGAAAATTAAAATTTGGAGAAAAGGGTACAAAATCAAATTCTAAAACTGTTGCATTCGTTGATGTCATAGTGATTCCGGCAGCCAGAAGTGTCGCTTCTAAATCTGAATCGCCATTCCAAGCTGCATTGCCATCATTCAAATCAGTTGTGTTTGGGCCGGGCGAATTAGCCACATTTCCTGTACTCAAAATCACGCCACTTGGCAACGGGAATGCTGGATTGGTATTTTCAAAATATCCAATTCCGTTTGAGGAACCAAAATTTGTTCCCGTTCTCCAAGTAATGTTTGTTACAGGAACACAAGCTTTGTTTACCAAAACATCAGTAACTAATTCCGGAATAGTATAAGTATTGGTGTCAACAGTAATTGCCTGCGAAAAACATCCTATCCAAAAGAGCGAAGATATGATAAGTAGGCTTTTTTTCATAAAGAAATATATTTTGGGCAAAAATATATTATAACCGACAAAAAGTTTGTTTTTATCGATAAAAAACACTGTAAATTTATAATAATTTTCAAATGAAACAAATAACTATCCGTATTTACTTCTAAACTAATTGAGAAAGTTGTTATTTGAACGAAAAAAGATGGATATTATTTCATGCAAATCTAAAACATTTTTCCTCTTAAATCCCTATCTTTGCAGCCTTAAAATTGACAAATAAAATGACATTATCACAAATTCTTACCCCTTCTATCGAAAAAGCCATCCAAGTATTATTTGACGTTGCCATAGACAAAGTCGAATTTCAAACTACTCGAAAGGAATTTGAAGGAGATATAACCATGGTGATTTTTCCTTTATTGAAAGTAATCAAAAGTAACCCTGTAGAATTAGGAAATAAAATAGGAAATTATTTAGTAGATAATGTTCCCGAAGTGAGTCGTTTTAATGTGGTTTCAGGTTTTTTGAACATCGTTGTTTCTGACGCCTATTATCTGAATTTTTTCAATAAAATTAAAGATAATTCAAAATTTGGCTTTGTTACTCCTTCGGCGAATGATAAAGCCATAATGGTCGAATATTCTTCACCAAACACCAATAAACCCTTGCATTTGGGTCACGTTCGAAATAATCTTTTAGGATATTCAGTTGCCGAAATTTTAAAAGCTTCAGGCAAAAAAGTGTATAAAACCCAAATCATAAACGATAGAGGAATTCATATTTGCAAGTCGATGTTGGCTTGGAAATTATATGGTAAAGGGGAAACTCCAGAGAGCACAGGTTTGAAAGGAGATAAATTAGTCGGAAATTATTATGTGGCTTTCGATAAGGCTTACAAAGAGGAAATAAATCAATTAATTGCACAAGGAAAAACCGAAGACGAAGCCAAAAAACAAGTTCCAATCATTCTTGAAGCCCAAGAAATGTTACAAAAATGGGAAGCTGGAGATGCTGAAGTAATCGCACTTTGGAAAAAAATGAACCAATGGGTTTATGATGGTTTTGCCAAAACTTATGAAAATTTGGGAGTTGATTTCGATACCTATTATTACGAAAGCAATACCTATTTGCTCGGAAAAGATGTGGTTCAAATTGGTCTTGAAAAAGGTGTTTTCGAAAAAGACCCTGATGGTTCTGTTTGGATTGACTTGACAGACGAAGGTTTAGATAGAAAAATCGTGTTGCGCTCAGATGGAACTGCGGTTTATATGACTCAAGATATTGGAACTGCAATTCAGCGCGTGAAGGATTTTCCTGATGTTGGCGGAATGGTTTATACCGTTGGTAATGAGCAGGATTATCACTTCAAGGTGTTGTTTTTGATATTGAAAAAACTAGGTTTCGATTGGTCAAAAAATCTTTTTCACTTGTCTTATGGAATGGTCGATTTGCCTTCCGGAAAAATGAAAAGCCGAGAAGGAACTGTTGTCGATGCTGATGATTTGATGAAAGAAATGACCGAAACTGCCCAAAAAATTGCCGAAGATTTAGGAAAATTAGACGGATATTCTTCTCAAGAAAAAGCAAAATTGTATAAAACCATTGGACTTGGAGCCTTGAAATATTATATTTTGAAAGTAGATCCAAAAAAACGAATCCTTTTTGACCCAGAGGAATCAGTTGATTTTGCTGGAAATACAGGACCGTTTATTCAATATACTTATGCTAGAATCCAATCGATTATTCGCAAAGCAAATTTTGATTTTGTTTCTCCGAGCACAGTAAAAGTGTTGCACGAAAAGGAAAAAGAATTATTGAAACAACTCGAATTGTTTCCTGAGGCTATTCAAAACGCAGCCCAAAATCATAGTCCGGCAATTATTGCAAATTATACTTACGAATTGGTTCGTGAATATAATTCTTTCTATCAAACGGTTTCGATATTGGGAGAAGAGGATTTGGCTAAAAAAATATTCAGAGTCCAACTTTCAAAAAAGGTTGCCGAGACAATTGCATTGGCATTTCAATTATTGGGAATCGAAGTTCCCGAAAGAATGTAAATGGAAGTGGGAAATACGAAGTTAGAAGTACGAAGTTAGAAGTACGATATTAGAGATTTGAAGTTTGAAATTATAAAAAATATAATCTTTAGTTTTTTTGATAAAAATAATTGATTATTTCCAAAAAGTTAAAATAAACAGCTCCAAAAACCATCCGCCTCGGCAGATGGTTTTTTTATTGAATTACATCAAAACTTTACAAGTTTCTAACTTTGAGTCTTTACAACTTTAGCTTATATTTGCACCTCAATAAAAGACAATTACAATTATGTTTGATAATTTAAGCGATAAATTAGACAAAGCCTTTCATGTACTTAAAGGTCACGGAAAAATCACCGAAGTAAACGTTGCAGAAACCCTTAAAGAAGTGCGTCGTGCTTTACTTGATGCCGACGTGAATTTTAAAATTGCCAAAGATTTTACCACTAAAGTAAAAGAAAAAGCAATTGGTCAAAACGTGTTGACAACGCTTCAACCGGGACAATTACTGGTAAAATTAGTCAAAGACGAACTTACCGAATTGATGGGTGGTGATGTGGCTGGAATCAATCTTTCTGGGAATCCAACTGTTATTTTAATGTCGGGATTGCAAGGTTCCGGAAAGACTACTTTTTCTGGAAAATTAGCCAATTATCTCAAAACCAAGAAAAATAAAAAACCACTTTTGGTTGCTTGCGATATTTATCGTCCGGCGGCAATAAAACAATTGCACGTGGTTGGAGAATCAATTGGAGTAGATGTATATTCTGAACCTGACAACACAAATCCTGTAATTATTGCACAAAACGCTATTGCTTTTGCAAAGCATCAAGGTTTGAATGTCGTGATTATTGATACCGCAGGTCGTCTGGCTGTCGATGAAGCAATGATGACCGAAATTTCAAATGTTCATAAAGCGATTCAACCGCAAGAAACTTTGTTTGTTGTCGATTCGATGACTGGGCAAGATGCCGTGAATACTGCAAAAGCTTTCAATGACAGACTAAATTTTGATGGTGTAATCCTAACAAAATTAGACGGTGATACTCGAGGTGGAGCAGCACTTTCGATTAAAACTGTTGTTAATAAGCCTATCAAATTTGTTGGAACAGGCGAAAAAATGGATGCCATCGATGTTTTCTATCCAATTCGTATGGCAGAACGTATTCTCGGAATGGGTGACGTTGTGTCCTTGGTAGAAAGAGCTCAGGAACAGTTCGATGAAGAAGAAGCCAGAAAAATCCAAAAGAAAATTGCCAAAAACGAATTTGGTTTTGATGATTTCCTTTCCCAAATTCAGCAAGTAAAGAAAATGGGTAGCATGAAAGATTTAGTAGGAATGATTCCCGGAGCTACAAAAGCAATGAAAGACGTCGAAATTGAAGACGATGCTTTTAAATCTATTGAGGCAATTATCCACTCGATGACGCCAAAAGAAAGAACAAAACCGGCCATAATTGACGTTAAGAGAAAAACCAGAATTGCCAAAGGTTCAGGAACAAAAATTGAACAAGTCAATCAGTTGATGAAACAGTTTGAGCAAATGAGCAAAATGATGAAGATGATGCAAGGTCCGGGCGGAAAAAACATGATGAAAATGATGGGCAATATGAAAGGCGGAATGCCTGGAATGAGATAAAAAATAGATTGAAGATTTCAGATTTCAGATTTTAGATTTTCTGAACGACAAACAACAAACCATAAACAACAAACAGATTTATGCAGCTACTAGACGGTAAAAAAACATCAGAAGACATTAAAAATGAAATTGCTATTGAAGTGCAACGAATGAAAGACAATGGCGAAAAAGTTCCTCATTTGGCAGCATTAATTGTAGGAAATGATGGTGCAAGTTTGACTTATGTGGGCAGTAAAGTGAAAGCATGCGAAAGGGTAGGTTTCGAATCTACTCTTGTCAAAATGCCAAGCACCACTTCTGAAACGGAACTACTGAAAAAAATCAAGCAGTTAAACGAAAATGATACCATTGATGGTTACATTGTACAATTACCATTGCCTGAACAAATAGATACTCAGAAAGTTTTGATGGCAGTTGATCCAAAAAAGGACGTTGATGGTTTTCATCCTGAGAATTTTGGAAAAATGGCATTAGATATGAGTACTTTTATTCCTGCAACTCCTTTCGGAATATTAGAATTATTAGAACGATATAAAGTTGAAACACAAGGAAAACATACCGTAGTTATTGGTCGTAGTCATATCGTTGGTCGTCCGATGAGTATTTTAATGGGAAGGAAAGGATTTCCGGGAAATTCAACGGTTACCTTGACCCATAGTTATACCAAAAACATTGCCCAAATTACCACACAGGCTGACATTATTATTACCGCTTTAGGGGTTCCAAATTATTTGAAAGCCGAAATGGTAAAAGATGGTGCTGTTATTATTGATGTTGGGATTACCCGTGTTGCTGATGAATCGCATCCAAAAGGGTATATTATAACCGGCGATGTTGATTTTGTAAATGTAAGTAAAAAAGCATCCTTTATAACTCCAGTTCCCGGCGGTGTTGGGCCAATGACGATTGCAATGTTGTTGAAAAACACACTTTTGGCAAGAGAAATGAGGATGAAAAAATAGCAATCTAAAAATAGACAATAATGAAAATTAGTAGTAGAGATGTTAAAATATTTATATTAGGATTTGTTTCCTTTTTTCTTGTAGAATCCATCTATAATTGGGAATCTTCTATAAAAGCTTTTAAAAAAGGATGGAACGAATCGACCATAGAAAAATCAAAATAGATTATTAAAACTTCTTTAGTAATCGCCTCTTTTCTTAAATCTGGGATCGTTATTGCTGCAAAAAGGAAAGTATTTTGAACTTTGGAATAAGCAGGGATTAGTATGAGTATATCAATAATTGCCTCTTTTCTTAAATCTGGGATCGTCTCTTTTGATGAATTCAGTTCTTCGTTTTGTGGGTTCAGTTTTTGGTAAACTTGCTTCTTCGGTTTTGCTCGAAGGTTCAATGAGTTGGTTGAGTTCCTTGATTTCGGTATCGGTCAAATCACGAAATCTTCCCACAGGAATATCAAGCGAAATATTGATAATTCTTATGCGTTTCAAAGCAGTTACTTCATAACCTAAATATTCACACATTCTACGAATTTGACGGTTTAGACCTTGTGTCAAGATGATTTTAAAAGTGGTTGCACTGATTTTTTCTACTTTGCATTTTCTGGTAACGGTATCTAAAATAGGCACACCATTACTCATTTTTTCGATGAATCTGTCCGTGATAAGTTTGTTGACTGTAACAGTATATTCTTTTTCGTGATTGTTTCTGGCACGTAGAATTTTGTTGACAATATCGCCATCATTGGTCATAAAAATCAAGCCTTCGCTGGCTTTGTCCAATCTTCCAATGGGGAAAATACGTTTTGGATAATTGATATAATCAACGATATTGTTGCGAACCTCCAAGTTGGTGGTGCACTCAATTCCAACGGGTTTATTGAATGCCAAATAAACAGGTTTTTCGTTTTTCTCCCGTATTAATTTGCCGTCAATACGAACTTCGTCATCTGGCGAGACTTTAGTTCCTAGTTCAGGAACTTTTCCGTTTATAGTTACACGACCTTCTTCAATGATTTTATCAGCTTCACGACGAGAACAAAAACCCGTTTCTCCAATGAATTTATTGAGACGTTTTAGATTTTCTTCCATAAAGCAAAAGTAATTTTTTTTTAGTCTATTGGTAGTACTTGTTTCGAAAAGAAAGGATTTTTATAAAATGGATTATGGATACAAGTACTATTTACTTTCGGCTCCCTATCCTTCGGAGAGGGTTGGGGTGAGGCTTTCAAACAAGAATTGAGAAACTTTTTGATACAAATCATCATCGTGCAAGCTATGTCCTAAACCGGAAGTTTCTATAAATTGAACATCTTTCCAAGCATTGGCTATTTTTTTTCCTTCTTCAAATAAAACTATTTTGTCCTCAAGATCGTGAGCAACAAAGCCTTTTACATCAAGTGTTGAGGCAAAGAATTGACCTGAAAATTGTTCGAGATTTAGCTTTAAAATAGCCTTATAATTTTTTTCCAAAATTTTTGAAACTCTAGAATTTAATCCCATTAATGAGATGAAATTATGGAATATGATTTTAAAATCACTCGGAGAACCTAAAATCACGATTTTTTGAATGGAATCACTCTGATATTTGTATTGATAGTACAAACAAGTTTTTCCGCCCATTGAATGCCCAATAAGATAGTGCGGTTTAAATTTTTCGGAAACAACGTGAATGAATTCGGCAAATTTAGGAACAGTAAATTCTTTACCACTCGATAATCCTTGAGCAGGACCATCAACAGCAATAATGGTGCTTCCTGACTTTTTTAGATAAGGCAATAGTTTTTTCCATCGCGAAGAGTTACTTTCCCAGCCGTGAACCAATAAAATAACGGTTTCGTTTCCTCGCCAAATGTAGGTTTGAATAGAATTATCTTCGTATTTAAAAGTTTCGGCTGATGCTTCTTGAAGGATTTTTGGAAGATTGTCTTTTGATAGCTTACCAATTCTGGGTTCACTAAAAAAAGAGTGGGCAAGTTGCACCGCTTTTTTTGGAAATACAAAACTCAAAATGTTAATGTAAAACCCAATAGATTTGACAATAAATGAAGTAATGAATTTTTTCATATTAAAAAAAAGTCCCGATGGTTTGTCGGGACTTATATGATTTAGAATTTAGCGAAAAGCTTTTCCATTTTTTCTTTTTCTTCTTCGGCAAGAGTTGAATCTACCAAAATTCTTCCAGAATGCTCATCAGTAATGATTTTTTTTCTGGCAGCAATTTCAACCTGTGTTTGTGGCGGAATAGTAAAAAAAGAACCTGCAGATGCACCTCTTTCGATAGAAACAACTGCTAATCCATTACGAACACTTGACCGGATTCGGTTATAGGCAGCTAATAATCTTTCTTCGATTAATTGTCTATATTCAGCTGATTTCTCAGATAAAAACGCTTCTTCTTTGGCAGTTTCAGCCATAATAGCGTCTAATTCTGATTTTTTGTGTTTTAAGTGATTCGATTTTACTTCTAATTTTTCTTTTGATTGAGAAATAATTTCTTTCTTGTGTTCGATAGAAGCTTTCATTTCTTTAATTTGCTTCTCTGCCAATTGAATTTCTAATTCTTGAAACTCAACTTCTTTGGTCAAAGAGTTGAATTCTCTATTGTTACGAACAGTTTCTTGTTGTTTTGTATATCTTTTGATAGATTCTTTATGCTCATCAATTGAGTTTTTCTTCACTTTGATAAGATCTTCAATAGTTTCAAGATCGTTTTTCAATTTTTCTAAACGGGTGCTCAATCCTGCAACTTCATCTTCTAAATCTTCTACTTCAAGAGGAAGTTCGCCTCTCACGTTTCTAATTTCGTCAATTCTGGAGTCAATAAGTTGTAAATCGTAAATTGCTCTTAACTTGTCTTCAACACTCAATTCTTTTGTAGATGCCATATTCTATAAGTACTTAACGGGATTTGTATTTTCTTCTGATAAAATGATTCCACTAAAAAGCGGAATGGGTGCAAAATTAAGGATTTTTTTCCGAAGATAATCAACAATATAATTTTTTGTGTAACGTTCGCTTTCAAAATGCCCAACATCAACCAAAAGAAGTTGATTTTCAGCTTCATAAAATTGGTGATACTTCAAATCGGCTGTCAAAAAAACGTCTGCGCCTGCCTGAATTGCGTTTTTTATGGCAAAACTTCCGGAACCTCCAAGAACCGCTACCTTTTTTATTGGCTTGCCTAGAAATTCACTATGCCGAATTCCGTCGGCTTGCATTTTTTCTTTTACGAAATTCAAAAATTTTTTTTCATCCATTGCTGAACTCAATTCGCCAATCATTCCCAGTCCAATGTTTTGATTTGCATTTCTCAAATCATAAATTTCATAAGCTACTTCTTCGTAAATATGATTTTTGAACAGCGCTTTCAAGATTTTATTTTCTAAATGTTTTTCGAAAGTCACTTCGATTTTGATTTCGTCGCCTTCCACAAATTCAAATCGTTCGCCAATTTCGGGATTGCTGTGTTCGTTTCCCATATAAGTTCCAATTCCTTTCGAGTTGAAACTGCAATTTTCATAGTTGCCAATGTTTCCTGCACCAGCATAAAACAAGGAATTACGGAGTTTTTCGGCATTTTCCGGAATCGTATAAGTGACTAATTTTCTGATGAAATTTTGTTTTGGAATTAGGATTTTTGTTTTGGTTAAACCCAATGCGTCACAAAAAATCTTGTTGACACCATCTTGATGATTGTCCAGTGCGGTGTGAACAGCATAAATGGCAATATCGTTTTTTATGGCTTTTATAACTGCTCTTTCGACATAGTTTTTACCGGTTATTTTTTTCAATCCAGTAAACAATATCGGATGAAAACTGACCACCAAGTTGCATTTTTTAGCAATTGCTTCGTCAATCACGCTTTCTAAAGCATCGTGGCAAACCAAAACTCCTGTTGCTTCCGAGTCTTGATTTCCAACCAATAAACCTACATTGTCAAAATCTTCGGCATAAGCCAGTGGTGCCATTTCTTCGAGTACGGAAATTATTTCTTTGATTTTCATTATTTTGGTTTCAATTTCTAGGTTTAAGGTTTCAAGTTGAGCAACTTTCGACCAATGAAACAATTTTATATTTCAAAGATAAAATATTATCTTATTGAAAAATGAATTTATTATGAAAAATCCTTACTTAAAAGTGTACAGTTTTCACAAATGAAAATAGCACGAATTTTGTATATTTGTAATTCTAAAGCAATTGTTATGACAACACTAACTATAAAAATTAACGAGAGTTCTAAAAAAGGCAAAGCTTTTCTTGAGTTTGCAAAAAACTTTTTTGAAGGTGAAAAGGATGTTGAAATTATTGAGTCTGGTGCTAAAAAAACAAAAGCTGAAACAGAAAGTATTTATAGCAAAGCGTTTATTGCTAAAATGAAAAAAGCAGAAGCCAATATTAAAAAAGGAAACACAAAAAGACTAAATCCTGAAGATATATGGGGAAGTATTTTGTAGAATTTGAAGATGTTGCACGCAAAGATTTGAAGGCTCATTATAAATCAGGGAACAAATCCACTATAAAAAAAATTGAAAAAATTCTTTTGGAACTTACTGAAAACCCCTTTTCAGGAGAAGGTCAGCCTGAAGAATTGAAATATGATTTTAAAGGATTTTGGTCAAGACGAATCAATCAAAAAGACAGAATGATTTATCTAGTGGAAGAAGATATCGTAACCGTTTTTGTCATTTCCGCAATGGGGCATTATTCTGATAAATAACTTTATGAAATTCCTTCGAAAAATACTCTTTCCTTTTGCCATTTTGTATGGATTCATCACCAGCATTCGGAATTTTCTTTACGATAAAGGCATCTTGAAATCCTATTCGTTCGATATTCCCATTATTGCAGTGGGAAATCTCAGCGTTGGTGGCACCGGAAAAACACCACAAATAGAGTATTTGATTCGCTTGCTTTCGCCAAAATATAAGGTTGCAACCTTGAGCCGTGGTTATAAAAGAAAATCTAAAGGTTTTGTTTTGGCGGATTCCACTTCAAATCCAGAAATACTTGGAGATGAACCTTTTCAGTTTTATAAAAAATTCAAAAACATTCAGGTTGCCGTTGATGCCGACAGAAAAAACGGTATAGAACAACTGCTTTCACATACAAATAAACCGGATGTTATTTTGCTCGATGATGCTTTTCAACACAGGAAAGTTAAGGCGGGTTTTTATATTTTGTTGACTTCTTATGATGATTTATATTCGGATGATTTTATGTTGCCAACTGGAAATTTGCGAGAAAGCCGATGTGGAGCAAGAAGAGCCAATTTGATAATAGTAACGAAATGTCCTTCGAATCTTTCGAATGAAAAACAAAATGAGATTAAGAGATTCCTCCTTCGTCGGACACGAGGACAAAGTCCGAACTGGCGAAGCAATGACAAAAAGAAGAAACAAAAATTGTATTTTTCCTACATAGATTATGATGAATTTGTGTATTCTGAAGATAAAATTTTGAAAGTGAGTGAAGTAAAAAATGTTGATAAATTTCTTTTGGCAGGAATCGCAAAACCCGAACCTTTCTTTGCATATTTGCAAACCCAAAATGATGAGAAATTAGTTTTTCCTGATCATCATCATTTTTCGGAAAAAGACCTATTGGAAATTAAAAATAAAGTAAAAAACAAATTAATTATCACAACCGAAAAAGATTATGTTCGATTGATTGGAAAATTACCAAATTCACAATTATATTATTTACCAATACGAAGCAGTTTCATTTCATTAAGTGATAATTTTGATAAAACCATTTTAAATTATGTGGGAAAAAGTACAAGAAACCGTTAATTTTATTAAAGAAACGACCAATTTTACTCCAGAATACGGTGTGATTTTAGGTTCAGGATTGGGCAGTTTCACCGATGATATTCAAATAGAATTTACTTTGCCTTATGGCGAAATTCCAAATTTTCCGATTTCGACAGTTCAAGGTCACAAAGGCGCTTTGGTTTTTGGAACTATTGGCGATAAAAAAGTGGTGGCAATGCAAGGACGTTTTCATTTTTATGAAGGCTATTCTATGAAGGAAGTGACGTTTCCGGTGCGTGTAATGAAATATTTGGGTGTCGAAAAATTGATTGTTTCCAATGCTTCCGGCGGAGTAAATCCAAATTATGAAGTGGGTTCGGTAGTTATTTTGAAAGACCATATTAATATGATGCCGGAACATCCGTTGAGAGGAAAAAATGACGAGCGTTTTGGCCCTCGATTTTTAAATATGAGTGAACCCTATTCTAAAAAAATGATTTCCAAGGCTAAAAAATTGGCTCAAAATCTGAATATAATTGTTCAGGATGGAATTTATCTCGGACTTCAAGGACCAACATTTGAAACGCTTGCCGAATACAAAATGGTAAAAAATGTAGGTGCTGATTGTGTGGGAATGTCAACTGTTCCCGAAGTTATTGTGGCTCGACACATGGATATGGAAGTTTTTGGATTATCAGTAATTACAGACATGGGCGATGAGGAAAATATTGATACTGTTTCGCACGATGAAGTATTGGAAGCCGCAAAAAAGGCAGAGCCAAAAGTGAGAACTCTTATCAAGGAGTTGATTTTGAACTATTAGAAATGCCTAAACATATTTGGCAATAATTCCATAAAAATCATCTGGCACAAAGGGTTTTGTGATGACATCATTCATCCCAAAAGACAAAAGCATATCTCTATTTTCGTTTAATGAAATGGCTGTTAGCGCAATAATAGGTGTTGTTTTGTCAAATTTTCTGATGTGTTGAGTGGCAATTGTTCCGTTTATTCCGGGTAAGTGAACGTCCATTAAAATCAAATCAAATTTGTTGTTTTTGACAATTTCGACGGCTTCTTCTCCGTTGTCGATTATCTCGCAATGAATTCCTTTGTTTTTGAGCATTTTTTTGGAAACCATTTGATTGATTTTGTTGTCTTCTACAATCAATATTTTTTTGCCTATTAAGGTCGAGTCATCATAAGTTTTTGGTTTTTTCTCAGTTTCAAACTGCTTTTCACCTTTTTTAAATTGTAATTCAAATGAAAATGAGGATCCTTTTCCAACGGTGCTTTCGAGCTTAATTTCTCCTCCCAAAATTTCAGTTAATTTCTTTACAATTGTCAATCCCAAACCTGTTCCGCCATATTTTCTGTTAATTCCAACTGAACCTTGCGAAAAACTATCAAATACGGTTTCAAGTTTATCTTCTGGAATTCCAATTCCGTTGTCTTTTACTTCAAAGTAAATTTTTGAATTAGTATCTTCTAATGAAATGAGTTTTGCAATTAATCTTACTTTGCCATTTTGTGTGAATTTAAGTGCATTATTAATCAAATTAAAAAGTATCTGGGACAATTTCGTTGGGTCTCCAATTAAATTTTCAGGAATACTAGAGTCAATTTCAAGTACAAAATAATTGTTATTTGTTGATGCCAATTCCTTCAAAGAGTTTTGAATATCTTCTAATAATTTTTTGAGATTAAAATCGATATTTTCTATTTCAATTTTGTTCGAATCTACTTTTTGAATTTCCAGAATATCATTGATAAATGTGGTGAGATAATTTCCTGAAAATTGTAAGGATTTTAAATAATTCATTTGCGATTTCTTTGGATTATCTTCCAATAGCAAATGCGCAATGCCATTAATAGCATTCAAAGGAGTTCGCAGTTCGTGACTTACAGTCGAAAGGAATTCAGATCTGGCTTTCGACGCTTTTTCTGCTCTTTCTTTGGCAATAATCAATTCCTTGTTTTTTTCTTCTAATAGTTTATTTGATTGGGTTCTGATGATGTTGTTTTTATACAATGCCAAACTTAGCAACGATAAAATTGATATTAATGCAATGGCAAGAATACTGATGAGTTTAGAGAATTTACTTGCTTTTTCCTGCTGTTTATTTTCCGAATTTATTTGCTCAATTTCTTTTAGTCTTTCAGATTCCTTGAATTTTTCGTAGTCATCAACTCCCAGTTTTTCATTGTCAGAAATAGCAATACTTTCTTTTAAGTTGGTATGCTGTTTCAAATAAGAATAGGCATTACTTTTGTCCAGCATTTTTTCATAAACTGAGCTTAAAGCTAATAAAATAGCAGATTTCTGTTCCAGATTATTACTTTTCTCACTCAGTTCCAGAGCTTTATTAAAATAGTTTAAGGCAAGATTATTTCTATTTTGAATCATTTCAACAGTTCCTATTTGATACAAGGCTTCTGTTTTACTGTCCAAAAAAGTCTGATTATCAGGTTTAGCGATTATAGAATTGAAATTTGCAGAGGCTAAATCGTATTCCTCTTTCGATTTGTGGATAATTCCTCTTTGTAGTTTTATTAAATCAGAAAAATCGGTGACTTTTAAAACATCAAACAAGGATTGGGCTTTGTCAAAGCAAACTCCGGCAGTGTCAAAATTTCTTTTTTGCATATAGCACACTCCAAGATAATAATGTGCCGAGGCTTGTATTGATGAGCTGTTTATGGATTTGAACAAGTAAATACTTTTACTAAAGACTTTTATGGCATCATCATATTTTTTAACTTCATAATAAAGTTTTCCTAAGCTAAAGGTTTGGTTTGCCTGATCTTCTTTTTTATCGTTTTTTTTGGAAAAACTAATGGCTTTTTGAGTGTAAAGCAGTGCATCTTTGTATTTATTTTCCTTAACATTTGAGTCACGCAAATTGCTATAATAAGCAACGCTATCTAATTTCTCAACCGATTTTTTCTTTTGAGAAAATGAAAATGTGCTAATTAAAATAAAAAATAACAAAAATGACTTCATCAGATATTTTGGGTTTTCTTATGACAGCCATAAAGATATTGAATTATTTATTAAGTCGTTAAAATAATTAAATCAATAATACGTGAGGAATACCCAATTTCATTATCGTACCAACCCACAACTTTCACCATTTTATCTATTACCGAAGTGAGTTGGGCATCAAAAAGACAGGAATTTTTATTGCCAATTATATCTACAGAAACAATCGGATCTTTGGTGTAGTCCAGGATTCCTTTCAAATTTGTTTGAGATGCCAGTTTAAAAGCAGCATTGATTTCTTCGATGGTTACAATGCGTTTTACATTAAAAGTAATGTCAGTCAAAGAACCATCAGGAACGGGAACTCGAATGCCACAACCGCCAATTTTGCCTTCAAATTCGGGAAAAATCTTCGTCAGAGCTTTAGCAGCACCAGTGGTTGTTGGAACAATAGATTGGCTTGCTCCACGAGCTCGACGCAAATCTTTGTGTGGTTGGTCGTGTAAACTTTGATCTGTTGTATAAGAGTGAATTGTGGTAATGTAAGCTTGTTCGATTCCGCAAAGTTCATTGATGACTTTTATCATCGGAGCGGCATTATTTGTGGTGCAACTGGCGTTCGAAATAATAGTTTCGGTTCCGTCAAGAATGTGTTCGTTTACACCAAGAACCACTGTTTTTATAGCATCAACTTCTGATGGTGCAGATAGAATTACTTTTTTGGCTCCAGCCAAAATATGCGCATTAATTTTCTCAAAAGTTTTATATTTTCCGGTCGATTCAACAACAACGTCTATGTTTATTGATTTCCAGTCAAGGTTTGAAATGCTTCTTTCGTGGAAAAACAAGAACTGTTTTCCGTCAACGACAATTCCTTTTTCATCAGCCGAAACTTCAAAAGGCAATACGCCGTGAATGCTGTCGTATTTGATTAAATGCGCCATTGTTTTAGTGTCGGCAATGTCATTAATGGCAATAACTTCGATAGTTGGATGGTTCAAAAGCAGCCGAAATAAATTCCGCCCAATTCTTCCAAAACCGTTTATGGCAATTCTTGTTTTCAAAGTTTTTTGTTTAAATCCTAAATCTAAAATCGGAAATCCTAAATTATAAAATGTGTTTTTGAGCTTTATAAGAAGAACGCACCAATGGGCCGCTTTCTACATGGCGGAAGCCTAATTCCAAACCAAATTTTTCGTATTTGGCGAATTGTTCCGGTGTTATGAATTCCTTTACAGGCAAATGTTTTTTGGTCGGTTGTAAGTATTGACCAATGGTTACAATATCAACTTTGGCATCATATAAATCTTGCATCGTTTGGAAAACTTCTTCTTCAGTTTCGCCAAGACCCAACATTATTCCGGATTTGGTTCTGTTGATTCCTTGTTCTTTCAAGTATTTCAAAACTTCAAGGCTTCGGTCATATTTAGCTTGAATTCGCACTTCGCGGGTTAATCTTCGCACGGTTTCCACGTTATGTGAAACCACTTCGGGATTGGCTTCCACGATTCGGTCTATGTTTCTTTCGATACCTTGAAAATCTGGAATTAGGGTTTCTAAAGTCGTATTTGGGTTCATTCTGCGAATGGCTTTCACGGTTTCTGTCCAAATAATGGAACCGCCATCTTTCAAATCATCTCTGTCCACACTTGTGATTACGGCGTGTTTGATGTTCATTATTTTTATGGAACGCGCTACTTTTTCTGGTTCATCCCAATCTACGGTTTCAGGCCTTCCTGTTTTTACGCCGCAAAACCCACAAGAACGCGTGCAGATATTTCCCAAAATCATAAAGGTTGCCGTTCCTTCGCCCCAACATTCGCCCATATTTGGGCAACTTCCAGAAGTGCAAATGGTGTTCAGGCTGTATTTGTCAACCAAACCACGAAGTTCTGTATATTTTTGACCGATTGGGAGTTTTACTCGCAACCATTTTGGCTTTCCAACAGGTAATGCATTCTCTAAAACAGATTCCATAAAATAATTTTTGAAAGTGCAAAGATAAGGAAACTGATTTTAGATTTCGGATTTTAGATTTTAGATTTTAGATTTTGTGTGGTAGATTCAACCCTTTTGTCTTGTTCCCATTGCTAGCGCGAGCGTCTCGCTCGACTACGAAGTCGGGAAACTTAGCACAGCAATCACGATTAGACATTGATGGTTCGACTTATATATACTTCGTGGGGTAGGATTATTTATTATTAGTTTTAAATGATATTTTATATTCTTGCTCTGCAAAAAGATAACCGTCAATTGATTTGGTTCCTCGGTCTGTAACATAAAAGTCGTATTCCGTATCTAATTTTAAGTCAACAATTTCAATTGTTAAGATTGTTTTAGTTTCATCTAAACCGACAATTTTTTTTAGTGGAAAATGTTCTTTTCCAAATTTAGAAAAGTTAATCGAAATTTTCTCATTCATTGGTTTTGAGAACACAATCTTAATTTGTTTTATGTTTTGGTTTACATTTTGATTTCCGTTATCAAATTCAATTATGCGAATAATTTTTGGTTGGTTGTTTTTATATGCTGACTTTATTTGTTCTACATTTATTCTGCCTTCAAAATAATTCGAATTTTCTAAAAATTGTAGAACCGCAAGTTCACTATTAAAGTCTAATTCAATAATGTCTTTTATTGCTTTCTTTTTGTCTTTAGAGTTTTCATAATACTTTTTTGAAATTACATAGCCAACAAAATATCCTAAATCCGGATTTTTACTTACATCACTATTATAAAACCAGTTTCCGAAATTTTGACTAAACATTTCGGACTTAAATTGCAATTTTATTTGCTCGTAATTTTTAAATCCATAATCAATATATTGAGAATTGAATTTTTTGTTTAAAGTCAATTCCGCTACAAAATCACAAGAACCCTCTTTGATTGCTTTTGATAAAACAATAATCTCGCCGTCTTTTTGAAATGTATGAACAAATTCGTGAATTGTAACTTGTTCAATTGTTGTTGTCTTTGAAAATTGAAACATTTTTTTAAGATTTTCATTTTCAAATTCTGAAACTATTGTGTTTTCATTTCCTACGATTTTTTCAATTCCTAAAAGTAAATCTTCATTATTTGCTGTTCCACCAGATTTTAGTGTTCCAATTGTGTAATAAATGTTTCCTTTAGAATTATTTGGATAAAGCTTTTTCAGTTTTGTCAAAGCCTTGTTTATTGTTTTTATTTTTTTCTCATCGATTAAAGTGTTTGGTCTGATTGAGTTCCAAAATTTAGGATATTTTTCAAATGAAGTTAAATAATCGTCTTTGTCAAATCTTTTAATTTTCATAAACGCATTTAGTCCTTCAGTTTTTTTACTCAAAAAAAGGTTTTCAAGAATTTCGTTTCTATTACTATTTTCTTTTTGGATACTGTCATATGCTGCCCAAAAATTATTGATGTCAGAAGTGAAAATTTTTTGAGCATTTGTGTAATTAAAAAATGTTAAAATGATTAGTGTCGATATTATTTTTTTCATTTGTTGTATTAAGTTACTTAATTCTCCGTGTCGTTCTATAATTGCTGGTAACGAACCTATTGCTGCTATGAATATACGCATTTACACCCATAATTGGGTAGATTGGCGAAGGTTAGTTCCCTTTATCTCTTTTTAAATATATAAAAATATTTATGAAATAAAAGCTACTTATCGAATCGCCTTCACAAATTTCCCAATACTTCCAACGCCATTATCTGTTAAGTTTTTGATAAAAGCACTGCCAATAATCGCGCCTTTGGCAAATTGTGTGGCTTGATTGAAAGTTTCCTGATTGCTGATTCCAAAACCGATGATTTGAGGATTTTTTAGGTTCATATCGGCGATGCGTTTGAAATAATTTTCTTGAACTTCACCAAAACCAGCTTGCGAACCGGTAACACTTGCTGAGCTAACCATATAAATAAATCCGTCCGAAACGCTGTCAATAAAACGAATGCGCTCGTCCGAAGTTTGTGGCGTAATCAGGAAGATATTTTTAAGTCCGTATTTCTCGAAAGTGGCTTTGTATTCGTCGGCATAAACATCGACAGGCAAATCAGGAATGATTAAGCCGTCGATGCCAATTTCGGCGCATTTCAGGCAGAAATTTTCCACGCCATATTGCAACATGGGATTGAAATAACCCATAATTACCAATGGAATCGCAACGGTTTTTCTGATGGCTGCCAATTGGTCAAACAAAACTTGGGTTGTCATTCCGTTATGCAAAGCTTGGGTCGAACTCGCTTGAATCGTTGGTCCATCGGCCAGTGGATCACTGAAAGGCAATCCGATTTCTATCATATCGACACCGTTTTTTTCTAAATCCTGAATGATTTGTACAGTGTCATTCAAACTTGGATATCCCGCCGAAAAATAGATGGAAAGTATTTTTTTGTTTTCTTGTAATTTTTGATTTATTCTGTTCATTGAATTTACGATTTACAATTTACGAAATACGATTTATAAGGTCTAAATAAAATCTCGCAAAACTTGTATTTATTTTTGATTATTATTTCTTGTAGTTTTTATAGACGAAACGATAATAGCAACAATTTCGTTTGCTTCTTTTATAAGTGGTTCAATTTCTATGCTAATATCTATTTTTTCTAATTTTGTTACATCTTGGATGAGTTCAAGAAAAAAATGGCTTTCATCGGCTTCTTCTTCAACTATTTTTAGTTTATTGATAAAATCAGCTACCGATTTCGCCCTTTGTGATGCTCTATAATTTGCTCCAACTGAACTAGAACAACGAATAAGTTGATTTACGTAAGCATTATACTCACGCGTTTTGGGTAATTTGCTACAAAGAATCCAGCAATCTACCGCAAACTTCTTTGTTCTTATTAGCATTATTTCTTTCATTATATTTTAAATTTTCTTCCTAAAATATTGTAAATCTAGTATCGTAATTCGTAAATCTAATATTTAAAATAATCGATATAAGTATTCAAATCCTTGTCGCCACGACCCGAAAGATTGATTACCACAATATCAGTTGGTTTAAACTGTTTTTGTTCCAAAATCGCTAAAGCGTGCGAGCTTTCAATAGCGGGAATAATTCCTTCGGTTTTGCATAATTCAAGTCCTGCCAGCATCGCTTCATCATCAGTAATCGAAATAAACTCGGCTCTTTTTGAAGCGAATAAGTGAGCGTGCATCGGGCCAACACCAGGATAATCCAAACCTGCCGAAATGGAGTACGGTTCCGTAATTTGACCGTCAGGCGATTGCATCAAAAGGGTTTTACTTCCGTGAATAATTCCCATTTTTCCTAAAACTGAGGTTGCAGCACTTTCGCCAGAATCAACACCTAAACCTGCAGCTTCTACAGCGATAATTTTTACGGTTTCATCATCTAAAAAATGATAATAAGCTCCGGCAGCATTGCTTCCGCCACCAACACAAGCTACGACATAATCTGGATTTTCACGACCTTCTTTTTCTAATAATTGGGCTTTTATTTCCTTTGAAATAACACTCTGAAAACGAGCCACCATATCTGGATAAGGATGCGGACCAACTACAGAACCAATGATATAATAAGTATCAACAGGATTGTTAATCCAATCGCGAATAGCTTCATTAGTGGCATCTTTCAGCGTTTTTGAACCCGAAAGTGCGGGACGAACTTCGGCGCCAAGCATTTTCATTCGGGCAACATTTGGAGCCTGACGGCGAATGTCAATTTCGCCCATATATACAATACATTGCAAACCCATCAAAGCACAAACTGTGGCTGTGGCGACTCCGTGTTGTCCTGCGCCGGTTTCGGCAATGATTCTGGTTTTGCTCAGGCGTTTTGCCAGTAAAATTTGCCCAATCGTGTTGTTGACTTTATGTGCACCGGTATGACACAAATCTTCTCGTTTTAAATATATTTTTGTGTTGTATTTTGCTGATAATCGGGCTGCAAAATAAAGTGGAGTAGGACGACCGACATAGTCTTTTAGCAAATCATCAAATTCCTTTTGGAACGATGGTTCTGCAGTTATTTTTAGATAATTTTGACGTAATTCCTCTACATTTGGGTACAACATTTCAGGAATGTATGCTCCGCCAAATTCGCCGTAATAGCCTTTTTCGTTAACGTGATATGACATTTGTTTTTTTTTTTGGGTAGAGACGCGATTAATCGCGTCTTTACATTGTGTTATGAGCGATTAATCGCGTCTTTACATT
>DZAU01000093.1 GCA_022729635.1 Flavobacterium psychrophilum
CTTTGAGACGCTTACAGCGTGACAACTGGAGTGGTTAGTGTTTTACCAGTTCTGCGAAGTATAAATAAATCGTAACAGCAAAATATAATCGTGATTGCTCTGAGAAGTCCCAGATTTTTTCGACAACAATTTACAGCAATCTTTTAGTAACTTTTTTGTATTTTTGAAACCTTTGAAATTTCATTCCAATAAAACCTATTATGAAAAAAGGAATTCTTATTCTCGCCGTACTCTTAACATTGGTTTCTTGCCTGAAATCAAAAGAAAAATCCAAAATAGTGGGTGCCGATTGGCTTTTGGGGAAATGGGAAAACAATTCGGAAAACGGAAATCTATTGGAAACTTGGAAAAAAGTAAATGACAGTATTTATTCTGGTGAAAGTTATTTCATAAAAGGAAAAGACACCTTGCATTCTGAACAAATCAAATTAGAACAAAAAGGGGGAAATCTCCTCTATATTTCTACCATAAAAGGACAGAACAATGACGAAGCTGTTACTTTTATACATAACACTTCAATCGAAAAACAATTGGTTTTCGAAAATCTAAAAAACGATTATCCACAAAAAATCTGCTATTTTACCATCTCAAAAGATAATTTAGCAATCGAAATTTCAGGAATTCAACACGGGAAACCAAGTTCTGCAAAATATTCGATGAAGAAAATGAAGTAAAACCGAATATTTTCCATACAAACTGCAAGTTTTTTCTAAAAAAACAAAAGATAGTTTTGTTTCCTATTTTAAATTTCAGACAAATCTACAATTTTTATATTGTTATTTATATTTAGTCTAAATAAATTTTGTGCATATAAAAAGGGTTTATATATTTGCATCACTATTTTTAATTAGTCTAAATAAATGAAATCAAAAACACTTTTTCTTATCCTATTATCAATTACATTTTTTGCGAGTTGCTCCAATGCAAATGAAGAATATACAACAATTGATGATGAAAAAATTGCATTGGGAAAGGAAATTTTCAATGACGACAATCTTTCTAATCCAATAGGACAATCTTGTGCTTCTTGTCACTCTAAAGAAAAAGGATTTAGCGATCCTGAAAATAGAGACATTTCTGAAGGAGCGGTTACCACAATTTTTGGAAACAGAAATGCACCAAGTTTAGCCTACAATATTTTTTCTCCAAGCAGATACTACAATTCTGAAGACGGAACTTTTGTTGGAGGTTTATTTCTTGACAGTCGTTCCCCTAATTTACAGGAACAATTTATACATCCGTTGCTAAATCCATTAGAAATGAATAATACTTCAAAAAGCACGATTGTTCAAAAAATAAAACAGGCGTCATATTATCCAAAAATAATAGAATTATATACCAATTCTATCTTCGAAAGTGATATTTTGGACTACGTAGCAGATGCCTTAGATAGATTTCAAACATCGGAAGAAGTTAATCCTTTTACTTCAAAATATGACTATTTTATTAAAGGAAGAGCTTCATTTACAGCAGAAGAAAAGAAAGGATTAGCACTTTTTCAAGGAAAAGCACTTTGCTCGCAATGCCACGTTACAGAACCAGATCCAATTCAAAGAAAAATTTTATTTACTGATTTTACATACGATAACCTAGGTGTTCCTAAAAATCTAAACAATCCATTTTATACTCAAACAGCAAATTCAGCCGGGATAAATTATATTGATTTAGGAATTGGGGAGATTGTTTCGCAACCTGAACACGATGGAAAATTTAGAGTTCCAACCTTGAGAAATATAGCCATTACATTCCCCTATTTTCATAATGGTTCGTTAAATACTCTTGAAGAAGTCGTTCATTTTTATAATGTGAGAGATAAAAAAACTGGGGAATTTGGCAAGCCTGAAGTCGAGAAAAATATAAATACCGATGAATTGGGAAACTTAAACTTGACCGAAGAAGAAGAGCAAAATCTAGTTGCATTTATGAAAACCTTAACCGATGGTTATCATAAACCGTAAATAAAAATAATTTTAAACCAAATAATTAATTAATACCAATTTTAAATTAACATCATGAAAAATATTTTATTAGTAACCAGTTTTTTACTTTTTAGCACAATGAGCGTTTTAGCTCAAGACCGAATTTTTAATTACACCTATCAAAGTGCCGTTTTGAATAAAGGAGAAAAAGAAATAGAAGTTTGGACCACAGTTTTAAGCGGTAAAACAGATTATTATCGTGAAATACAAAACCGAGTGGAGTACGAAATAGGTTTGGGTTCAAACCTGCAAACTGCATTTTACCTCAACTCAAAACAAAAAGCAGGATTTGATGATATTACAGGCGAAATTGTTATGGACGCCACTGAAATATCGTTTTCGAATGAATGGAAATACAAATTTTCGGATGCGGTTGCCAATAGTATTGGGTTTGCAGGTTATGCCGAATTTACTGTTGCAACCGACGAATTAGAAATAGAATTAAAAGCTATTTTAGATAAAAAAATCGGAAAAACAACACAAGCTTTGAACTTCACTTTCGAGCCTGAATGGGAAACCACTACAAGCAATGGAAAAGAAGTTACCGAAAAAGAAATAAAATACGATATAAATTATGGTTTTGCTTACGAAATTAATAAAAACTGGAATCTAGGTGTAGAAATTATTAGCAAAAACGTATATATCGATGCAGATAAAATTACACACTCTGCACTATTTGCTGGACCAACATTTGCTTACAACATCAAAAACTTTTGGATAAATTTATCTGTATCACCACAAATTACTGGAAATCATACTGGTGCAGATTCAAATCTAAACCTGGATGAATTCACAAAAGTAAACTCTCGCCTCCTTTTTTCTTTTACTTTTTAATATATTTACAAAAAATATAAAATGAAAAAAATCTTTCTTTTCTTCGTTGTTTTAATACTTACATCTTGTGCCACAGAACTTTATGTTCCCAAACAGGCTTCTGCAAATACTTCTCTTGCGGATTTAAAAAAAGGGAGAGATCTTTACGTGAAAAAATGTTCAGGTTGCCATCAATTATATTTACCCAAGCAATATGATGAAAAAAACTGGAAAATAAATTTGAATATGATGCAAGCAGAAGCTGAAATATCGGATGAGGAGAAACAGTTGATTTATCAATATATCACGAGTGCTCCGAAAAAATAAATTTAAAAAAATCCCAATACTGAAAATTTTTCAGTATTGGGATTTTCTATTTTAAAGAGGTAATAAATATTATTTCAACCCCGCTAAACTTTGCTCAATTGTAGCAATTTTTGCCAAAGCATCGGCTTCTTTTTGTCTTTCGTTTGCCAAAACTTTTTCTGGTGCTCCATTTACAAATTTTTCATTAGACAATTTATTTTGAACTGATTTCAAGAAACCTTGGGTGTAAACCAACTCGGCGGTAAGTTTCGCAATTTCTTCCTCAACATTGATGTTTCCTGTTATTGGAATAAAATATTCATTCGATTTTACACGGAAAGACAAAGCACCATCCACCTTATCCGAAACATATTCCAAGGAAGTGATGTTTCCTAATTTAGTTACAACCGAATCAAAATAAGTCGAAATTTTATCGTTGTTTACAATTCTCAATTCGATGGTGTCTTTAAACGGGATATTCTTGTCTTTACGAATGGTTCTAATTCCTGAAATCATTTCAATAGTGTTTTCGAAATCTGAAATTAATTGTCCATCAAATGGTTTTATTTCTGGCCAAGACGAAACGATTAATGCTTCTTCGGAAGTTCTTTCGGCAAGGATTTGCCAAATTTCCTCTGTCAAGAACGGCATAAACGGATGCAATAATTTCATATTATTTTCCAACATTTCTATGGCTTTCGCCAAAGTTAGGCTGTCAATGGGTTGCTGATACCCCGGTTTTATCATTTCGAGAAACCAAGAACAGAAATCATCCCAAACCAATTTGTAAATTCCCATCAAAGCATCGGAAATTCTATATTTTTCGAAATTGTCTTCGATTTCCAAAAGCGTTTGTTGCAGTTTGGCTTCGTACCATTCAATCGCCACTTTAGAAGATTCCGGTTGTGGAATTGAATCTGAAACTTCCCAACCTTTAATTAATTTTAAAGCATTCCAAATTTTATTGGTAAAGGCTTTTCCTTGGTTACACAATTCTTCGTCGAACATAATATCGTTTCCTGCAGAAGCGCTCAAAAGCAATCCCACACGAACTCCGTCGGCACCAAATTTTTCGATTAATTCCAATGGTTCTGGTGAATTACCCAAAGATTTCGACATTTTACGACGTTGTTTATCACGAACCAAACCAGTCAAATACACATTTGTAAATGGTTTTTTGCCTGTGTATTCATAACCTGCAATAATCATTCTCGCTACCCAGAAAAATAAAATATCTGGACCGGTTACCAAATCATTCGTTGGATAATAGTATTTGAAATCTTCATTTTCAGGATTCATAATTCCGCCGAAAACCGACATTGGCCACAGCCAGGAAGAAAACCAAGTGTCGAGTGAATCGGCATCTTGTTTTAAGTCGGAAGTCAGAAGTTGGAAGTTGGAAGTCTTATCTTGTGCTAATTTTAATGCCTCTTCAATATTCTCGGCAACTACGAAATCTTCTTTTCCGTCGCCGTAGAAGTAAGCCGGAATTTGTTGACCCCACCACAACTGACGAGAAATATTCCAATCGCGAATATTGTTTAACCAATGAGCGTAAGTATTCTCAAAACGTTTTGGATGCAATTTAATTTCGCCATCTACCAAAACAGATTGGATTGCTGGTTTTACCAAATCTTCCATTTTCAAGAACCATTGATCTGACAAACGAGGTTCGATTACGGCTTTTGTTCTTTCGGAAGTTCCTACTTTGTTAAGGTAATTTTCGGTTTTTGCCAAAGCTCCACTTTTTTCTAATTCTTGGGCAATTTCGGCACGAACCACAAAACGATCTTTTCCTTGGTAATGCAAACCAAAACTATTTAGCGTTGCATCTTCATTGAAAATATCCACGATTTCAAGATGGTGTTTTTCGCCCAATGCTTTGTCATTCATATCGTGAGCCGGAGTTACCTTCAAACAACCAGTTCCAAATTCGATATCGACATATTCGTCACCAATTACTGGAATTTCACGACCACATATTGGAACGACAACTGTTTTTCCTATTAAATGAGCATATCTTTCGTCATTCGGATTTACACAAATAGCGGTATCTCCAAAAATAGTTTCCGGACGAGTGGTCGCTACAATAATAGTTTCGGCACTATCGGCAACTCCCCCTTCGGGGGTTGGGGGGCTATATCTTATAAAATATAATTTCCCTTGTTGTTCTTCATAAATTACTTCTTCGTCGGACAAAGTCGTTTTGGCTTCCGGATCCCAGTTTACCATTCGATAGCCGCGATAAATCAAACCTTTATTGTATAAATCTACAAATGAGCGAATTACCGAAGCTGACATATCAGGATCCATAGTGAATTTGGTTCTATCCCAATCACAAGAGCAACCCAATTGTTTGAGTTGTTCCAGAATTACGCCGCCATATTTGTCAGTCCATTCCCAAGCGTGTGCTAAAAATTCTTCGCGAGTTAAATCATTTTTGTTAATTCCTTCGGCTTTTAATTTGGCCACCACTTTAGCTTCTGTAGCAATAGAAGCGTGGTCGGTTCCAGGAACCCAACAAGCGTTGAAGCCTTTGAGACGTGCTCTTCTAATCAAAACATCTTGAATGGTATTATTCAACATGTGTCCCATGTGCAAAACTCCAGTCACGTTTGGCGGAGGAATTACGATGGTATATGGTGTCCTTTGGTCTGGTTCCGAATGAAAATAATTATTCGTCATCCAGTAATCATACCATTTATTTTCAATAGTTTTGGAGTCAAATTGTGCAGGAATTGTCATAAAAAGCAACTGTTACGACCAAAATTTAGCTTTGGTCTGATTTTTGTAATTCAAATTGGGAACAAAAGTAAATAATTAAGTACAGTATAAAAAGAGAAATAAATATTTGTCCAATTAATTAAAAAAAGTATTTTTACTAAACCGAAAAAAACAATAAAAATGAAAAATATAGTCACACTAATAGCAATTGTATTGATGGGTAGTTTTGGTTTTGCCCAAAATAGTCCTAAGATTGAATTTAAAGCAAAAGACAACACCATAGATTATGGTACAGTTACCAAGAAAAGCGACAACGGAATTCGTTCTTTTGAATTTACCAACACTGGTGATGCTCCTTTGATAATTACCAATGTACTTTCTACTTGTGGTTGTACAGTTCCAACTAAACCAACTGAACCAATTATGCCCGGAAAAACAGGAAAAATTGATATTAAATACAATATGCAAGCCGGTCCAAT
>DZAU01000034.1 GCA_022729635.1 Flavobacterium psychrophilum
GCTTGTTTCCAATCAGAAACCTTGCCTTCGAACTGGCTATTTTCAAAAGAAGTATTTGCCAAATAATTAAAAATTTTATCCGAATAAACTAAGGCTTCCAGTAAAGAGTTTGACGCCAATCTGTTGGCTCCGTGTAAACCTGTTCGGGAACTTTCGCCACAAGCAAATAAATTTTCAACCGAAGTCCTTCCTGTTTTATCAACTACAATTCCGCCACAAAGATAATGTTGTGCTGGAACCACAGGAATCCAATCCTTTGCCAGATCAATTCCAATGCTTTTGCAACGCTCATAAATCATCGGAAAATGCTTTTTAAAAGCTTCCATATCTAAATGGGTGCAATCCAGATAAACACAATCGTCACCCGATTTTTTTAGTTCTAAATCAATGCATTGCGAAACAATATCACGGGAAGCTAAATCGCCTCTGGAATCATAATCGGGCATAAATCGATGCCCATTTTGGGTGCGTAAATAAGCTCCAAAACCACGAACGGCTTCTGAAATCAAGAAAGATGTTCCTGTCGAAGCATCGTATAAAGCGGTTGGATGAAATTGAATAAATTCCATTTCTTTGATAACGGCATTGGCTCGGAAAGCCATTGCAATTCCGTCGCCAGTGGCAATCACGGGATTTGTGGTATGACCATAAAGATGACCAATTCCGCCGGTGGCAAGCAAAGTAAAATCAGATTGGAAAGTGAGAATTTCGTTTGTTTTTTCGTCCAAAACATAAGCTCCTAAACACCGATTATTTTCTGTAATTAAATCAAAGGCTAGGTGGTAATCTAATACGCGAATATTTTCTTTTTGATGCACTTGAAACAAGATGGCACGCTGAATTTCCTGACCTGTTTGATCTTTATGATGCACCACTCGATTTTCGGAATGACCGCCTTCTTTTCCTAAATCTAGAGTTCCAGTTACATTTTTGTCAAATTTTGCGCCCCATTCGATTAACTCTTTCAATCGTTTTGGTCCTTCGGTAATTACCATTTCTACAACAGATTCGTCACACAATCCATCGCCACAAATTAAGGTATCTTTAATGTGTTTTTTATAAGAATCTCCTTCTTTATCTGTGACGATTGCAATGCCTCCTTGAGCATATTTGGTATTGGACTCATTTGCATTGGCTTTGGTTACAAGGCAAACTTTTTTATTTGGGAATTGTTCTGCAATTTTTAACGCAAAGGTTAGTCCTGCAACGCCGGAACCAATAACTAAGTAATTTGTTTTAATCATTATTTTGATAATTCAAGCATTCTTTCAATAGGAATTAATGCTTCTTTCATAATTTCATTTGGAACAGTAATTTCAGGAGTCTCATTGAGCAAACAATCGTAAACTTTCTGTAAAGTGTTCATTTTCATATAAGGACATTCGCTACAGGCACAAGTGTTGTCTTCTTCGGCTGGTGCTGGAATTAATATTTTGTCAGGAACTTCCTGTTGCATTTTATGAAGAATTCCGGCTTCGGTGGCGACAATAAATTTTTTGTTTGGGTCTTTTTTTACAAAATCTATCATTCCTGCTGTCGAACCAATGTAAGCAGCTGTTTTTAGAATATGCGTTTCAGATTCAGGATGGGCAATGATTTTGGCATCTGGATTTTCTTTATAAAGTGCAATCAGTTTATCCAATGAAAAAGCCTCGTGAACCACACAAGCCCCATCCCAAAGCAACATATCTCTTCCAGTTTTATGGATGATGTATTTTCCTAAATTTTTATCGGGTGCAAAAATAATTGGCGTTTCTTTCGGAATCGATTCCACGATTTTCACCGCATTCGATGAAGTACAAACAATGTCGGTCAAGGCTTTTACTTCGGCAGAACAATTGATGTAAGTAATCACAACGTGACCGGGATGCGCATCGATAAATTTCTCGAAAGAATCAGCAGGACAAGACTCGGCAAGCGAACAACCAGCATTCAAATCCGGAAGAATTACTTTTTTTGTCGGGTTCAAAATCTTTGCCGTTTCGGCCATAAAATGCACTCCGGCAAAAAGGATAATATTGGCATCGACTTTCATTGCTTCCTGCGACAATCCTAGACTGTCACCCACATAATCTGCCACATCCTGAACATCGGATTCCTGATAATAATGCGCTAAAATTACTGCATTTTTCTCTTTTTTCAATTCCAATATTCGTTCTTTAAGACTTTTCATCGCTCAATTAATTTTATTATTCTTGTTTTTTGCTATTATTTTCACAAAGGTACACTTAATTTGAAAAACAATAAACTCAAAAAAATTGTTACAGTGCAAATGTGTCAGTATAAAACGGCTAAAATGTGCCGTAGGTACAAAATATTGGTAGAAAATAATTTAATATTGGGGATTTGTGTGCCGTAGGTACACGATATTATATATTTTATGGCGTACCTACGGCACGCTATATCTATTTTACAAAATGTTGCTACCAATATTAATGCCTACGGCACAAAAATAATAATTAGTGCGTTTGAAATAAATTGGGGTTTTACCACTAGCTTATAAGATTAAACGTATTATTGTCTTAAAGTAGTATTAAACTCCCGAAACTTATGACAATTATCACGTATTTAATAAAGGACTTTCCCGATATTTGCGCCTTATATTTTAAACATATTATTTTAGTTTATGACAACAAATAAACAAATACATACATTTCACATTCCGGTTATGGGATTGGCTTTTACGATTGATAGTCCCATTCGAGTATCAAAATACGGAATATCCTCAGTGGTTTCTATCGCCGATGATGAACTTATTGAAAAAATGAGAGCTTTTTACAGCGAGAAATTCGATGTTCCTTATCACGAAATTACCAAAAAACTTCAGGATTATCGGGCAGAAAGAATTACTTCTTATTTGAACTTGGTCGATAAAATTGTAAAAGAAAAATTCGAAAGTTTTAAAAACGAATTAGCCGAAAGCAAACAAGCATTAGGAAATTATATTGCAATGTTGCCCAACAAATCCGAAATAAAAAAAGGATTGGAAAACCTGATGGAAGACGGAATTGCGTTTAAGGAAAATGTCAAAAAATATCTTGAAGACCATCTTTCTTCAGGTGAAATTGACGTGAATATTATGACCAAACTCGATAAGGATAATTTCATCAAAGACACGCAATTGCCGGTTGAATTTAATGATGCACACGCTGCTCTTCGTGGGTTTGCCAATAGCGATTTGACTTCTTCGGTGGTGCTTTCGGCAGGAATGAATCCAAGATTATTTAGTTATTTCGAAAATTTTTCAGCCTTTTTTCCTGATTTCAACAACAATCTGAAAAAGAAAATTATTTTGAAAGTGAGCGATTTTCGCTCGGCGATGATTCAAGGAAATTTCTTAGCCAAAAAAGGACTTTGGGTTTCTGAATATCGCATCGAATCTGGTTTGAATTGTGGTGGACACGCTTTTGCTACCGATGGTTATTTATTGGGTCCAATTTTAGAGGAATTCAAACACAAAAAAGAGGAATTAATCAAATCAGCACACGATTTAATGGTGAAAGCTTTAGGGCAAAAAGAAATGCATGTTCCGGAAACGCCATTAGATTTAAAAATTACCGTTCAAGGTGGTGTAGGAACTGCCGAAGAACACAACTTTTTATTAGAACATTACAATGTGGATTCTGTGGGTTGGGGAACACCATTTTTACTCGTTCCCGAAGCGACTTCAGTAGATGCAGAGACAAGAGAATTATTAAAAAAAGCCAAGGAAAAAGATTTGTATTTGAGTCATATTTCGCCTTTGGGAGTTCCTTTTAACACTTTACGAGGAACAACAAATGAAATATTAAAACAAAGCCGTATTGACCAAAACAAGGCAGGAAGTTCTTGCCCGAAACGATTTCTTGCATTAAGCAAAGAATTTGGCTCTGACGGAATTTGTACCGCTTCAAAGAAATTCCAAGATGTAAAATTAGACGAATTAGAGGCAGTTAAAGACACATTATCAGAAGCTGCTTTCCAAAAAAAGAAATTCGAAATCACCGAAAAAGCCTGTCTTTGTGTTGGTCTTGCCAATGCGTCTTACCTGGAAAATGACATCGAGGTAAAAGGACAATCGCAAGGTGTGATTGTTTGTCCAGGACCAAATTTAGCCTATTTTGAGAAAGAAGTTTCACTTTCTAAAATGGTGCAACACATTTATGGTAATGCCAATGTAATGACGGATGCCAATCGCCCGAATTTTTTTATCAAGGAATTGAAAATGTATATCGATTATTTGAAAAATGAAATCAGCGAAATCAGCGAAATTTCCGTTCCGCAAGTGAAGAAATTGAAAGCTTTTAAAAGCAATTTGTTAGAAGGCATTGCCTTTTATCAAACGATGTTCTCCAACTCAAATTATTTCGAAAACAGTATCAACGAAATTCAAAACCAACTCGACCATTATATTTTAGAATTGGCTGGAGTAGAAGTGCCGGAATTAGTAGTGGCTTAAGAAAACTTTTTATAAAAAAAGCTCGCTTAATTTTTTAGGCGGGCTTTTTTGTTTATTTGTGTATAATTAAATTATTGAAAATGGAAACTATATCTATTGAATTGCTAACCAAAAAACTTAAAAACGCTCCTCAAAGTGTTTTAGAACGTGTTATTGGCTATGTTGATGCACTAATAGAACCCACAAACACTAAACCTTACAGCTTATCTAATGAGCAACAACAAATATTAGACAGTCAACTTAACTCTGACAAAGCAACTTATACCAATGCCGAAACGCTTTATACTGACTTAAAAAAGAAGTATGAATTATTAGGATTATTGTTTCGCCCATTGCTGCCAAAAACATTGAAGATGCTGTTGAATATTACATTTACAAAGCAATAAGAAAGTGGCTCTTGATTTTTTAAAAGACTATAGAAAAACCTATAAAGCACTGCAAATAAACCCTTTTTACCAGTTTCACGATAATAATTATCGCTTTTTGCCTTTTGATAAATTTCCCTATATCGCCTTTTTTATTGTTGATGAACCGAGTAAAACGGTGTTTTTGAATGCTGTATTTCATACTTCACAAGACTCTGATAAATATCCTGTTAGATAATAAAAAAACCGAGCAATTGCACGGTTTTTTGTTGACTTGACTTGTTTGTGTTACTCTCGTTTGTGGGCACGGAATGCAATTCCGCACTAGCCAAAACTAACCTAACCAGTATATTTACTGTATATCCGAGCTATCTAGTCGTAATATAGCAACCAACTTATAAATATACGCAACTCTCAAAGTTACAAAATATATAAAAGTCTGTTTTTTTGTTCTTTATCCAAAAATAATAAAAATTGTATTACAAATTATCTAACGGACGGAATTTAATCTGTAACGCTCCTCAACTCACAAAGATTTCGGGTTGTTTATACAATCACTTCAAAAAAGATTCTCCAGAATTTATATCAATAACCAACTCTTCCAGAGAAGTGTTTTCGAGCATTTTAGTAAGATCTTCTCTAATACTCTTGAATCTTTTATTGAGAGGACATGGGCGTTCATCTGAGCAATGATCTGTTCCTAATCCGCAAGAAGTAAAAAGAGCATCTCCGTCTATGGCAATAACAATTTGGGCGATACTTATTTTGTTGATATTCTCTTTTGGGATTTCAAAACCACCTCCAATTCCTTTAATAGAATGCACAATATCTTTTTTTGCCAAAACCTGTAAAATTTTGGCGGTGAAAGACCTTGGCGAGTCAATGTTTTGGGAAATCTCTTTGATGGTTACCCTATCGTTTTGATAGGATTGTGTGGCTATAAAAATAGAAGCACGAATCGCATATTCACAGGTTTTAGAAAACATACTTTTTTAAAGTTTATGAATGATATTTTACTCTCTTAGAATAATTTGTATGGTTTGTGTTGATAATTTTTCGTAGTCAATACTATTGTTGGAACGTTCCAATTTTGAAAGTGTTTCCACATTATTTTTAAAATATTGAATATAATAATTACCTACATAGTTTTTACTTTCCAAAAAAGCTACCATTTCCCTTAAATCATTTTCTGCCAATAAACCGGAATGATACGTGGTTCGAACTTCAAAAGGAAGTTGGGCTTTTAGCAACAAATTTAATGTTTTTTCGAATGAATCATATAAATTAGATTTGGTAATGGTTTGAAATTTCGATTTTGGAGCCTTGAAATCCAAAGCAATGTAATCAATTTGATTTTCGCTTAGCAATTGTTGCATCACTTTGGGCGAACTTCCATTGGTGTCGATTTTTACCAAAAACCCCATTTTTTTTACCTCTTCAATCAGCGGAATAATCTTTTTATGCAATAAGCATTCGCCACCACTGAAAACAACAGCGTCTAATAAATTTTTTCGAGAATGTAAAAACGCAAGGATTTCCTCGAAAGAAAGTGTTCCTTTTCCGAGTACAATTTCGGGATTGTAACAATATAAACAACGCATATTGCAGCCTGCAAACCAAAGAATGCAGGCTGATTTATGCGGATAATCTAATAAGGTAAAAGGGGTTAAACTGTAAATAGGAGTACTAACATTTTCCTTCGACAAAATGAATTCTTTGTTTGTGTTCACCTTTTTTTCCAATGTTAAAACTTTCTACTGGTCTGTGATAACCCATCACGCGGGTGTAAACAAGGCATTTGGTTCTTAAATGCTGGTTTTCTTCTAGGATAGGATTGGTTTTAGTTTCTGGTTTCATATATTTTTTATGTTTAAAATTGTTTAAAGTTTAAAGTGGTTTAAAGTTTAAAGTTTCAAGTTAAGGTTTCAAGTTTCAAGTTTCGGACAGTTGCTCAACGTTAAACTTTAAACAATTTTAAACCTTTTTCTTTTTCTTTAATCAAGGCATCGTCACATTTTGGACAATATTCGTGTTCGCCATTCAAATAGCCGTGAACAGGACAGACGCTAAACACGGGAGTTACCGTGATATAAGGCAATCTAAAACTCGAAACTACTTTTTTAACAAACTGTTTGCAGGCTTCAGGCGAACTCATTTTTTCGCTCATATACAAGTGTAAAACGGTTCCACCAGTGTATTTGCATTGCAATTCATCTTGCAAAAGCAAAGCTTCAAAAGGATCTTCGGTATGATCTGCCGGTATTTGTGAACTATTGGTATAATAAATATTTTCTTCTTGTCCGGCTTGTATAATATTTGGGAAACGTTTTTTGTCTTCTTTTGCAAAACGATACGTAGTTCCTTCGGCTGGCGTGGCTTCAAGATTGTATAAATTCCCGGTTTCTTCCTGAAATTCTTTCATTCGACCACGAATATGTTCTAAAATTTCGGAAGCAAAATCAATTCCTGTCGAAGAGGTTACTGTATCTTGTTTGCCAGTAAAATTGACAATCATTTCGTTGATTCCGTTTACCCCAATGGTCGAAAAGTGATTTCTGAAATGTTGCAAATAGCGTTTGGTATAAGGATACAAACCTCGGTCGTACATTTCCTGGATGAATACTCTTTTTTTCTCCAAAGTTGATTTCGAAAGGTATAATAATTTGTCTAATTGTTTGAATAATTCTTCCTTGTTCCCTCTATATAAATAACCCAAACGTGCCATATTTATAGTCACAACACCAATACTTCCAGTCATTTCGGCACTTCCAAAAAGACCATTGCCACGTTTGAGCAATTCGCGTAAATCGAGTTGCAAACGACAGCACATACTGCGAACCGCATTGGGTTTGTAGGCATTTTCGTTTTCAACTTTGTTTCCGTTATCGTCTAATTTATATTGACTTCCAATGAAATTTTGGAAGTAGGAAGAACCAATTTTTGCCGTATTTTCGAAAAGCAAGTCGGTATTTTCTCCGTCCCAATCAAATTCTTCGGTAATATTTACCGTCGGGATTGGGAAAGTAAAAGGCTGTCCGTTAGCATCGCCTTCGGTCATTACAGTATAATAGGCTTTGTTGATGAGGTTCATTTCCTTTTGGAAATGCTCGTAACGCAAATCGGTTACTTTATTTACGCCACGTTCTTGAGCTCTAACCAAAAGGTCGTGATTGAAATTATTTTCAAAAAAATGAAAGTCGTTTTTTGTTGGAATTTGGGTTTTCAAATCCTCAGGGACAATCCAATCCAGAGTGATATTCGTAAAGGGCGATTGTCCCCAACGTGCGGGAACATTCAAATTATAGACGAAACTTCGAACCGCTTTCAAAACATCGTCAAAGGATAAATCGTCTTTGAAAACATAAGGAGCTAAATAAGTGTCAAACGAACTGAAGGCTTGTGCTCCAGCCCATTCGCTTTGCAAAATACCTAAAAAATTCGCCATTTGACCCAAAGCTTCCCTAAAATGCGATGGCGCTTTGCTTTCAACACGACCACGAACACCATTAAAACCTTCGTTGAGTAAGACACGCAAACTCCAACCGGCGCAATAGCCTGTCAGGCAATCTAAATCGTGAATGTGAACATCGCCATTTCTGTGTGCATAACCTTCTTCTTTGGTGTAAACTCGGTCTAACCAATAATTAGCAATGATTTTTCCGGCAACATTATTTACTAAACCTGCATTGGAATAAGAGGTATTCGCATTGGCATTGATGCGCCAATCCGTTTGTTCAATATATTCTGCTATGGTTTGTGAGCTGTCAACATAAGTGGTGTCATCATTAATTCCTTCTACGTGTTCTCGTTGTAATTTCCGAGTGTGACGGTACAACATAAAGGAGCGCATTACTTCAAAATACTGTTTTTCGAAAAGGCTTTTCTCAATTAAATCCTGAATTTCTTCGACCGCCCAAGTTTCTTTGGATTGCAATCCATTGATAACATTTTCAAAAACACTTTCGTCGAATGCTATGGTGGCACTTTTAAAACTTTTTGAGATGGCATCCTCAATTTTGAAACTTTCAAACGGTTTATAATCTCCGTTCCTTTTGATAACGTACTTTTCCATAGTATTTAATGATTTTGGTTTTTATATTGGTTGGTTGTATTTATTCTTCGTTTGAGAAAAATTTTTCCAAAGCTTTTGCTTTTGGAAACAGAATGTTGCTTTCTAAATGAATGTGTTTGTGCAAATCGTGTTCAAATTCCTCTAGCATTGCAAAAGTCACTCTGTAGGTTTCACAGGCATCGTCTGGTGGTGTGTAATTGTTGGTTAACGAAGCGATTGTGCGGAAACGTTCGCCTTCATTATCGTGCTCAAGCATCATCGCCACAATAGGATTTTTTACAGTTCCAAAAAAGGGTTTACCAATAGAACCGTGACTTTTTGTGGCATTCATCATTTCTTTGATGAAAGGAAACAAAATCAATTCTTCTTTTTTTAAATGTGGGGTTAATTCTGTTGCACTGGCTTTAAATAATTTGTTAATTTCGAATAATTCGGGATGATTATTTCCGTGTACGTTGCATAATTTTTCCAAAAGGGGAAGGATTACAGGAGTTTTTTCTGTGATAAAACGATGGTGTGTTTTTTCGATATAATCAATCAGTAAATCTAATGACAAGGTGTTGAAGTCTATTTCGGAATCATTTTTTGTTGCTAATACGGCGTTTATTTCATCCAATAAAACAGCTTCATTAATATTTTTTTTGGTACAAACTTCATCAAGGGTTCTTTGTCCTTTGCAGCAAAAATCAATTCCATATTTTGAGAAAATGGCGGCTGTCCTAAAATCTTGAGCAACATAATCTCCAATCGTAGTTTTTTCTTGAAGGTTCATAATTTTGATTTTAATTTAATTTAAGTATCAGGATGTTACGGTCGTTTTTTAGCCGTTTTTTCAATTTATAATTTTAGGAATTTATAATTTTATTTAATATGATTTAAATCATATTTCGTTTTTTTTATCATTTTTTTATCAACAAAAGTTAATAAATAGAAAACCATAATAACGACAAGGGTTTATGTTTTTGTTGTTGAATTTATGTTGAAATAAAATAGATTGAGTATGATTCTAATCATAATATAATGTGGTTTTCAGAACGACCTTTGCGTGGGTTAAATAACAAGGATGTTATGTTTTATTTAATCAACACAAAATTTATTAATTAACAAAACTGATAATTATGCTTTCAAAATCACAAGCAAGGGCATTTTTTTTGGGAGGAACATTAGTCACCTTTTTAATTTTTATAGGATTGACCGTTTATTCCTTTATGCCAAAAAACGACCAAACCAACTTTGGCAAAATAGATGCTCAAGTTGTAAAAGGTAAAGAAATTTGGGAATCCAATAATTGTATGGGTTGCCACACCGTTTTAGGCGAAGGAGCTTATTATGCTCCCGAATTGACAAAAGTTATCGACCGTAGAGGCGAGGCTTATGTAAAAGCTGTTTTAATGTCTAAAGAACCTTGGCAGCCAAGAGGAAGAAAAATGGTTGCTTATGGTATGAACGATGCCGATGCCGAAGCGGTAGTGGCCTATTTTAAATGGATTGGACAAATTGATTTGAATGGTTTTGACCGTGTGGTTTCTCCTTTAGCTAAAACAAATAATTAAAATTAAATTACGATGAAATATAAATCACAAAAAGTAGCCTATTGGTTTTTTGCACTATGTATGCTTTTGTTCTCTTTACAAATCATATATGGTTTTATAATGGGCTTTGATAGAATAGGAATACAAGGACTGCATGACATTATTCCGTTTAATACGGCAAGAGCAGTACATACTAATTTATTGGTAGTTTGGCTTTTAACTGGTTTTATGGGTGCTGCTTATTACATCATTCCCGAAGAAGCGCAAATCGAATTGGTAAGTGTAAAATGGGCTTATGTGCAGCTTATATCATTAGCTGTTGTGGGCGTTGTAGCAATAATTGGTTTTCACTTAAATCACTGGGAGGGCAGAAAATTTCTTGAAATTCCAAGAGAATTAGATTTTCTAGTTGTAGTCAATGTTTTGCTTTTTTTAGGATTAATTTTAGGAACTTTATTCAAAGGAAAACGCCAAACCACTACCGCTTTAGTGCTTTCAATGGGATTGCTGTTTGCTGCCTTGTTATATCTTCCGGGTATGATCTGGTTCGATAGTCAGGTTATGGATTCTTTCTTCCGTTGGTGGGTTGTTCACCTATGGGTTGAAGGTGTTTGGGAATTAATTATGGGTGGTATTTTATCTTATTTATTAATAAAACTAACAGGAGTTGATAGAGAAGTTATCGAAAAATGGTTGTATGTAATCATTGGTTTAACTTTCCTTTCGGGAGTTTTAGGAACTGGACATCACTATTATTATATAGGAGTAAATAAAATTTGGTTAATCGTTGGTGGAATATTCTCTGCATTGGAACCATTAGCATTCCTTGCTATGGCATTATTTGCAGTTAATATGTATAGAAAAGGCGAAAAAAGTCATCCAAATAAAATTGCTTTATTCTGGACAATTGGTTCTGCGATAGTTTCTTTTATTGGGGCAGGATTATTGGGTTTTGCACATACTTTACCCCAAGTTAACCTATACACACACGGGACTTTAGTTACCGCAATGCACGGACATTATTCTTTTTGGGGAGCTTATGCCATGATTGTTTTGGCAATAATTAGTTATGCAATGCCAAATTTAACAGGCAGAAAACGTTACGATAGCACACAAGGACATTTGGCTTTTTGGTTATCCAATATAGGAATTCTGGGAATGACGGTTGCTTTTGGAGTAGCTGGTGTGGCACAAGTCTATATGGAACGAAAATTAAAAATGGATTTTATGGAAGTTCAAAACGAAATCGCCGTTCATTTTGTGGTGCTTCTTATTTGTGCAACAATGTTTACCGTTGGAATCGGGCTGTTTATCTCCGATTTTATAAAATATGGAACTCCAACCGACGAGGCTTTAGAAGAAACCAAATAAATCTTTATACTAACTAATTCAATTATTGCCTGCCAGAATCCTTTAGCAACCTTTTTTTAGAATTTAATTTCCAAAGAAATACGGTTAATGGGTTCTGGTTTTTTTAATAAAAATTAAAATGTTAGAAAACACACCTTATTATCACGCTGTAGGAAAAGAAATCGAAGTCTTTAATCAAGCCTATAAAAACAAAATTCCATTTCTTTTAAAAGGACCAACAGGAACAGGAAAGTCTCGTTTTGTTGAATATATGGCGCATCAATTAGATAAAAAAATCATCACCATTAGCTGTCACGAAGAAACATCTTCGACCGATTTGATAGGAAGATTTATCATCAAAGGTGCCGAAACGATTTGGCTCGACGGACCATTAACTACTGCCGTAAAAGAAGGAGCGATCATTTATCTGGACGAAATTGCCGAAGCACGTCCCGATGTAATTGTTGCCATTCACTCACTAACCGACCATCGGCGTGAACTTTTTATCGATAAATTGGGGGAAACCATAAAAGCGCACGAAGATTTTATGTTGGTTGCTTCATTTAATCCTGGTTATCAAAGAGGTTTTAAAGAGTTGAAACCTTCAACTCGCCAGCGTTTTATTGCCATTTCTTTCGATTATCCTGAACCAAAAATTGAAACCGAAATTTTGATAAACGAAACTCAAATAGATGCTGATACTGCCAAAAAATTAGTTGCTATTGGAAACAAAATCAGAAACTTGACAGAATTAGGTTTGACCGAAACGGTTTCCACTCGGCTTTTAGTCGATGCAGCAAAAATCATTCATAGCGGATTACCAAAAAGATTATCCGTTCACGTCGCCATCGTAGAACCACTTACCGATGATTTGCAAACCGTGGAAGCATTGAAAGATTTGTGTAACTTAATGATATAAGCCCCTAACCCCCGAAGGGGGAATTTAGAGAGCAATAAATGATAAAAATAATTATTTCCTTGAAGCTAATTAAGGAAATTATGTTTTTGCAATGATAACTTAAATTGATAAAGTTATTAGTAATGTAAATTCCTATTGACCCCTAATAGGAGTTCCCCCTTCGGGGATTAGGGGGCTTATTATGGGTTTCGAAATTGATGAGTATATTGTAGGGAAATTTTTTAGGCATTTCAAAAAAAACAAAAAAGTTGATTTTGAAGTGCTTGAACGTACCGTTACGCTCAACGAAATCAGACCGCGGTTGACTATTTTGGCACGAGCAATTACGGGTTTTCCTATCGAAATTTTCCCGGCTGAACGTGAAGGCGGTTACAAAAACAATAATTTTTTCCTTCCAATTTCGTTCTCTGAATTTCCAACTTTAGACCAAAATAAAGATTTTTATTTGTTCCGAATCCTGTATTTGAGTATTCAACAACGATTAAATTTGAATTGGAACGCATTTGAAAAGGAGTCTTCTTTGCAAATTTCACAACAAAAAGCCGAAGAATCTGCCGAAGAAATTTTGACAATCTTATTTAAAGAATTTCCTATTTCAAATGGAATTTATACTAAAGCCAAACAACATTATATCGAAAAAGGAACTCCTAAAAAATCAGTCGATTTTTCTTGGATTTATGGCAAATGGATGCGTAATGAAGCCGAAGAAAAACCAGAAACTATTTTAGAAAATTTTTCAGACAAAATAAAAAATGCTGCCGAAAATCAAGCTTTAACTACCATAAAGGCAAAAGCAGTCGAGGAAGTAATCACTTTGGTTTTAGACAAAAAACAACAAGAAGATTATGTGTTGCAACACAGATATGAAAAAGTAGAAACTGCCGATGAATTCAATGGAACCTGGCGCGATTTTGACGGCTCGGACGAACTAGAAGATCATCAAGAAGCTTTAGAGGAATTGAATATGAAGTTTACCGTGAGGGTTGATGACACTTCACATTCTGTGTATCAGGCAGATTTTATCGAAAACACAAGTATAAATGAAAGTGCTGAGGTCGATACAAAAGGGTTTCATCTTTGTTATGACGAATGGGATTTTGGCAAACGCATTTATAAAGAGAAATTTTGCAAAGTCTATCCAAAATTGCAACAAAAAACGGATAGTAATTATTATAAAAATACCATTTCAAAAAACGCTTCAACCTTAATGGGTCTGCGAAAAATGCTGACTAATGTAAATAATAAAATGCAGCAACAACGCCGTCAATCACAAGGCGATGAGTTTGATATTGACGCTATTACCGATTTGTATATTGATGTGCATTCGCAACGTACACCTTCGGATAAAATTTATATATCTAATCGGAAAAAAGAAAAAGATTTATCAATACTGTTGCTTTTAGATATCAGCCTTTCGAGTGATTCTTATGCTGACGGAAATCGCGTGATAGATGTCGAAAAAGAGGTTTCTATCCTTTTCGGAGAAATTCTTAATGAATTTAATATCGATTTTTCTATCGATAGTTTTTATTCTAAAACCCGGAATTTTTCAACCTATTTGACGGTTAAGGATTTTGATGAAAATTGGAATATTGGGAAACATAAAATAGGAGCTGTTGAACCTAGTGGCTACACACGAATTGGTGCCGCTTTGCGACATGCTGGGACAAGACTAGACAAAAGAAAAACCAAAAACAAATGGGTAATCCTGATTTCTGACGGAAAGCCTAATGATTATGATAAATACGAAGGTAAGTATGGCATAAACGATGTGAAACAAGCCCTTCGAGAACTCAATAAAAAAAACATTAATTCCTACGCATTAGCTATCGAAGCTCAAGCTAAATATTATTTACCACAAATGTTTGGGCAAAACCACTATCAGATTCTGACAACTCCAGTAGAATTATTAGAGTCTTTAGTAAAATTATACGAAAAAATTAAACATCAAAAATAAAATTAAATTTAAAATGTACGACAATTCAATCTCAACAACATTAGCCGAAGGGCATCCAGTTAAAACGTATTATCAGGAAAAAGAACTTATTAATTCCCTTTTAGATGAATTATCAGTTGCTAAATCAAAAAACGATTTATTAGAATACACTAATATTTTCAACCAGATTCAAACCATAGAAAAGCGATTTGCCAGAAAGGAAAATCAGTTGTTTCCGTTTTTGGAAAAAAAAGGATGGAATGGACCATCGCAGGGAATGTGGGGCTTTCACGACAATTTGAGAGAACAGCTTAGACTCTTACGCAAAAACATTGACTATAAAGAATGGGATAAAATTAGTACCAATACACCGTATTTAGTTGATGGAATTCATCGTTTAATGCAAGTCGAAGATACAGTTTTGTTTCCCAATGCCTTGGATATGCTGACAGAAAGCGATTGGATTGTAATGAGAAAAGGCGAAGAAGAAATAGGCTGGATGTTGCCAGAAGATCCAGAACCTTTCCCAAAAACAGATTACATTCACCCGAGTGAAGATTTTACAAAAAGAGATATTTCTTTTTCAACAGAAAACGCTTCGCATTATGATGAAGGTTATATGACGGTAGAACAAGTAAATTTACTTTTAAAAACAATGCCTTTAGATTTGACATTCGTTGATGAAAATGATAAAGTGATTTTTTACAATCGTGGTGAAGAGCGCGTTTTTCCTAGAAGTGCCGGAATCATTGGTCGTGAAGTGAAATTTTGTCATCCTCCAAAAAGTGTAGGAACGGTGCTAAAAATCGTTGAAAGCTTTAAAAATGGCTCTCAAAACGAAGCTTCTTTTTGGATAAATTTCAAAGAAAGATTGATATATATTCGTTATTTTGCTGTTCGTGATGCCGATAAAAATTATAAAGGAGTTATCGAATTATCGCAAGATATTACAGATATCAAGAAAATTGAAGGCGAACAACGATTATTAGATTGGGAATAAAAAAATGAGTTTATCAAAAATAGATTATAAAAACATATATTATCCACCGGGAGGAATTCTGATGTGGATAATTATTTGTATAGAACTTCTTACCTACGGAATGGCACTCGTGTCTTTTATTTATCATGGAAGACTAGAACCCGAAGTGTTTCATCAATCCCGTATGCATTTGAACACGACTTTTGGCACAATTAATACGATTTTTTTATTGACCAGCGGATTGTTTATGGCAGCAGCGGTGCACGAATTCAAGGAAAACAATAAATCAAAATCCTCTCTTTATTTCAAGTTAGCCATGCTTGGCGGATTGGTTTTTATTATTGTAAAAAGTATAGAATATTACCAAAAAATAGAAGCAGGGTTTTCATTAGAGACCAATATGTTTTTTACTTTTTATTGGTTATTGACCGCTTTTCATCTTATACATGTAGTTGTCGGATTAGTGATTTTGGGATGGATAAATAGAGGGATAACCAAGGAAAATTCTGAAACTTCAGTCGAAGATGTCGAAGCTAGTGCGGCCTTTTGGCACATGTGCGATTTAATTTGGCTTTTATTGTTTCCGGTTTTATATTTAATCTTCTAAAAATGAAAAAAGAATTTCTTTATACCTACATTATCTTAATTCTACTTACAGGAACTGTTGCTTTTTTGGCTTCCGTAACTATAATTTCTAAGGAAATGATTTTCTTGATTATGGGAATTTCAGCCATAAAATTTTTATTGGTTTCCTTTCAATTTATGGAACTAAAAAAAGCAAATTCTTTTTGGAAAGTTGTAGTACTGCTTTTCTGGGTTTGTTTTTTGTTGATTTTGGTTAGTATTTAAAAATCTTATAAAATCTGATAATTATCATAAAAAGGAATTTTTATCCTTTTTATATTTGTACTATTATTAGATTTAAAAATTAAGGGGTTTTAATAAAATATTAATTATGAAAGCGAGATGGATTAGAAGAATGTATCCGCCACCAGAATGGAGACCAGCAGTGATATTGCTTATTGGAATAGTAATAGGTTTGGGGTTTTATATGCTCAAAATTGCAAATGTGGCTTCTTACGCCTCAGACGATCCAAAGGCTTGTATTAACTGTCATGTTATGAATACGGAATATGCAACCTGGCTAACTTCCTCGCATGCCAAAAAAGCCAGTTGCAACGATTGTCATGTCCCACACAATAATGTTTTTAATAAGTACTTTTTTAAAGCAAAAGACGGACTCTATCACTCGTTTGTTTTTACCACTCGAACGGAACCCGAAGCCATAATTATGCACGAAGCTGGGCAAGGAGTGGTTAAAGAAAATTGTATTCGGTGTCATGACCGACAATTAAAAAACCCAAAACAATCCAATTTGATGGTTGATTATGATGTGCATAGAACCGACAGAAAATGCTGGGATTGCCATCGTGAAGTGCCTCATGGTCGAACAAAAAGTCTGTCTTCATCATCGATGTTTGGCAAAAGAACTGAAGAAGGTGACGCCAGAATGCCACAATGGCTATCAAAACAATTGTCAGAAAAAGAAAATAATAAAGAAAAAAAATAAATATTATGAATCCTATTAAAAAAAGAAATATAAGAAATTGGTCTTTTCTTATTGGTACAATACTAATTGTTTTTGTGTTAGGTCTGCTAGCTACATCAATTATTGAGCGAAAATACGAATCAAGCTATGCCGGATTAAGTAAAAAAGACATTAAGCAAAACGATCCCAGAAATGCAGTTTGGGGCGAACAGTTTCCGCAACAATATGAAAGTTATATGGCTACCGAAGATTCTACTTTTAAAAGTATGTACAATGGAAATGCGATGATTGATGAACTTGAAGAGGATCCAAAATTAGTAATTCTTTGGGCTGGTTATGCTTTTGCAAAAGATTACAATCAAAGTAGAGGACATGCTTATGCGGTTAAGGATGTACGCAATAGCCTACGCTCAGGAAATTTATACCCAACTGATACAGCCAAAGGAATGCCTGGCACTTGCTGGACTTGTAAAAGCCCCGATGTACCACGTTATATGGCCGAAAAAGGAGTGGCTGAATTTTATAAAACTTCTTTCGAAAAATTAGGACCTGAAATTGTAAATCCAATTGGTTGTGGTGATTGTCACGATTCTAAAACAATGAACCTTACCATTACACGTCCAGCTTTGGTTGAAGCTTATACGAATCAAGGCAAAGACATCAAAAAAGCAACTCATAACGAAATGCGTTCCTTAGTTTGTGCTCAATGTCATGTTGAATACTACTTTGACAAAAAATCAGTCAAAAATCCTAAAGTTCCCTACCTGACTTTTCCATGGAAAAACGGTATGAAAGCCGAAGATATTGAAAAGTATTATGATGAGAAAGAGTTTAAAGATTGGGTACACCCAATTAGTAAAGCCAAAATGATTAAAGCGCAACACCCTGATTATGAAACATACACAACAGGTATCCATGCAAAAAAAGGAGTTTCTTGTGCCGATTGTCACATGCCGTATAAAACTGAAGGAGGAACTAAATTTACAGATCATCATATACAATCTCCATTAAATAATATTCAAAATTCTTGTCAAGTATGTCATAGAGATGATGCTAATTCGTTGATTGATGATGTTTATACTCGCCAAAAAAGCATCAAAGAAAATGTGAATTCTCTTGAGGATAATTTAGTTAAAGCGCATATTGAAGCTGGAGCTGCTTGGAAGTTAGGAGCAACAGAAGCTCAAATGAAAGACATATTATTGGATATTCGTCACGCTCAATGGCGTTGGGATTATGCAACTGCCGGACACGGAGCTTCATTTCACGCTCCAGTTGAAATTAGCAGAACAGTTTCGTCTGGACTTGCACTTGCTTTAGACGCTCGTGTTAAATTAGCGAGATTATTAGCCAGTTTAGGGCAAAAAAATCCTGTAGCAATGCCAGACATTTCCACCAAAGCTAAAGCTCAGGCTTTTATAGGCTTAGATATGAATAAGCTAAAAGCGGATAAAGCCAAATGGAAAAAAGAAATTCTCCCTACTTGGGATGCAAAAGCAAAAGAAAGAGAAAGTAAGTATGGCAAATAAAAAAACAGGCCAATGGAGTTATAATGAGTCTTTTATCATTGGAATTACATTACTTTTATTAGGGATTGTTTTTCAGGTTTTTTCAGGAGACATTATAAAAATAAATCTTCATTGGCCTTATAATTTTATTGTATTTTTCACTCATATTGTTTTATGCACCTTATGGTTTGTGTTTTTTAAAAACACAGCAATAGTGAGTTGGATAACCAAGGTTCCAGCTTCCATGGTGTCAATAGTTCTTGTGTTGTTTTTAACGATGCTTATGGGTACGATACCACAAACAGTAAATAATAACAGTGCATTTATTGAACTATTTGGATTAAATAAAATCACACAAACCTGGTATTTTTTATTAGTAGTATTCTTTTTTTCTACTTGTCTGTTGATGATAAGTATAAAAAAAATAGCATTAGGATTACTATCTAATCTAGGTTTTTTAGCCAATCATTTGGGGTTATACATTGCCTTGAATGCCGGGGTTTTTGGTTCTGGTGATTTAATTCGTTATACCATGGAACTCAAGGAAAATAAGATTTCATGGGTTGCTAATGATGCTAATAAAAAGGCAGTTGAAATGCCCTTTGCCGTAGTTCTCGAAGATTTTGATATGGAAGATTTTCCCCCAAAGTTGGCGATAATTAATCAAGAAGGAAAGTTGCTTACCAAAAAAGGGAAAAATCTTTTTTTGGTAAAAAAAGGATTGAAAGTTGAATTAGAAAACAATTATGTTGTTGATGTAATAGATTATATTCCCGAAGCCGTAAAATTTGACAATAGTTATCGTTCAGTAAATCAAGAAGGAGCAACTCCTTCCGTGTATGTTAAAGTTTTCAATAACAAAACTGGTTTTAAAAGTGAAGGTTGGCTTGCTTCAGGAACTTTTTTGTATGATCAACAATATCTCGGTTTAGAAAAACATCAGTTTTTAGTATTAACAAAACCGGAACCTAAAAAATTTAGCTCAAAAATCAAGGTTTTTACCATTGACAAAGAAGAATATTCAACTGTTTTAGAAGTCAACAAACCATTTGAAGTGATGGGCTGGAAATTGTATCAACTGAGTTATGACGAACGTTTTGGTAAATACTCAACCACATCTACCATAGAATTAGTGAAAGATCCTTGGTTGCCAGTAGTGTATGTTGGGATATTTATGATGATTTCTGGAGCCATTTATCTTTTCTTCATAGGGAACATAAAATCTAAAAAAAATGATTGATTATAATTCTTTTTATATAATAAGTGGTGTTTTTTGGTTACTATCAGTTGTCTTTTTATTGCTTTCGTTAAAAAACAATAAAACCTATTTAAAAACAGGATTGGTGTTAAACAGCATTGCAATTATTGTAGTAGCCTTTTTTGTTTTCTATTTGTGGCAAACTTTAAATCGCCCACCTTTGCGAACTTTGGGAGAGACCCGACTTTGGTATTCTTTGTTTTTACCAATAGTTGGGATGGTATTTTATTTTAGATGGAAATATGTTTGGATTTTATTCTATACCATAGCAATGGCATTTCTATTTCTGACACTCAATTTTTTGAATCCTGATATGTATTCCCAAACTTTGATGCCTGCCTTACAAAGCCCATGGTTTGTACCTCATGTAATTGTCTATCTTTTTTCGTATGCTACTCTTGGAGTGTCATGCATTGTTGCTATCAAAGAAATTTTTAAACCTTCTCATAATGGACTTCAACTCGCAGATAATTTAGTATATATTGGAGTTGCTTTTTTAACTTTAGGATTGTTGTTTGGAGCACTATGGGCAAAAGAAGCCTGGGGACATTACTGGACTTGGGATCCAAAAGAAACATGGGCATTTCTAACTTGGGCAGGATATATACTATACATTCATTATCGGTTTTATCATCCCAAAGAAGATAAAAAGGCTATGTATTTACTCGCTTCGGCATTTATACTATTATTAATTTGTTGGTTTGGAGTAAATTATTTACCCACAGCACAAAACAGTGTTCACACCTATACCAATTCTTAACTCTTTAAAATACATTCATAAACAAAACACAAACAATAACCATAATTAAAAACAAACAAAATGAATACCTTTAATAAAATCGTGCTGACATTTATAGTGATGATTACCACGAACACTTTTGCACAAGAATTTGATGCTAATTTGCAATTTAGACCCCGTTATGAATACAGAAATGGATATAAAACATTGATTTCAAACGGAGAAAGTCCAACCTCTTTTGTGTCGCAGCGTTCCCGTTTGAATTTTAATTTCAAACAAGAAAAATTAAAATTAAAATTGACCCTTCAAAATATTAGAACTTGGGGCGATGTAGCTACTTCAGCCACTTTTGATAAAAACGGAGTTGCTCTTTTTGAAGCTTGGGCACAATATGAATTGGGTTCCAAATGGAGCACTCGAATTGGTCGTCAAGTAATTTCGTATGACAACCAGCGTATTATGGGAGAGATTGATTGGTTGCAACAAGGGCAAAGCCATGATGCAATGGTACTTACTTTTCATCCAAAAAATCATCAATTGGATTTGGGTTTTGCGTTAAATGCCAATGCCGATAATTTAATCGAACCACAAACTCCTTATGTTACAAATTACAAATTGATGCAATATGCTTGGTATCACACTCAAATAAGTAAGATAAACGCCAGTTTATTGTTTCTGAACACAGGTTATGAATATGCACAAGCCAGTACAAAGCTTGACGTTGATTATAAACAAACTTTTGGAACTTTTCTTTCCTTTAAAGACAAAAAATGGGATACTAATTTAGGTTTGTATGGACAAACAGGAAAAAGTACTAATAAAAATGTAAGTGCTTGGTATGCTGGAGCAAATCTAGGATATGCAGTTACTGAGAAATTTAAAGGAATATTAGGATATGAGTTTCTTTCTGGTAAAAATCAAGATGACACCAGTACAGACATAAAATCATTTAGTCCATCATTTGGAACTAATCATGGTTTTAATGGTCATATGGATTATTTCTATGCCGGAAATCATTATAATAACGTGGGACTTAATGATGCCTATCTAAATGTAACTTACACTCAAAATAAATGGCAATTTGCTTTAATTCCACATTATTTTGCTGCAGCAGCAACCGTTTTAGATGCTTCCAATAAAAAAATGGATAGCTATTTAGGAACTGAGATTGATTTTAATTTGAGTTATACTTTCCAAAAAGATGTAAAAATTATTGGAGGATATTCTCAAATGTTTGGATCAGCAACTCTAGAGAGAGTTAAAGGAGTAACAAATCCTGCCTCTACCGATAATTGGGTTTGGGTAATGGTATCATTCAGTCCAAGACTTTTTACATTAAAACAGTAAATTACTTTATAACAAAAAGCGGTTTCAAGAAATTGAAACCGCTTTTTTATATAATTGATTTACCGAAATTACCCCACTAATTCCACGATTTTATTTTCGCCAACCAAGCTCACTTTTACCAAGCTGTGTTTTGCCAAGCCTTTCATTGCGGCATCCCATTTCTTGCCACTCAATTCCGATTTGATTTTCAATAAACCCAAATCCATTTTGTTGTCATTGACTTTTAATAAATCAAGGATTAATTTTTCTTCGTCTAATAATTCAACTTGAATTTTAGTTTTCTCTGGTCGCATTTGCGGGAAGAAAAGCACTTCTTGAATCGAAGAATTATTAGTCATTAACATCGCTAATCTATCAATTCCTATTCCAATTCCGGAAGTTGGAGGCATTCCGTATTCTAAGGCACGGATAAAATCCTGATCAATAAACATCGCTTCGTCATCTCCTTTTTCGGACAAACGCATTTGCTCTTCAAAGCGTTCTCGTTGGTCAATTGGGTCATTCAATTCAGAATAAGCGTTGGCTAATTCTTTTCCGTTTACCATCAATTCGAAACGTTCCGTCAAATCGGGATTGTCACGATGCGATTTACACAAAGGCGACATTTCCTTTGGATAATCCGTGATAAAAGTAGGCTGAACATATAAATGTTCGCATTTTTCACCAAATATTTCATCAATTAATTTTCCAACGCCCATTGTGGCATCTACGTCCAAATGTAATTTTTTGGCAACTTCCAGCAATTGCTCCTGATTCATTCCGGCAACATCAAAACCAGTGTGGTCTTTAATCGCTTGTAAAATAGGAACACGAGGATAAGGCGCTTTGAAATTTATTTTTTTATATCCAACAATCACATCGGTGGTTCCGTGAACATTTAAGGCTATTTTTTCGAGCAGCGATTCTGTCGTGTCCATCATCCAATGGTAATCTTTGTAGGCCACATAAAATTCCAAAACGGTAAATTCTGGATTGTGCGTTCGGTCCATTCCTTCGTTGCGAAAATCTTTGGCAAACTCATAAACACCGTCAAAACCGCCCACAATCAATCTTTTTAAGTACAATTCGTTGGCAATTCTCAAATACAAAGGAATATTCAAAGCATTGTGATGCGATATAAATGGCTTTGCTGAAGCGCCACCAGGAATAGGTTGCAAAATCGGAGTTTCCACCTCCAAATATCCTTTTTCGTTCAGGAAAGTTCGGATGGTATTGGTGATTTTTGTACGTTTAATAAAAGTATCTTTTACGTGGTCATTAACAATTAAATCCACATAACGACGACGGTATCTTTGTTCCGGATCCGAAAAAGCATCGTGTGTTTTTCCGTCGGCATCAATTTTTACCACAGGAAGTGGTTTCAACGCCTTTGACAAAACCGTCAAACCATAAACGTGAACCGAGATTTCGCCCACTTGGGTTTTAAAAACAGTTCCTCTAACTCCTATAAAATCGCCAATATCCAGCAGTTTTTTAAAAACCACATTGTACATCGTTTTCTCCTCATCGGTCGAAATATCTTCTCTCGAAACATAGATTTGAATGCGTCCTTCGGCGTCTTTCAACTCGGCAAAAGAGGCTTTTCCCATAATACGTTTTCCCATTAATCGACCGGCCAAAACAACTTCTTTTCCTTCGTATTTTTCGAAATCTGCAAGGATTTCTTTAGAATATGTGGTGGTGACAAATTCGGCTGCGGGATAAGGCTCAATGCCTAAATTGCGTAATTCTGTGAGTGCTTCTCTACGAAGGATTTCTTGTTCGGATAATGCCATTCTATTCTGATTTTAAGAGTGCAAAGATAAGAAAAGATTG
>DZAU01000035.1 GCA_022729635.1 Flavobacterium psychrophilum
GTAGTTTAACAAAAAATTAATTTTTGCCAAGCAGAATTTAACGAAACTTTGGATTTCTTCTTGTTTTCTTTTCATATTCTTGTAAAAAAAATTGTATGAAAAAGTATTACTTCATTTGGTTTGCCTTAATTTCTATTTCAACTTTCGCACAAATTAGAGGAACTATTACTGACAACAAAGGGATTCCGCTTTCGCTCGTAACGGTTTTAGAGGAGAATACTTATAACGGAACTTCGTCAAACGAACAAGGAAATTACGAATTGAATATCAAAACTTTGGGGAAACACACCATTGTTTTTCAATATTTAGGATTCAAAACACAAAAAATAACCATTACAATTGACAAATTTCCATACATACAAAACATAAAATTAGCCGAAGAAAGTTTATCGCTTTCTGAGGTTGTCATCAACCCAAAAAATAATCCGGCCAATGCCGTAATCCGCCACGCCATTGCCAGCAAAAAAGAAAATTCTGAAAAAACGGCTCATTTCAAAGCTGATTTTTATTCCCGTGGGATTTTTAAAGTTAAAGATTTACCCAAGAAAATATTAGGTCAAAAAATTGGTGATTTAGACGGCGCAGTCGATTCTACCGGAACAGGAATTATCTATTTATCAGAAACCGTTTCGAAAATTATTTTTGAAAAACCCAACAATTTAAAAGAACGAATCATAGCTTCAAAAGTGAGTGGCGACAACAAAGGTTTCAGTTACAATACAGCTAGGGCAACGATTTATGATTTTTATGACAACACTTTAGACTTTAACAGCAAGATGATTTCGCCCATAGCTGATAATGCTTTCAACTATTACAAATTCAAATTAGAAGGTACTTTTCAGGATGAAAACAACCTGATGATTAACAAAATTAAAGTCATCGCAAAACGAGATGCCGAACCCGTTTTTGAAGGATATATTTATATTGTGGAGGATTCTTGGGCGATTTACGCAGTAGATTTAGACATAAAAGGCTATCGAATGCACCAAGAATTTGTTGATAAAATGAATTTAAAACAAAATTTCAGCTACAACAAAAACAATCATATTTGGGCAAAAAACACCCAAAGTCTTGAGTTTTCGGCGGGTATTTTTGGAATAAAATTCAACGGAAAATTCTCTTATGTTTATAGTAATTATGAATTCGAAAAAGCGTTTACCAAAAAAACTTTTACCAATGAAATCGTAAGTTTTGAAGATAATTCCAACAAAAAAGACACGCTGTTTTGGAATAAAATCAGACCCATTCCTCTAACGCTCGAGGAAAACACCGATTACATAAAAAAAGACAGTATTCATAACGTTCGAAACTCAAAAAAATATCTGGATTCTATTGATAAGAAAGGGAATAAGTTCAAATTTCACAGTCCAATTACGGGTTATCATTGGAAAAATTCAACAAAAAAACAATCCTTTTCTTATGATGGTTTGCTCAATTTATCGTCATTGAGTTTTAACACAGTCCAAGGTTGGAATCTGGATTCTGGTTTTTCTTTCAGAAATTGGGCAGCACAAGAAGAAAAAGGAAAATCGACTTCCGTAAGTACCAAATTCAATTATGGTTTTTCTGATGATAGATTACGTGTTACTGCAGATTATTACCATCGATTCAACAACAAAAATTATGCAACACTAACTGTTTTTGGCGGAAGCAAAGTAAACCAATTTAATCCAGAAGAACCCATTTCAAAATTCATAAACTCCGCGAGCACCTTGTTTTTCAAGGACAATTATATGAAATTGTACAATAAGGAATTTGCTGGTGCCGCATTCGGTCAAGACGTTGGCAATAATTTTTATCTGAAAGGAACATTAGAATACCAACAGCGCAAGCCTTTGTTCAATAACACAAACCAAGCTTTTGTCAAAAGTGATGATGTTTACAGTTCTAATAATCCGTTGTTGCCGGACGATAATTTGACTCCAGCATTTGAGCAACATCATCTTACAAAAGCAACAATTTTTGCAAGAATAAATTTTGGAAACAAATACATTTCAAGACCTGACGGAAAAATAAATATCAAAAACGAAAAGTATCCTACCTTATTTTTTGGCTATGAAAATGCTTTTGCATCCAATGACAAAAAATACGAATACCAATTGATTTCCAGCCAAATTAAATATGATTTTAATGCCGGAAACAAAGGAACATTGGGAATAAATTTGAAAGCCGGAACTTTTATTCACGGCGAAAACATCTCGTTTGTTGACTACAAGCATTTCAACGGAAACCGAACACACATAGGAATCAGCGACCGCTATTTGGACGCTTTTAACTTATTACCCTATTATTCAAACAGCACAAATGACGCTTATTTTGAAGCACATTTAGAACACAACGACAAGGGTTATATTATGAATAAAATTCCTTTGCTGAATAAATTGAATTCCACTTTGGTTTTAGGATTTCACAGTCTTGCCGTTCCGGATACAAAGCCCTATTCAGAGTTCACAATTGGTTTAGACAATCTTGGTTTTGGAAAATTTAAGATGTTCCGCTTTGATTATGTTCATTCTTATCAAAACGGAGTTCAAGAGAATGGAGTCGTTTTTGGATTAAAGATTTTGAATGCTTTGGAGTAAAAAGGTTCTCTATCTGTGATTTCTCCTTTGTTGAAATTGTAATAATAAACCTCAAAGGTTTGAAAAAAACCTTTGAGGTTTATTGTTTCATATTGAATAAAATTAAGCTCTCACGATTTTGGCTCCAATGGCTCTCAATCGTTCGTCAATTCGTTCATATCCTCTATCTATTTGTTCTATATTTTGAATAGTGCTTGTGCCTTTTGCAGAAAGTGCCGCTATCAATAGTGAAATTCCTGCTCGAATATCTGGCGATGACATTGTTGTTGCTTTCAGTTGTGATTTGAAATCATGACCAATAACTACAGCTCGATGTGGATCGCACAAAATAATTTTCGCTCCCATATCAATCAATTTATCGACGAAAAACAAACGACTTTCAAACATTTTTTGATGAATAAGAACATCGCCTTTAGCTTGGGTAGCCACAACTAGCACAATGCTCAATAAATCTGGAGTGAATCCTGGCCAAGGTGCATCAGAAACGGTAAGAATAGAACCGTCAATATCCGTTTTTATCTGATAACCGTCTTTGTGTGCAGGAATATAAATATCGTCTCCTTTTTTCTCTAAAGTAATACCGAGTTTTCTGAAAACATTTGGAATAAGTCCAAGGTTTTCCCAACTTACATCTTTAATCGTAATTTCACTTCTGGTCATTGCGGCAAGCCCTATCCAACTTCCAATTTCGATCATATCAGGAAGGATTCTATGCACACAACCGCCGAGACTTTCAACTCCTTCGATGGTCAATAAATTGGAGCCCACACCAGTAATTTTTGCTCCCATCGCATTCAACATTCTACACAATTGTTGCAAATAAGGTTCGCAAGCTGCGTTGTAAATTGTGGTTTTCCCTTTGGCCAAAACCGCTGCCATAACAATATTTGCAGTTCCGGTTACCGATGCTTCGTCAAGCAACATATCGGCGCCGATTAATCCATTTGGTGCTTCAACTCCATAAAAATGGTCTTCTCTATTGTAGCGAAATTTTGCGCCAAGATTGATGAATCCTTCAAAATGGGTGTCCAATCTTCTTCGTCCAATTTTATCGCCACCTGGTTTTGGAATATATCCTTTGCCGAATCGTGCCAAAAGTGGTCCAACAATCATAATGGAACCTCGAAGTGAACCTCCTTCTTTTTTGAAGGCTTCGGTTTCCAGATAATGCACGTTTACCTCATCGGCTTGAAAAGTGTAGGAACCGTGTCCGATTTTTTGGATTTTAACTCCTAGATTTCCCAAAAGCGTAATCAGTTTATTGATGTCGATTATATCCGGAATATTATTGATAGTTACCTTTTCAGGAGTCAATAATATGGCGCATAAAATTTGCAATGCTTCATTTTTTGCTCCTTGCGGTGTGATTTCGCCTTTTAGGCTAACGCCTCCTTCTATTTTGAATATTCCCATTTTTTTTTAAGTTAGAAGTTAGAAGTTAGAAGTTAGAAGTTGCCCAACGACAGACTTTTTACTTATAACTAGCAACTGGTTTTACAAAGGTTTTCTGTTTTGATTTTTCTGTGTCGGATTTGACTTTCCACCTTTTACATTCTTGTTGCTTTGAATTTTTGGTTGCCCTGTAGCTGTAATTTTATTGGACATTCGTTTATTGGTTCTCAGCAAATCAGTAGTATCCAAAAGTTCTTCTGTACTATGACGCAAATCTAATTTTCCTTCTGACAATTCGAATAAATGTTCGAAAATCACGTCATCTTTTACGGTGTCTTTATTCCAACTCAAATAGGATTTTTTCATGTGATTGGCAATCACTTTTACCAAAGCATTTTTCATTTCGCCTTCCTCCCATTTATTGGCAACGTCAATCATATATTTGATATTATTGCCATAAAATCGATATTTCGGAAAGTTTTGAGGGTATTTTAAAATTTCTGGTTTCAACTGCAACACTTCGCGCGACGGAATTGGATACGGAGAATCTACATCAATTCTAAAATCGGACATTATGAAAAGCTGATCCCACAATTTATGTTGAAAATCAGGCACATCACGCAAATGTGGATTCAAACTTCCCATTACTTGAATAATATATTTTGCCGCTTTATTTCGTTCCTCTTTGTCCTCAATTGCCGTAGCCTGATCAATTAATTTTTGCAAATGCCTGCCGTATTCCGGAATAATAAGATGTTTTCTTTCGGAATTATATTCTAAATTAAAAACAACATCATTCGCATTTTCTTTGATATATTTTGTCATCATATTTATAGTGAAATTATACCTTCTATTATTGAAACTTCTAGGTATTTGTCGATTACTTCTTGTGAGTCTTTCATTTGGACATCGATAGATATGCTGGTAAATTTTCCTGTTTTAGATTTTGTTGTTTTAATTACTGCTCCCATACAATCAAATGCCAGTTCTACTTGTTCTATGTTTTCAATTGTTGAGGGAACGATAAATTTGAATAAATACAAAGCGGGCCAAGCAGTACTCATATCTAACTCCACTTTCAACCTTTCATAAAATTCTTCAGTCTTCTTGTCCATTAGTATAAAAAAAATAAAAGCAAATATACAGTTTTGATTTTAGATTTGGGATTTAGGGTTTAGGATTTTTAAGAATAATGAAATTGATAAGTACAATATTCTTTCGAATTCCCAATAACTTTAGGTAAATTTGCGACTTATTTGTAAAATGTGAATAAAGAAATTGTAGTCATCATTGGCGGACCAGGAACTGGCAAAAGCACTATTATCGATGGATTGATAGCCAAAGGTTTTTGCTGTTATCCTGAAATTTCCAGACAAGTTACTTTGGAAGCAAAAAAACAAGGTGTCGAACAACTGTTTCTGGAAAACCCTTTACTTTTTAGCGAATTATTATTGGAAGGAAGAAAAAAACAATTTAATAATGCGTTAAACGAAATTCAAAATATTGTTTTTATCGACCGCGGAATTCCGGATATTTTGGCTTATATGCACTACATTGGCGACAGTTATCCTTCGCATTTTGATCTGGCTTGTCGCGAAAATTTATATACAAAAATCTTTATTCTTCCGCCTTGGGAGGAAATTTATGTGAGTGATGAAGCCCGCTACGAGAACTTTGAACAGGCAAAACTCATACACAATCATCTCACAGAAACGTATCAAAATTATGGTTACGAACTCATAGAAGTTCCAAAAGACAATCTTGATAACAGAATTTTATTTATCTTAGACCAAATTTAGTAAATTGTTTAAAGTTTAAGGTTTAAAGTTGTTTAACTTAAATTGGAGCCCGAACTTTAAACTTTAAACTTTAAACTGAAAGATGCAAACAGCTTTACAAATTCTTCAAAAATACTGGAAACACGACGAATTTAGATCGCCGCAAGAAGAAATCATCAATTCAGTTCTTGAAGGAAAAGATACTTTTGGATTGATGCCAACTGGTGGTGGAAAATCGATTTGTTTTCAAGTTCCGGCAATGATGCAGGACGGAATTTGTTTGGTCATTTCGCCCTTGGTAGCCTTGATGAAAGACCAAGTACAACGCTTGCAAAAACTTGACATTAAAGCAATTGCCCTTACTGGCGGAATTCATTCTGACGAAATAATTACACTTTTGGACAATTGCGAATTTGGAAATTATAAATTTTTATACGTATCGCCAGAACGATTACAATCCGACTGGATTTTAGACCGAATAAAAAACCTGCCCATCAATTTAATTGCCATCGACGAAGCACATTGTGTATCGCAATGGGGACACGATTTTCGCCCTGCTTATTTAAAAATAGCACATTTAAAAACACATTTCCCGAAAGTTCCTTTCTTGGCACTTACTGCTTCGGCAACAAAACGGGTTCTTGAGGATGTAATTTTTCAATTAGGGCTTGAAAAACCGGCTATTTTTCAGAAATCATTTGCCAGAAAAAATATTGCCTATATGGTTTTTGAAGTTGAAGACAAATTGTATCGAATGGAGCAAATCTTGAAGAAAAATCCTCAGCCTTCAATAATCTATGTCCGAAACAGGAAAGCCTGTTCAGAAACCGCATTGCAATTACACTCTTTGGGATTCAAAGCTACCTTTTATCACGGCGGATTGTCTATTAAAGACAAAGAAAAAAATATGAATCTTTGGATAAACGAAGAAGTTCAAATAATGGTTGCCACCAATGCCTTTGGAATGGGAATTGACAAATCGAATGTGAAAACCGTGATTCACATTCATCTTCCCGAAAGCATCGAGAGTTATTATCAGGAAGCCGGTCGCGCCGGAAGAGACAATAAAAAAGCGTTCGCCGTTTTGCTTACCAGCCCGTCTGACAAGGTTCAAGCCCAAAGTCAGTTTATTAACGTATTGCCGGACAAAAAAATTCTTACCCAGATTTATATTAAATTGTGTACTTATTTCCAAATTGCCTACGGCGAAGGAATCAACGAGCAGTTTTCGTTCAACTTGAATCATTTTTGCCAAAAATACGGATTCCCAACTTTGAAAACTTTCAATGCCATTCAGTTTTTAGACCGTCAGGGAGTTTTGAGTTTGTCACAAGAATATTCCGAGAAAATCACGATGCAATTTATCATTCCATCCAAAGAAGTGATTCGATATATGAGTTTAAATCCTCAGGAAGAACCCGTTATTCTTGCAATTCTTCGCACCTATCCCGGAATTTACGACACTCAAACAGCTATTAATTTATCTCTGATTGGTAAAAAAGCCATTTGTAATGAAACAGTATTAAATTCGGTTTTAGATAAATTAAAAACACTTGATATTATTGATTATCATAAAAAAAACAATGATTCTACTATTATATTCAATGAAGTTCGCGAAGACGAAAGAACCATAAACCGGGTTTCGAAATACCTTGAAACTCAAAATCAGCAAAAAATTGCTCAATTCGAAGCCGTTTTAAATTATATCAATGAAAAGAAAGTGTGCAAAAGCAAGTTGATTCTGAACTATTTTGGCGAAACAGTCAATGCTGATTGTGGAATTTGTTCTTATTGTGTTTCGAAAAAAAGTAACTCCAGTGCAACTTCTTTAATTTCCGAAAAAATTATTGGATTATTGAAAATTCAAGATTTAAATTCGAGGGAAATTCAAAAATTGACAAAAAACAGCGAAGACGATGTTATCTTTGCGTTGCAAAATTTATTGGAAAACAATACAATTGCCATAAACCCAAACAATAAATATTCACTTAAATAACAACGAGATGGCGTAGTGTCTCGCAATTACAATGGAAAAATTACGAATCGTATTTATGGGAACGCCAGAATTTGCCGTTGGCATTTTGGACACCATAATCAAGAACAATTATACTGTTGTGGGAGTTATCACTGCCGCAGACAAACCGGCTGGTCGTGGTCAAAAAATAAAATATTCGGCAGTCAAGGAATATGCTTTGGCCAATAATTTAACTTTATTACAGCCCACAAATTTGAAGGATGAAAACTTTTTGGAAGAACTGAAAGTTTTAAATGCTAATTTACAAATTGTTGTTGCTTTCAGGATGTTGCCCGAAGTGGTTTGGAAAATGCCAAAATTAGGAACATTTAATCTTCACGCATCGCTGTTGCCAGATTATCGTGGAGCTGCTCCAATAAATTGGGCAATTATAAACGGAGACACAAAAACAGGAGTGACCACATTTTTTATTGATGATAAAATAGATACCGGTGCGATGATTTTAAGTTCAGAAACTGAAATTGCTCCAGACGAAACGGCGGGACAATTGCACGATAGATTAATGCACTTGGGAAGTGAAACCGTTATAGACACATTGAAGTTAATCGAAAAAGGAAATGTAACCACAACAATCCAAAAAGAAAATCCAGAAATAAAAACGGCTTACAAGCTGAACAAGGAAAATTGCAAAATAGATTGGACAAAGTCGGTAGTTGAAATATACAATTTAATCAGAGGTTTAAATCCTTATCCCTCGGCCTGGTGTTTCATTTGTGACAAAAACGAGGAGTGGAATGTAAAGATTCACGAGGCAAAAATGATACTGGAAAATCATAATTATGATATTGGCAGCTTAATTTGCACCAAAAAAGAAATGAAAATAGCAGTCAAAAATGGATATATTCAGGTGTTAAGTTTGCAATTTCCGGGGAAAAAGAAAATGAGTATAGGAGAATTATTGAATGGAATCACTTTTTTTGAGAAGACAAAAGCACATTAACATCAATAAAATGGGCGTTTTTTGAAGATTTTACAGGAATTACTATCACTTTATGAACAAAAAAAACAAGTTATCAACAAAACGGATTAAATTTACACAAAACGCTTGTAAGGGAAGTTATTCCTACTAATTTTGTTATATCAACGAGTTTTTTTTAACCAACATTTAATAACTAACATTATGAACAAATCAGAATTAATTGACGCTATCGCTGCTGATGCAGGAATTACAAAAGCTGCTGCTAAACTAGCTTTAGAATCATTTTTAGGAAACGTAGGAAGTACTTTGAAAAAAGGTGGAAGAGTATCATTAGTAGGTTTCGGATCTTGGTCAGTTTCTAAAAGAGCTGCAAGAGATGGTAGAAATCCTCAAACAGGAAAAACTATTAAAATTGCTGCAAAAAATGTAGTGAAATTTAAAGCTGGTGCAGATTTAGATGGTGCTGTAAACTAATTTAAGTTTTATCAAGTATAATAAAAACCTTCTTCTGGAAGGTTTTTTTATGTCGTTTATCGATTATATTTGGATTTTTACCCCCTTTTTTCTTAAATTTAATTAAAAATAGGAACCATGATTTCAGAAAAATTAAAAAAAGGACATCTGCTCATTGCCGAACCTTCAATAATTGGAGATTTATCTTTTAACAGATCTGTTATTTTGCTGGCAGATCATACCAAAAACGGCTCTGTGGGTTTTATTATAAACAAACCCTTAAAATACACTATAAATGATTTAGTTCCTGAAATCAAGGCAACTTTTAAAATTTATAATGGTGGTCCAGTTGAACAGGACAATCTTTATTTTATTCATAATATTCCTGATTTGATTCCTAATAGTATAGAAATATCAAACGGAATTTATTGGGGAGGAGAATATGAAACAACAAAGAGTCTTATCAATAAAGGTAAAATATCTAAAGATAATATCCGCTTTTTTTTAGGTTATACAGGGTGGGATGAAGACCAATTAGAAACAGAAATGGAGGAAAATTCATGGATTCTCACAAAAAATAACTATGAAAATAAAATAATTGGAAAATCTGCCTCTCACTTTTGGAAAAAACAGATTATGGAACTAGGCGGAGAATATCTGATTTGGTCAAACGCGCCTGAAAATCCTCTCCTGAATTAATCCCCACTTATTATTTCGTTCAATTTTTGAATTAATACCATCGATAAATTTTTCGAAAACTCTTTTTTTCGATAGTTTGTAATAGGCTGAATGCCTTTAATCACATTTGTAATAAACAATTCATCGGCATTTTGAAGCTCGAAAGGAGAAATTACGGCTTCAATTATTTCTATATTTTCAATATTTCTGGTCAAAGCCAAAATTTGTTTACGCATAACCCCATTCAAACAGCCTTCTGAAACGGGTGGTGTGATGAGTTTATTTCCTTTAAACATAAAAATATTTCCCTGCAATGCCTCGACAATATTCTTATGGTCATTGAGCAATAAACAATTATCCAAATCATTTTCTTTTGCAAAAATACTCGCCGTAATATTGAGTAATTTATTTGTGGTTTTTATGGAAGATAACAACTGTTTTGTAACATAAAAATCGGTATATAAATCAACTTTATATTCATTTTGATCCATCGAATACTGCTTATTTTCTATAGCTTCCGCAGAAACCAAAAAGGTAACTGAATTGTTTTTTGGTAAATAATATCCACCATCATTCCTATACACTGTAATTCGGGCACGAGCCGAATTTTCTAAATTTTTGGCTAAAGCCAAAGTGATAATTTGTTCCTCAAAATATTCCATAGTAAAGTTCATTGGAATTTCCATTCGAATAATTCGCATCGATGACATCAATCTAAAATAATGATCTTCTAGGAAAAGAATTTTAGAGTTTACTATTTTAACGGTTTCAAAAACAGCATCACCATACAAAAAAGCACGATTTTGTGTCAATAAAACATTATCTTGAGGCAGGATAGTGCCATTAAAATTAATCATAATTATATAAAAAAAAGTCCCAAAAATCGGGACAAATATAAGTTATAAAAAGCGATATTTTATACGGAACCAATTACGTGTTTAAGATCAGAAACTTGGTTTTCCCACAAAAGTGTCGCTTCTTCTAATTCGTTTTTTTCGGCAAAGTCCACAACCATTAAGGAAACATCTTTTGTGATTTCATCCACTAAAATATTAAATTCAAAAAAATATTCGGTATCTTTATTGTCTCCATCAACCCATTTGAATCTTACTTTTTCTCCGGATTTTTTAGAACAAAGGCGAGCTTTCTCTTCAGAATCATCCCAAATGAAAGTAAAAAATTCTCCGCGAGAATTGACATCATCAGCAAACCATTCTGACAAACCTGATGGAGTTGATATATATTGATATAGCAATTGAGGTGACGAATTTATGGGAAACTCTATTTCGTAACGTATTTTTGAATTCATAGCCTACAATTAATTTTTTGGAAAAGTATAGAATATAAACCCAAAAAAAAAGCCTTTTCAAAAATATTTTTTTTTCTTTAAGATATACTTGTAACCTCTAATATAATTTTTATATTTGCACCCGCATTGAAAGATGGTTTTACATCTGGAAATATGGCGAGATAGCTCAGTCGGTTAGAGCGCAGGATTCATAACCCTGAGGTCCCGAGTTCAAATCTCGGTCTCGCTACGAATCCCAATTACGCTTGTCGTGATTGGGATTTTTTTACTCAAAAGACATGGAATTTGCTGTTTATATCCTCTATTCTAAAGATTATGATAAAACCTATATGGGTTTTACTTCTTCGATTATTCAAAGATTTTATAACCATAACCTCTTTGCTACTAAAGGCTATACCCATAAATTTAGACCGTGGACTGTAGTTCATCTCGAATTTTATCAAAATAAAACTGATGCTATGAATCGTAAATGTGGCTGAAATCTGGCGTAGGCAGAGATTTTATCAAAGAATTAAGAAAACAAAGATTCATATCCGCTGCGGCGGACTAGAGTTCAAATCTCGATCTCGCTACGAATCCAATTACGCTTGTCGTGATTGGGATTTTTTTTTGAATGCAATTCCTCACCATTTTTATGTCTATAGAAAAAACGATTAAAATTATCTTATAGGACTGTCCGTCATTCGTACCTATGTATTTAATTTTGTTTTTTGAAAATAGCTTGGCATTAGAAACGGGCATTCCTATTATCTTAAAAGTTGCATTTATTAGTTGAATTCAAGTGATGATTGAAGGAACTTATTGTAGCTTCCAGATATCATATCAAAATATCACTTTCCAAATCTGACTTTTCTATCGTGAAATCAAATCCTAATTTAGAAACTAATTCGATAACGAGTTTTTTATACCAGTTTTCTGATTTGGGATGAATGAAGATTTTTTCAATAAGTTGATTAATATCGACATTTATTTTTAGACCATCGTTTAGTTTGATGTTGCTTTGGGTCACATCCGAAATGATGCGAACCTCTCTTTCGTATTGAAAACTTTTTCTTTTGAACAAAAAAGGGAAAAACATATCATCAAACGGAATATGTTCCTTTTTGTAATCAATGTAGTTTACTTCGCCAATGTATTGTTCATGATTTTTTTCTGAATCTAAAGCGTTTTTCAACCGTTTTACCGTAGATTGAATCGCCAATCCTTCACTGTTTTGGGTGAAAATTTGCCACATAGCAAACGATTCGTATTCATTGATGTGCCAACTACTTATAGCTACTTTTTCGCGATGGGATTTGTAAAAAAGTAAAAACTCAGGATTATTTTCGGCAATTTTTTTAATTTCTTCGTATGTTGGTTCGCTAAAAGTACCTTCGTATTGGTCTTCAAATTTGTCTGAACGAGACATAAATAGTTTTTGCGAAAGCAACAAATCGAGAAACTTTGACAAGTCTAAGTATTTCCAAACAATGGTATCTGGATCTTCCGGAAGCTTTATGTTTTTGTTGTTGAAGTACATTTAATCAATTAAAAATTGAGAATTAAAAATTAGAAATCCGTTTTATCAGCCTGTCGGCAGACAGGTCAGCGTTCGATATAAGAGTCAATATGATGATGAGATTGCTTCCACCACGGCGGACAGGTCGTGCCTCGCAATGACAATTACTCAAAAGACTGCATCGTTACCAATTTATTATAAGTGCCATTCAGCGCAATTAGTTCCTCGTGCGTTCCTTGCTCCACAATTTCTCCTTTTTGCATGACCACAATTTTATTTGCTTTTTGAATTGTTGAAAGTCGGTGCGCAATCACAATTGAAGTCCTGTTTTGCATCATATTTTCGAGAGCGACTTGCACAAATTTTTCACTTTCAGTATCTAATGCTGAAGTAGCTTCGTCCAAAATCATTATCGGTGGGTTTTTCAAAACGGCACGTGCAATGGATAATCTTTGCTTTTGACCGCCGGAAAGTTTGTTTCCGCTGTCGCCAATGTTGGTATAAATTCCGAGTGGCAAATCTTTTACAAATTCAAAAGCATTGGCAATTTTCAAGGCTTCAATAATTTCGTCATCGGAGGCGTCTGATTTTCCTAATGAAATATTGGCTTTTATGGTGTCATTAAACAAGATACTGTCTTGCGTCACCAATCCCATCAAACCACGAAGTGAATGTAAATTCAAATCTTTTATATTGACACAATCAATAGCTATTGCTCCATCGTTTACATCATAAAAACGTGTCAATAAATTCGCAATTGTGCTTTTTCCGCTTCCGGATTGACCAACAAGCGCCACGGTTTGCCCTTTTTTGACTTCTAATGTAAAATCCTTTAAAACAGCGTCGTCTTCGTATTTAAAGTGGATGTTTTTGATAGAAATTTTTTCTTCAAAAGTATTTTTTTCGACAGCATTTTCTTTAGAAGTAATTTCGTTTTCAACTTCTAAAACTTCAAAAACTCTATGCGCTGCAGCCAAACCGTTTTTTACAGAATAGGAAGCTTTCGAAATTGCTTTTGCTGGTGTGAGAATGTTGTAAGCCAATGTGAGATAGACAATAAATGCCGAGCCTTCAAGGGTCTTATCTACTAAAACTAAATTTCCGCCATACCAAAGTAAAATGGCAATGGTCGTAATTCCCATAAATTCACTCAATGGCGAGGCTAAATTATTTTTGTTTCCGATGCTGTTCGATAATTTTAATAATCTTGTTATTGAATCATTGAATCTGTTTTTGAAAGAGGTTTCGGCATTGTAGCTTTTTACCACTTTCAAACCGCTCAAACTTTCTTCAACAACCGAAATCAGAAAACCACTTTCGTTTTGGGCTTTTAATGATTTTGCTTTTAGATTTTTGCCAATTTTCGAAATGATTAAACCCGAAATCGGAATAAAAACTAAAACAAATAAAGTGAGTTTTGCACTAATGACAAACATAGTAACCAGAGCAAAAACAATGGTTAAAGGCTCTTTTACAACAAGTTCCAGAATCGAAAAGAAAGAATTTTGAACTTCATTTACATCGCCAAGCATTCGAGCCATAACATCGCCTTTTCTTTTTTCGGAATAATAGGAAATAGGCAATTCGATTATTTTATCATACATCGTTTTTCGCAAATCGCGTAAAACGCCATTTTTGAGGTGCATAATATGGTATGAAGCCAGATAATTGAATAAATTTTTTAATAAAAAAGTAGAAATTACCAAAATCACCACCAATAATAATGCAAATTGTGGACCGCTTTCTTTTGTTAATTCCGAAATTTGATAATACAAGAAATCTTTTCCGAAATGCATTGCGCTTCCTATTCCTTCATACACTGGAGCTTTGTCGATTACTTTGGTTTTACCAAAAAGCACTTCGAGCATTGGCAATAATGTCAGCATTGAAATAGTGCTGAACAGTGCATACAAAATATTGTAAATCACATTCCAAATGATATGGGATTGATACGGTTTTGTATAAGGAAAAAGTTTTATTAAATTTTTATCCATTAGCTCAATTGCATTGCAGCAACGATATTTTTGATTTTGTTGTTTAAAACAGTTTCCACTTCCGTGAAATTTTCTATGTTGTCTAATTTAGCATTTACACTGATGTAGAACTTGATTTTTGGTTCGGTTCCGCTTGGTCTGGCACAAATTTTAGAACCGTCTTCAGTGTAATAAATCAGTACATTCGATTTCGGAACAGATAGCAACGATTCTTCACCGGTTAGTAGGTTTTTTGCAATTGAAGAATCATAATCTTCCATCATAATCACTCTTTGTCCGTTGATTTCTTTCAAAGGATTTTCACGTAAATCAACCATCATTTGATTAATTTGTTGCAAACCATCCATTCCTTTTTTGGTCAATGAAATCAAGTGTTCTTTATAAAATCCGTTTTCAACATACAATTGCAATAATTCTTTATAAAGTGAACTTCCATTTGCTTTTGCTTGAGCTGCAAATTCACAAACTAACAAAGTGGCAGCAACAGCATCTTTATCACGAACCGCATCTCCCACCATAAATCCGAAACTTTCCTCGCCACCACCAATGAATTCGAGTTCTGGAAAATCCTTAATCATTTTGGCAATCCATTTAAAACCAGTTAAGCCAATTTTACATTCAACGCCATAATTTGTCGCTAATTCCATCATCATTGGAGTGGAAACTATCGTAGAACCCACGAACTGTTTTCCATTGATTTTTCCGGCTTTTTCCCATTGTTTCAATAAAAAGGCAGTCATCAAAATCATCGTTTGATTTCCGTTCAACAAAATCATTTGTCCTTCATTATTTCGAACAGCGACACCCAAACGATCACAATCAGGATCAGTGCCAATAACAATATCAGCTTTTGTTTTTTCTGCCAATGCCAATGCCATAGTCAATGCTTCCGGCTCTTCCGGATTTGGCGATTTTACAGTAGGAAAATTTCCGTTTGGCACTCTTTGTTCTTCAACAAAATTCACATTTGAATAACCGGCTTGCGCAAAAGTATCAGGAACTAAAGTAATTGAAGTTCCGTGCAATGATGTGAAAACAATATTCAAATCTTTTTTTGCTTCGGTCGAAGTTCCAAAACCTGTATTTTTAATAGTCGATTTGATGAAAGCTTGGTCAATTTCAGTATCGATATATTCGATTAAGTTTTCGTTTGCTTCAAATTTAATTTCATTGTAATTTAGGTTTTCAATCGTATTGATAATGCCTTCATCCTGTGGAGGAACTATTTGTCCGCCATCTTCCCAATATACTTTGTAGCCGTTGTATTCAGGCGGATTGTGTGAAGCCGTAAGCACGATTCCGCATTGGCAACCTAAATATTTGAGGGCAAATGACAATTCTGGCGTTGGTCTTAAGTAGGAAAAAAGATATACTTTTATTCCGTTTGCAGAGAAAACATTGGCAACAATTTTTGCAAGAGTATCACTATTTTTTCGACAATCATAAGCAATAACTGCCTTAATTTCTTGATTTGGAAATGATTTATGCAAATAATCTGAAAGCCCTTGCGTACTTTTTCCAAGTGTATATTTATTGATGCGATTGCTTCCTGGTCCCATAATTCCTCGCATTCCGCCAGTTCCGAATTCTAGGTTTTTATAGAAACTTTCTTCTAAATCTTTTGGTGAAGAAGTCATTATTTCTATGATAGCTTTTTGGGTTTCATCGTCAAATGTTGGCGCAAGCCACTCATTTACTGCGTCTAAAATGTTTTTTTTGATTTCCATTTTAATGTGTTTTTTATCCTCTCCCTAACCCTCTCCAAAGGAGAGGGAATTGTTAGCGGATTTATTGTTAATTATTTTTTTTAATCTAATTTTTTTTACTACGATATTCCTGTTTCTTCTCCCTCTCCTTTGGAGAGGGTTGGGGAGAGGATTCACTAGAAAGCATTGCCACACCTTGTTCTGTAAATGCAAAAGGTAAAGAACCTCCAAAATAACTTTTAGATGGTATCACAATTTGTGATACCCTAATTTATTTCCTTCGAAACTTTATATCTTTCCTCATTATTTTTGGTTCTCAAAATGATTTCGCCAATAAATCCTGCCAAGAATAATTGTGTGCCAATAATCATTGTGGTCAGCGAAATGTAGAACCAAGGATCATTTGTCACTAAATCATAAGGCAATTTGTGGTACAACTTATACAATTTCATAAAGCCAATAAATCCTGCCGAAAGAAACCCAATGACAAACATTATCGAACCTAAGGCTCCAAATAAGTGCATGGGTCTTTTGCCGAATTTAGTTAGAAACCATATCGTAATTAAATCCAGAAATCCATTGACGAAACGATCCATCCCGAATTTGGTCTCGCCGTATTTTCTGGCTTGATGTTGCACTACTTTTTCGCCAATTTTGCCAAAACCAGCATTTTTTGCCAAAACCGGAATGTATCGATGCATTTCTCCCGAAACCTCCACGTTTTTTACAACCACATTTTTGTATGCTTTCAGTCCGCAATTAAAATCGTTCAATTCTACACCCGATGTTTTTCTGGCAGCCCAATTGAATAGTTTTGAAGGTAGATTTTTGGCAACGACAGAATCGTATCTTTTCTTTTTCCAGCCAGAAACCAGATCAAAATTTTGGGTTGTAATCATTTCGAATAATCCAGGAATTTCCTCGGGACTATCTTGCAAGTCAGCATCCATAGTGATAACGACATCGCCTTGGGCTTTTGCAAAACCAGCGTGTAAAGCCTGTGATTTTCCAAAGTTTTTCATAAAACGAATGCCTTTCACGTTCGGATTTTCGGCTGCTAATTCTTCGATTATAGACCAAGAATTATCAGAACTTCCGTCATCAATAAAAATGATTTCGTAGGAATAATTGTTCGATTTCATCACCGAAATAATCCAACTATAAAGTTCTTTGAGCGATTCGTCTTCGTTGAGAAGTGGAATTAGTATAGATAAATTCATTTATTTTTTATTCTTGAGTAGGTTTACTTCTAAAGATTAAAGCCAATAATAATCCAAAAAGCGAGAAAATAACAATACTAAATACAGATCCTTTTAATAACTCAATAATGGAAAACTGATCATTTTCCTGTAATTTTTTTACTGCTTCGTTAATAGCCGATGATGGAGTGTTGAATTTTTCCAACATTTCTACAGCATATTTTATTGTCAACTCTTTGATAGATTCTTTTGCTGAAGGGTCAATAAAATTGAATAAAACAATATTGAAAGCAACAGAAATTAATACTCCGACAATAGCCGAAATAAAATAAGTTGTAAAAGCATCCTTAAATGGGAAAATCCCTTTTAATTCTTTCTTTGTTTTTGAAAGTAACACAATACCAATGATGATATAAAAAGAGATATTTAATAAACTTATCCACCAAGCGGTAAATAATTTTAAATCTATTGAATAGATTAAAGTAGTAATTAATGCGGCTACAACGCCAGTAATTATTCCGTAGGAAATACCGTTTTTCTTTATAATCTCGTTCATAATTAAGATATTTAATTTATTAATCCACAAATATAACAATTCCCAATATATTCAGGGGCAAAAAACGTTTTTTACGATTATAAAAAAAAGTAATGTAAAGATTTGATTATTGAAAAATTAGTGTAAATTTGCACACTCAAAATAATTAAAAGTTTTAAACAAAAAGAGTAGTTGCATTTACACCTTTTTCTAAATAGAGAGAAAGCTTCAAAATTAAAACACTCAAAAAAATAAATAAAAATAAAGATGAAAAAAGGAATTCACCCAGAAAATTACAGATTAGTTGCTTTTAAAGACATGTCAAATGAAGACGTGTTTATCACTAAATCTACCGCAGATACAAGAGAAACAATTACAGTTGACGGTGTTGAATATCCAGTTGTGAAATTGGAGATTTCTAGAACTTCTCACCCTTTTTACACAGGAAAATCTAAACTTATTGATACTGCAGGACGTATCGATAAATTTAAAACTAAATATGCAAAACACGGTAAATAATAATTATCTGTTTTCAAATTATATAAAACTCTCCAATTTTGGGGAGTTTTTTTATGAAATAAACTTTGTAACTTTGAAATCTGTAAGTACGGATAAGTCGCGACTTGTCCCTAACAAAAAATATACTATGAATTATATACTTTTCGACGGACCAGCAAGAAATGCTTTATTACCTTTTACTTTCACACGTCCAGTTGCCGATATTCTTGTTGGGATAATGACAATTCGTCAAAAATGGGAAATGCGTTTGGGTTCTACCACGACAACTTTAACCGAAGAATATTTGTCAGAGAAATTTCCAATGGTCGAAATGGAGGAGAATATTATGATAAACGCTTCATTTCTTCCCAATGCTATTTTGGCTGGAATGGTCAGTAATTTAGAGTCGAATCAAGCCATTTTTAAAGGCGATGAAGTTGTCGCTTTTCATACCAGAGAAAATCAGGAAGAAGTAGATTTTGATTCTTATGAAATCATAGAATTCGAAGGCGATTGTATCAGAATAGAACACACTTGGGATATTTTTTCGCATAACGACGCAGCAATTCGGGAAGATTTCGAACTTTTAACCCAAGACCGAAAATCACAACCAATTCCTAAAAGTGTCAATGCTATTGCAAAAGAAAATATATTTATTGAAGAAGGAGCAAAATTGGAATTTGTAACACTAAACGCCTCTTCAGGACCAATTTACATTGGAAAAAATTCAGAAATAATGGAAGGTTCCGTGATTCGTGGACCATTCGCACTTTGTGAAAATGCACAGGTAAAAATGGCTGCCAAAATTTATGGTGCAACAACTGTTGGTCCTTATTCCAGAATTGGTGGTGAAGTAAAAAATGCAGTTCTTTTTTCGTATTCCAATAAAGGACACGAGGGTTTTCTTGGAGATTCGGTTTTGGGTGAGTGGTGTAATATAGGAGCCGATACAAATACCTCTAATTTGAAAAATAATTATGACGAAGTGAAATTGTGGAGCTATGAAACCGAAGGTTTTGCAAAAACAGGACTTCAATTTTGTGGATTAATGATGGGCGATCACAGCAAATGTGGTATCAATACAATGTTTAACACAGGAACTGTAGTAGGAGTGAGTGCCAATATTTTTGGTTCTGGATTTCCTAGAAATTTTGTTCCCAGTTTTTCTTGGGGTGGCACTTCAGGTTTTACCACTTATATTACCAAAAAAGCTTTTGAAACCGCTCGTTTGGTGATGAGTCGCAGAAATATTGACTTCGATGAAAAAGAAGCTGCTATTTTAGAACACGTTTTTGAAGAAACCAAAAAGTGGAGGAAAGATACTGTTTAACTTCTAAATAGTTTTAAAAATAAATAAATATCCGATAATTTTCATTATATATAATGAAAATTATCGGATATTTTATATCATTGCTATATAAAATATCGGATATTTTTAATAAAATTTATAAAATTATCCGATATTTTAGTAAATGTTGGTATATTTGTGGTATGGTAAGAAGAAAAAAACACACAATTATTTTGAATCACATTCCTAAAAAGGAATTCACAATTCTTATTGGTGCAAGACAAATTGGGAAGTCAACGTTATTGAAGCAAATCTTCGAAGAATTACAACAAAAGGGAGAAATTGTGTATTTTCTGAATTTAGACCGTAAAGAAATTTTAGACGAATTGAATCAGACTCCAGAAAATTTGTTCAAGATTTGTCCGTTGGAACAAGACAGAAAAATCATTGTTTTTATTGATGAAATTCAATATCTCGACGATGCGACCACTTTTATAAAATTACTTTTTGACGAATATTCTGATCGATTGAAAATTGTCGCCACAGGAAGTTCTGCGTTTTATATCGACAAGCAATTTAATGATTCGCTTGTAGGTAGAAAAAAAATATTTCTTATGGGAACGCTTGATTTCGAAGAGTTTTTAAGTTTTAAAGGTAGAGAGGATTTAATAACGGAAGTTCTAAAGCTCAAAAATAAGGAGAAAACAAAATCCATTCAAGAGAATTTGATGTGGGCTTATATGGATGAATTTATGAACTATGGTGGTTATCCTGCCGTGGTTTTAGAGAATGATATTGTGCAAAAAATTGAAATGCTGAAAGATATTCGGGATTCGTTTATTAAACGTGATATTCTTGAATCTGGAATCACGGACGAAACCAAATTTTATAGAATGTTGATGCTTTTGGCCAGTCAATCTGGGAATTTGTTGAATGTAAACGAAATTTCGAATACATTGCGAATTACAAATGCAACGGTCGAAAATTATTTATATGTGCTGCAAAAATGTTTTCATATTACTTTGGTAAACCCTTTTTATAATAATATCAGAAAGGAATTGACCAAAATGCCAAAAGTGTACATCAACGATTTAGGTTTGCGAAACGTATTGATTAATTACTTTTCGCCATTAGAGCAACGAGCCGATAAAGGAATGGTATTAGAAAATTTAGCATTTAGACTTCTTACCGAAAGATACGACCAAGATCAAATAAAATATTGGCGCACTGCCGATGGGAATGAGGTCGATTTTGTTGTGGAAACGTCTTATTTAAAAGGTTTTGCTGTTGAGATAAAATTCAGTGAGCAAGAAACCAAACCCAACAAATACAACAAATTTACACAGAATTATCCTGATTTTCCTTTGGAGTTTTGGTGGTGGAAAAAAATGGATTTATTGTTTTGAAACTGAATTTTAGGAATGAGAATCTAATTTGCCCATTTTTAATTCTTGCAATTTATATGTAAATTTGCAATCTCAATTTTTTGACAACGACTTGCCTGCCGGCAGGTAGGGTTCATTTATTGAGTTATTTTATGGAAAATAAAAAAAAGGTTGCGTTCTACACGCTAGGTTGTAAATTGAATTTTTCGGAAACATCTACCATAGCCCGAAATTTTAAAGAAGAAGGTTTTGACCGCGTCGATTTTGAAGAAGTGGCCGATATGTATGTCATTAACACCTGTTCCGTGACCGAAAATGCCGATAGACAGTTCAAGCAAGTCGTGCGAAAAGCTTTGAAACTTAATAATAAAGCATTTATCGCTGCCATTGGTTGTTATGCCCAATTGAAACCCGAAGAATTAGCCAATGTTGATGGCGTTGATTTAGTTCTTGGTGCCACCGAAAAATTTAAAATCACCGATTATATCAATGACTTATCCAAAAATGATTTTGGAGAAGTGCATTCCTGTGAGATTGAAGACGCCGATTTTTATGTGGGAAGTTATTCCATTGGCGACAGAACTCGGGCTTTCTTGAAAGTGCAAGACGGTTGCGATTATAAGTGTACCTATTGCACGATTCCTTTGGCGAGAGGAATTTCGAGAAGTGATGAACTAGAAAATGTGTTGAAAAATGCCAAAGAAATTTCCGAGCAAAATATCAAAGAAATTGTGTTGACAGGCGTAAATATTGGTGATTACGGCAAAGGAGAATTTGGAAATAAAAAGCACGAACATACATTTCTGGAATTAGTTCAGGAATTAGATAAAGTAGAAGGGATTGAAAGATTGAGAATTTCATCAATCGAACCGAATTTATTGAAAAATGAAACTATTGAATTTGTTTCCAAAAGCCGAACTTTTGTACCGCATTTTCATATTCCGTTGCAAAGCGGAAGTAACGAAATCCTGAAGTTGATGAAACGCCGTTACCTTCGGGAAATATATACGGAACGAGTAAACAAAATTCGGGAAGTAATGCCTGATGCTTGCATTGGTGTTGATGTGATTGTAGGTTTTCCTGGTGAAACTGACGAGCGTTTTTTAGAAACCTATCATTTTTTGAATGACTTAGACATTTCCTATTTGCACGTTTTCACGTATTCAGAACGGGATAATACCGAAGCTGCCGAAATGCAAGACGTTGTTCCTGCCAATGTTAGGGCGAAAAGAAGCAAAATGTTACGCAGTTTATCTGTAAAAAAACGTCGTGCTTTTTATGAAAGTCAGTTGGGAACGCAAAGAACCGTTCTTTTTGAAAACGAAAATAAAGAAGGATATATTCACGGTTTTACCGAAAATTATGTGCGAGTAAAAACCCCTTGGAATCCCGAATTGGCGAACACTTTGCAAGAAATTAATTTGACAAAAATTGACGAAGATGGAAGTATGAGAATGGAGTTTAATAATTAAATACTACTTTTCAATAAATGTTAATTATCAAGATTTGAAATCTTTTTAAAAGTTGTCAAATCTATCGATAAATCTACAAAGCTTCCAGCTTTTTTATAAAGTCAATTTATAAATATTCGTTTCTAAAACTTCCGTATCATTGTCTTCGCAAAGCAGAAATTCTATTTGATTTTCGGTTTTATTATATAAAGTCAAACCTTCAAATTTATGAGAATCGGATATTTTTTGTGTGAAATCGATTTTCATAGTTTTACTATCGATTCGACCAATAAGGCTTCCGAGAATTTCGCCGTCATAATAGGTTGAAGTAGTGTCTTCGGCAGTTGCCAAGAAATAAATTTTATCTTCAACCAGAATGGCATCAGTAAATGTGGCTTCAATGTTTTGAATTTTTGGTAGTTGCACTTCGACAAGCTCAGTGTGACACAGTGTTTCGACAGATTTGGAGGAATTACTAATTTTAAAAATCCCGTTTTTAGAATTGGCTCCGTTTCCTCTTTGGAATAAAAGTAAATTTTCCTCGAAAAATAATGCGCCTTCAATGTTTAAATCTTCATCGGAAATAGCATTAGTTTCTTTTAGGTTTTTGTACAATTTCGACAAATCTTTTTCTTCTGTTGTTGAGGTTTCAAGGTTATAAATTAATTTTTTTTCTCTTTTAGAAGTGGAACCGGAACCAAAAATATGAAGTTTATTTTCTTTTAGGGAAATGGATTCGAAATCGAATTTGTCTTTTTTTGGAATATTTTCTTGGGCATTTTCTACCAATGGAATTCGGTTTAGTTTGTTTTCAGAAATGTCGAATTGATAAAGAAACGTACTGTTATCTGAAATTATAAACAAGGAGTCTTTTTTGAAAAGGAGTCCTGAAGCAGAACCGATTCCCATGATTTTGAATTGTAATTCGAGTGTGAATTTTTCCATAAAAGTTATTAGGTATAGGCGTTTAGACCTCCCTTGTTAGAGCCTTATTTTGTTGATATTTATTTGAAAAGTACCATCTTTTTTATTAACACATCGAATATTGTACCCATATTAGATCTCCTGTTG
>DZAU01000171.1 GCA_022729635.1 Flavobacterium psychrophilum
TGAATGCTACTAGCATTACTTTTACGATTGTGTTTTTTAAATTTTTCATAATTTTTGTTTTTAATGTTAATGATTTTTATTGTTTAATAAATTTATAATTACTTGTTTTCCCGTCAGCAGAAATTTCTAAAAAATACATTCCCAATTGCAGGTTTTGAATGTTTATTGAAGTTGTGTTTTGGTTTTCTTCAAGAATTTTTTTGCCAGAAATGTCAAATATTGCAAGATTATCTATTTTTAAATTTTCATTATTTTGAATAGTAATTACATTATTTGCAGGGTTTGGATAAACTTTGAATTGGTTTTGGGTAAAATTTTCAGTTTCAAGTGTAGAACAATTGTTTATTAGCGTTGGAATGTGCTTCTCTACTAATGTGCCATCACCGAGTTGCCCATATTGATTGAATCCCCAAGAATAAGTGTTTGTGTTAAAGATATTGGCAATTCTTTGTGCAACAACATGGCTACCACCAGCGGCTACTATAGCCCAATTGGTTGCAGTACCTAACTGTGTTGGAAGGTGCTTTTCGATAATAGTATTATCGCCAAGTTGCCCATAGTTGTTTTGTCCCCAGACCCAAAGTGTGGCTGTAGCTTTTATTGCAAACGATGTATTAGATCCAGCTTCTGCAATAGACCAATTTGTATCAGTACCAATTTGAATTGGAGTTGTACTGATAGTTGTTGAATTATTACCAAGTTGTCCAGCTCCATTATTGCCCCAAGCCCATAAAGTATTATCATCTTTTAGAGCAATATTATGGCTTCCTCCAGCAGAAATACTTTTCCAAGGAACACTTGAGTTTACCAATACAGGTAACGGAGCAACACCTCCAACAGAACCAGATAGCCCTAACTGTCCGTGGCTGTTAGAACCCCAACTGTACAAAGGACCAGATAGTTTAACTGCTAAAGAATGGTTGGCACCTGCCGAAATCAAATACCAGTCGTTGTCGGTACCCACTTGTGTGGGTATTAATTGACCTGGTACCAGTGACCCAAGCCCTAATTGTTTATAAAAATTATCGCCCCAAGCCCAAAGAGTTCCATCAGTTTTCAACGCAAGAGAAAATAGTGAGCCCGCAGAAACGCTTTCCCAATTGGTTGCAGTTCCAATTTGAATTGGGAACATACTTGAAACTGTGGTATTATTACCTAATTGTCCATATTGATTATTTCCCCAAGCCCAAAGTGTTCCATCAGTTTTAATAGCAAGAGCATGTATGTCGCCAGCTGAAACACTTTGCCAATTGGTTGCTGTCCCTATTTGTGTAGGCAAACTTCTATTAGCGATAGTGCCATCGCCAAGTTGACCTTGCTGATTGCTTCCCCAAGTCCAAAGTGTACCATTTGTTTTTATAGCAATTGTATAACTTTCGCCAGTTGAAATTGTTTTAAAACATTGTGCATTGCTTTTTATAAAAAAAAGTATAAAAACGAGTAGTGTAATTATTTTTTTCATAATTTTATTTTTAGATTATTATTTTAATTAACTCTATCAGGGTTTAA
>DZAU01000036.1:0-19714 GCA_022729635.1 Flavobacterium psychrophilum
GAATTGTCCAAAACGATATACATTTCGTTCGAACTGTTTTTGCTGTCTTTGGCTTTGAAAAAAGGTTGGGCAAAGGCAATGATAATACAGGTTAACAAGAGTAAACGCGTGAATAAAAGTAACCATTTCTTGATTTTGGAACTCTTTCTGGTTTGAATGGAAAGCTCCTTGAGGAAACGCACATTCGTGAAATATTCCTTTTTGAAACGCCGCAATTGAAACAAATGAACCAGAATTGGTATGACCAACAAGAAGAGAAAATAGAGGATTTCTGGATGTTTAAATTGCATTTTTCAAAGATAGTATTTTGATTTTATATTTTAGATTTTGTTGGAATTTAGATTATATTTGAAAGATAGAATTGATAATTATGACAAAAGAAACTGCAATCCAACTTTTTGAACAAAAGCAAGTTCGATCTTTATGGAATGAAGAGGAAGAAAAATGGTATTTTTCAGTTATAGATGTTGTGCAAGCTTTGACTGATAGTTTGGATCCAAAAGATTATTGGTATCGAATGAAAAAACGAGAAAAACTTTCAGGAATTGAGTTATCGACAATTTGTCGACAACTGAAAATGGAAGCTACAGATGGTAAAAAATACGCTACTGATTGTTCAAGTACAGAAGGTCTTTTAAGAATCATCCAATCCATACCATCACCAAAAGCAGAACCTTTCAAGCTTTGGTTGGCTCAAGTTGGAAGCGAAAGACTCGACGAAATGCAAGATCCAGAAATAGGAATTGACAGGGCTTTGCAGCATTATTTGCAATTGGGTTATTCTGAAAATTGGATTAATCAGCGTTTGAAAAGTATTGAAATCCGTAAAGAACTTACTGACGAATGGAAAAGCAAAGGATTAAAAGAAGGCGCACAGTTTGCCATATTAACGGATATTATTACCAAGGCTTGGTCTGAAAAAACTACCAAAGAATATAAAATTTTGAAAGGGTTAAAAAAAGAGAATCTTCGGGATAATATGAGTAATACCGAGTTGATTTTGAATATGTTAGCAGAAGCTTCAACCAAAGATATTTCGCAGGCAGTAAATCCAAAGGATTTTAAGGAAAGTCAAAAAGTAGCGCAACAGGGCGGAAATGTTGCCAAAGTTGCCTTAAAAGATTTGGAAGCGAAGACAGGAAAAAAAGTAGTTACAAGCATTTCTGCAAAAACACTTTTGGAAAATAAAAAATAATACATACATTATACGATACCACAAATTATGAAAAAAATCTACTCCATCCTTCTTTCCGTTTTCGCTTTCAGCACTATTCAATCTCAAGAAAATAAGCTCAATTTAATTGTTGGAACTTATACAAACAGCTGTGACAGCAAAGGAATTTATGTTTATGAATTCGATTCGAATACGGGAGATTTTGTTCTGAAAAATGCTACAGAAAATGTCGTGAACCCAAGTTATTTAACGGTTTCAAATGACGGTAAGTTTGTTTATTCGGTAAACGAAAACGGACAAAAAAGCACCGTGAGCTCTTTCGGATTTGATTCAAAAAGCGGAAAGTTGGAATTCATAAATTCAGAAGATTCAAAAGGAGCTGATCCTTGTTACATTATAAATGATGACAAAAATGTGATTGTGGCCAATTATTCCGGTGGAAATATTTCGGTTTTTGGTAAAAATAAAGATGGTAGTTTAACAGCAGCTAAGCAAGTCGTGCAACATTTTGGAAAAAGTGTCAACACCAAAAGACAGCAAAGCCCGCACGTGCATATGGTGTATTTTTCACCCGACAAAAAATATGTTTTTGCCAATGATTTGGGCACTGACAAGGTTTATGTATATCAATACAATCCGAATTCTGCCAACGAAATTTTGAAATTGAAAAGTAGTATTGACATTAAATCTGGAAGCGGACCACGACATTTAACTTTCAGTAAAGACGGAAAACAAGTTTATTTGTTGCAGGAATTAGACGGAACAATAACAGTTTTCAACTACAAGCAAGGGGTTTTGAAAAATAGGGATGAAACTTCAATAGTTGCAAAAAATTTTGTGGGAGATATTGGTTCTGCGGATATTCATATTTCGCCTGACGGAAAATTTTTGTATGCCACAAATCGTGGTTCGGCAAATGATATTTCTGTTTTTAGAATTTTAAAAAATGGAAAATTAAAATTTCTCGAAAGAACCAGCACATTTGGAAATGGTCCACGAAATTTCAGCATTGATCCTTCAGGGAATTTCCTTTTGGCAGCCAATCAGCGTTCGAATGAAATTATAATTTTTAAAAGAGATAAAATCACGGGAAGTCTTACTGATACTAGGAAAAAGATAGAATTGTGTTCTCCGGTTTGTTTGGTTTTTACGAAACAGTAAAGAAATAGTTATACCAATTATATTTATTTTGTAGTCTAACTTACTTGTGTTTGGCTATATTTATTCTTGCTATTTGTCACGCTGGAAGCGTCTAGATTATGTTGCTCTTTTGAGTTGAGACGCTTACAGCGTGACAAATAGTTCGTTTATTTTTTATCCTTGCGTTTCTTGGCTTGGTTTTTTAGCATATTTCGATTAACCGAACCGTGTGTTTTTTTCTTTGTTTTTGATGGTCCGCCAAGATTAACTTTCGTATTTTTTTTGTCCTTTTCGTGAAAAGCACCATCACCATCCAGTTTTGGTTTTTTCATCAAAAATTTCATTGGTTGACGGTCTTTTTCGGGTTCGATGAGTTTTGATGAAATTTCGACTTCTGTTGGGAAAAGTTCTATATCTAATTCCATATTCATCAACAATTCCACTTCAATTTTTGCTTCCTCTTCTCTTGGAGTGACAAAACTAATGGCGATTCCGGTGGCATCGGCACGACCGGTACGACCAATTCGGTGCATATATAATTCCGGTATTTCTGGCATTTCAAAATTAACAACGTGAGTAATATTCGAAATATCCAAACCTCTCGCCATAATATCGGTTGTGATTAATCCGCGAAGATTGCCTTCCTGAAAAGAAGCCATCGTGCTCAAACGATAATTCTGGGATTTATTAGAATGAATGACACCAAACTGACCTTCGAAATCTTCTTCGATTCGTTCGTGAAGCATATCGGAAATTTTCTTGTTGTTCACAAAAACCAAAACACGACTCATCTTTTCATCGCTTTGCAACAAGTGTTTCAACAGATTGATTTTTGTGTTGAAATTTGGAACGTTATAAGTGATTTGGGTTATGTTTTCTAATGGAGTTCCCGAAGCCGAAAGTGTAACTTCTTCCGGATAATCAAAAAAGTCATTTAAAACTGCATCGACTTCATCGGTCATTGTTGCCGAAAAAAGGATGTTTTGACGTTTGGGTTTCATCATAGCTAAAAGAGCTGTCAGTTGTGTTCGAAATCCTAAATTGAGCATTTCGTCAAATTCGTCAATGACTAATTTTTGGGTTTCATCAAAACGAACTACGTTGTCAAGTGCCAAATCCATTGTTCTTCCTGGTGTTCCTACCAAAATATCGGTTCCTTGATACACGGCTATTTTTTGGGTATTGATATTCACGCCACCAAAAATTCCGATAGTTCTGACCGACATATATTTGGTCAGTTTTTCGACTTCTTCAACCACCTGAACGACTAATTCGCGAGTGGGAACAAGAATGACGATTTTTGGGGTGTGAGTGGGAGTAAACTTATACAATTTCAATAACGGCAGTAGATAAGCGAATGTTTTTCCCGTTCCGGTTTGTGCAATTCCCATCATATCACGACCTGACATAATTACCGAAAAGGATTTTTCTTGAATGGGAGTTGGTGTTACAAATCCTAATTCGTCGATTGCTTTTTGTACAGATTTTGGAAGATTGAATTGCTCGAAAGTGACCATAAAACGTAAATTTTGTGCAAAGGTACGTTTTTTCTAACTAATGAAATTTATCAGTTTCTTTGAGCATGAATCAAAAAAATGGTGAGTAACTATAAATGATTTTTTGGATTTTTTAACGGTTTGTGGCTTTGCGAAGATGTAGACTTCAAGTTGCTTACTTTCAATTTACCACCAAATTTTATTTGAAAAACTGACCTTGACTTTAGTCCTAAACCCGCCATTTTGGGTAGGTACTTTTATTTTTTCGTACTTTATTTCTTAACCGCAGTCTATTTATCTAGAAGTTTAATGTAATAAAGGGATTTATCAATAAATCGCAGAAGCTTTGTTTTTTAGAACCTTCAAATTCCATTAACCTATATTTATTGGTCACAGAAATAGTTAAAAATGTGTACTTTAGTGCATTTTCCGTTCAGGTTCTAAAAAAATTACAGCAGATTTTTTTTTAAATAAAACGGTCTATAATTATTCCTCTTCAGAATCCGAAAATAATTCTTCGTCAACTATTTCTTCGTCAGTGGATTTTCCAATTTCAAAAAAACTAAAAATCGAACCACCATAACTTTTCTTGAACGAAAAGTGAATTAAATGGTCCAATTTCGTGTATTTTGAATGTTCAATGATCATCATTCCATCTTCTTGAAGTGTTTTCTTTTCGAAAACAGTTATGACAATTTTTTCGAAGGTTTTCTGATCTAAAGCATAAGGTGGATCTGCAAAAATAATATCGTAACTGGCATTATTTCGTTCCAAAAACGTGAAAACATCACCCTTGGTTGCTGCAATGTTGAAATCATATTCGGTAGCAATTTGTTTGATGAATTTTACACAGCCAAAATCAGCATCTACAGCAGTAATTGGAGTGCTGCCACGTGAGGCAAATTCGAAACTGATATTTCCTGTACCAGCGAATAAATCCAATATTTTTAAGCCTTCAAAACTGAAATGATTGTTCAAAATATTGAATAATGCTTCTTTACTCATATCGGTTGTAGGGCGAACTGGAAGTCCTTTTGGCGGAAAAATGCGTCTTCCTTTGTATTTGCCTGAAATGATTCTCACGATTGGAATAAAATAAAATGTTTCCGGTTTTGGGCAGTTGAAAAGGAATTGTTTTTCTGCAAATTCGAGACATCAAACAAGGATACATTTCGAATGTATTTGAAAGCCAATTGATAAAAATCATCCTCCTCGTCAATGGTTCCCAATAATTCCAATTTGAAATTCTCTGGATTCATATTCAATTGTTCGGCTGTGAAAAGCAAGTAGTACAGAAAATCTTCCGGTGTTTGATATTCGAAAGAATTAAATAAGTGTAACTTCTGATTTTGGACAACAATAATCTCAAAATGTCCGGGATTGAAATTCACAATCATCTTTTTGTCGTCATTATTTTTGGATGCATCCAAAAGTTTGGTAACCAAAATACTGTTGGCGTGTTTGTAATCGAAAGAGCCAAATTGATCAATAAAATAATTATTGATATTCACGTATGGAATGTAAACCGCATTCATTTGATAATTTGAAATTTCGTCGAAAGCAAAAAAATCGGTATCAAAAACTTTCGTATTATATTGCAAATAACTTCCCAAATAATTCTCATCAAAAAGCGGTTCAGGCACAAATGTCGAAAGATTGTTGTTGTGAATCACCACTATTTCATCATAAGAATCCTTTAATTCCGGATTGTCCCTGAAAGTATCTCCAAACAATTCTTCGATTTTTGTGGCTTTATGAAAAGTGTCGAAATGGACTTCCTTCACGGAAAGCGCCTTGTGGTTTAAAGTGTCAAAAACACAAAATGAAAGTCCTGTCAAGGAAACCTGAAGCGAGAGTTTTTTGTATTTTTTATCGGTAATGGTTGTGTTAGTGGACATAGTTGCAAACTTACAAATTAAATTTTTAGTTTAGAAAGTTAAACTTTTAAACTTTCTAATCTCTTAAACTTTTTCCTTACTTTGCAGTCAAATAACACCAAATGAATTCCTCCTTGTTTTATAGTCTTTTACAGAAAAAATTCCCTTTTACACCGACGTATAAGCAGGATGTGTTTTTTCAGAAAATTGCTATTTTCTTGACCGAAACCGATAACAACACGATTTTTGTCTTGAAAGGCTATGCTGGAACTGGAAAAACGACCGTGATTTCGACCATCGTCAATAATTTACTCGACATCAACAAAAAATATGTTTTGCTGGCGCCAACAGGTCGTGCTGCCAAGGTAATTGCGAATTATTCGAACAAACCCGCTTTCACGATTCACAAGAAAATCTATTTTCCCAAAAAATCTTCTGGTGGTGGTGTTTCGTTCACTTTGCAACAAAACAAACACACCAACACCATTTTTATAGTCGATGAAGCTTCGATGATTTCCGACACCAATTCTGATTCCAAGTTGTACGAAAACGGTTCTTTGCTCGATGACTTGATTTCATACATCTATTCGGGAACCAATTGCAAGATGATTTTATTGGGAGATACTGCCCAATTACCACCTGTGAATTTAGATATTAGTCCGGCTTTAGACATTCAAACTTTGGGTTTGAATTATAACAAAGAAGTCGAACATATCGAGTTGGACGAAGTAATGCGTCAGGAAGAAAACTCGGGAATTTTGTATAATGCCACGGAACTTCGGGAATTGTTGAAGGATTCTTTCATTGATGAATTCAAATTTGATTTACAGCAATTCAAAGACATTGTCCGTTTGACGGATGGTTATGACATTCAGGACGCTATCAATTCGGCTTACAGCAATTACAGCATTGAAGACACGGCTTTCATTGTCAGGTCGAATAAAAGAGCCAATCAATATAATGAGCAAATCCGCTCGAAAATTCTCGATAAAGAAAGCGAATTGTCCACGGGAGATTTTTTGATGGTCGTAAAAAACAATTATTTCTGGCTCAAAGATTCCGACGAAGCTGGTTTTATTGCTAATGGCGACATTATCGAGGTTTTGGAAATTTTCAAAATCCAAGAATTATACAGTTTCAAATTTGCCAAAGTAAAAATACGAATGGTCGATTATCCCAACCAGATTCCATTTGAAACCGTTTTATTATTGGACACCATAAAAAGTGAATCTCCATCATTAACCTATGAAGAATCCAATAGATTGTACCAAGAAGTTTTGAAAGATTACGAAGGGGAAACCAAGTTCAAGCAATTCCAGAAAGTAAAGGAAAATGAGTATTTTAATGCTTTGCAAGTCAAATTTTCGTATGCCATAACTTGTCATAAATCGCAAGGCGGACAGTGGAATACTGTTTTTATCGAGCAACCTTATTTACCAGACGGAATCAACAGAGATTATATACGTTGGCTTTATACGGCGATGACGAGAGCCAAAAATAAATTATATTTGATAGGATTTAAGGATGAGAGTTTTGTATCGTAATTATTGGTAGAGACGCGATTTATCGCGTCTAAAATCAGTTGCATATATCGTTGCGTCTAAAATCATTGTTTTTCAGCATTGTGTGAGACGCAATAAATCGCGTCTGTACACATTCAAAATAAATATAGTATGGCAGAAAAATTCCGAAATAAATATAGAGTGCCATCAGCCAGATTGCAAAATTGGGATTATGGATCTAATGGAGCTTATTTTATCACAATTTGCACGAAAGAAATGCAGCATTTTTTTGGAGAAGTTGTCGATAAAAAGATGATTTTAAATTCGGCGGGACTATTGGCAGAAGAATATTTGATAGAAATATTAAAACAATTTCCTTATGTAGAATTTGGAAATTTTCAGATTATGCCCAATCATATGCACGGAATATTGATTATTGATCAATCCGTTGTTGCCACCACCGCCACCGTAGAGACGCGATTTATCGCGTCTAATTTGGATGATAAAAATGAATTTATCGCGTCTAATTTGGATGATATTGCCGATAGTAGTGAGACGCGATTAATCGCGTCTGTACCAGAGAGAGATGGAATAGGAGGATTTGCAGGAGAAAATAATCCTATGTTAGCGGATAATATATCTAGGATAATTCGTTGGTATAAAGGAAGATGTACATTTGAAATACGAAAAATAAATCCAAATTTCGGATGGCATTCCCGTTTTCACGATCATATTATCAGGAATTCGGAATCATTTGAAAGAATACAAAATTATATAGAAGAAAATCCAGCGAGATGGGAAGATGATAAATTTCATAAAAAATAATTTGCCAGCGTATAGAGGCGATTTATCGTGTCTCTTTTATATCTCAAAAAAATAATTACTGAAAGTTTTGGTTTTAAAAATGAAACAATAGCAACAGAAATAATACCTTTAAAAATTGAAGATAAAACATTCGAACTTCCTAAAGGAAGTAAAATAGAAGAAAAGTAAATTTACTTAAACATTTAGAAAACAATTATAGACGAGTTCAATAAAATAAAACTTTGTGCCTTTGTATCAAAATAAAAATACAATATGAAAATAATAGCAGTCATTCCCGCACGTTACGCTTCCACAAGATTTCCTGCCAAACTGATGCAAGATTTGGGAGGAAAAACCGTGATTTTAAGAACTTACGAAGCCGCCAAAAAGTCTAATTTTTTTGATGATGTTTTCGTGGTTACGGATTCGGATTTGATTTTTGACGAAATTGTTTCCAATGGAGGCAAAGCCATAATGAGCATCAAAGAACACGAATCAGGAAGCGATCGCATTGCCGAAGCTGTCGAAAATATGGATGTGGATATTGTGGTCAATGTGCAAGGAGACGAACCTTTTATCAACACACAAGCTCTTGAAAAACTGATTGAAGTCTATAAAAAAGACACTGATAAAAAAGTGGATTTGGCTTCTATAATGTGCGAAATCACAGATGAAGAGGAAATCAATAATTCCAATAATGTAAAAGTGGTTGTGGATCAAAATGGATTTGCGTTGTATTTTTCTCGTTCCGTTATTCCGTATCCAAGAGAGAAAAACGTGGGCGTTCGTTATATGCAACACATCGGGATTTATGCTTTCAGGAAACAAGCATTATTGGATTTCTACAATCTGCCAATGAAATCCTTGGAAGCCTCCGAAAAACTGGAACAATTACGCTATTTAGAATTTGGAAAACGTATTAAAATGGTTGAAACCAAGGATAAAAGCATCGGTATTGACACACTCGAAGATTTAGAAAAGGCGAGGAGAATGGTGTAATCAGGATTCGTTTTCTATGTCAAAATATCCTTTGGCTTTGATTTTTGTGGTAAAAAAATTCAAAAATAAGATTACAAAAAACAAGAACAAAATGGCTTGTGCGCTTACCAATAATTTTCCTATTGTTGTCACAGGGTAAAAATCACCATAGCCAATCGATGACGAAGTAATAACGCTAAAATAAACGGCATCAAACCAATTACCAAACGGTTTGTTTAGAAAATTGCCGCAGGAATATAAAACTCCAAAAGCAAAAATAATTTCTAAATAATTGAGAAAAAGCAACAGCAATGATCTTTTATAGGAACGTGGTTTTGAAAATAAATCTGATGCAAAAATTAAGGTTGGAATGTATAAAACCGTTTCCAATAATAGGTAAATCATAATATAAACCACAAAATGGTGATTTTGCCAATGATTAATTAAAATCAATAATGGAAAGCTGACTTTGAGCAAAACATAGAAATCTAAAGCCAAATCTCGATATTGATATCCTATTAAACTAGCCAAATATTTTATGTAAACTCCAGGAAAAAGTAATTGTGAGGAGGAAAGAAACAATCGAAATATTTTTTCTATACCGTTATCGTTCTGATGGTTGTTATTCCAAATTGCCTTGATGTTCTGAATGCGTTTTTCAACAGGATTGCATTCAGGTTTCGGAATCTTTGATAAATTTCCAAGCAGCAGTTTTTTTAGAATTGATTTCATTGGTTTAAAATTTATTTTTTAGAAGCCACAATTCGAATTGACTTCTAAATTTACGAAATAAATGCTTAACTTTCATTAAAATAACTGATTATAATTTGCTTTCAATCAGAATTAATTCGTTTGTTTCTTCTAATTTATCGAATAGTGTTACGCTATATTTGTCAGGGTCAAAAGTTTTTATAAACGCTGAATTGAGTTGTTTTTGTCTAGCGTTCAAAAGCATTGTATTAAAAAGAATATGACCTTTCGGGTTTAATAAAAAGCATATTCTGTTTATAAAAAGGGTTTCAAATAGAAAGTCCGGCATTTTTGTGTCCAGAAAAATATCAATGATAATCAAATCGAATTTGTCTTTGGTTTTTTGAACATATTCAGAAGCATCATCAATTATAATTTCCAAATTTAGAATTTCATTGAGACGAAAATATTCATTGGCAATTTCAATTACCGCTTTGTCAATTTCAACACCAATAATTTTTCCTTTAAAATTAATTTCGTCAACCAAAGTCCTGATAACACTACCACCGGCAACTCCCAAAACGAGAATGTTTTTCATTGTTTGAATTTTTTCGAAACCAATAATTATCAAACCTTTCCTTAAAATGCGCTGCAAACTTCCATACGAATAATTGGCGTTTTTACTGTCGAGAACTAATTTTCCGTCAGTTCAAGTTATTTCTAATGTTTGACTGAATGAAGATTTTTGTTTGAAAATAGTCAAGGGAATAAGGTAACTAAACAGTTTTTTGAACATTAGAAATTATTTTTACCAAAAATACGGGATTAATACTAATTTTACGAAAAATAGATTCCTTATGAAAAAAAGCATCTACAAATTTATTTTCTTCAAATTAATGGGTTGGAAAATTGAAGGTACCATTGATGAAAATATCAAAAAATGTGTTTTAATGGTTATGCCACACACAAGTTGGCATGATTTCTATTTGGGCATATTTACCAGAGGAATTGTAGGTTTAGAAATGAATTATATTGCCAAAAAAGAGTTATTTATTTTTCCAATTGGTTATTATTTCCGTTGGATGGGTGGAGTGCCAATAGACAGGACCGGCAGTTTAAATAAAGTGGATTCCATTGCAGCAATTTTCGAAAAAAGAGAAATTTTCAGACTCGCAATCTCTCCCGAAGGAACACGCAAAAAAGTAAATCAACTTAAAACTGGATTTTATTATATTGCATTAAAAGCTAAAGTTCCCATTATTCCTATAGCTTTTGATTTTGGAAAAAAAACGGTAAAAATAGGTCAGCCCTTTATTCAGACAGGAAATACAGATGCCGATTTAGTTGTTCTCAAATCACATTTTATAGGTGTTAAGGGTAAATTTCCAGAAAAAGGATATGAAATTTAATCATTTTGGAAGTAAATAAAAATCAAAATAAATTATGAATTTAGAACAATTATTCAATCAAAACAAAGAACAATCGCTGTATGGTCGTTACATAACTCTGGATTTGATTGAACCACTATTAAAAAGTTTAAACACAGATAATCAATTAGAAATTATTGGAAAAACAGTGCTTGATGATCCAATTTATAGATACCAAATTGGAACCGGAAGAACTAAAATTTTGCTTTGGTCACAAATGCACGGCAATGAAAGTACAACCACAAAAGCACTATTTGATTTTTTGAATGTTTTAAATAGTAATTCAGAATTGGCAAAAAAACTACTTGGCACTTTTACTTTTTGTTGTATTCCGATGTTGAATCCTGACGGTGCAAAACTTTATACCCGTGAAAACGCCAATAAAGTCGATTTAAATCGTGATTCCCAAGACATGTCACAACCTGAAAGTCGAATTTTGAGAGCGACTTTCGAAAAATTTAAACCTGATTTTTGTTATAATCTTCACGATCAGCGCACCATTTATGGAGTGGGAAATACGGGTAAGCCGGCAACTTTATCCTTTTTGGCTCCAGCTTATAACGAAGCGAGAGAAATAAATCAATCGAGATTGAAGGCAATCAATTTAATTGTCGGAATAAATGACATTTTGCAACAATATATTCCAGATCAGGTTGGGCGTTTTGACGATTCATTCAATATAAATTGTATTGGAGATACTTTTCAGTTATTTGGAGTTCCAACAATTTTGTTTGAAGCAGGACATTTTCCAAATGATTATTTACGAGAAGAAACTCGAAAATACGTGTTCATAGCTTTAGTTTCTAGTTTTGAAATTCTATACGAAAACGATTTAGTTGCTAATAAATATGATAAATATTTGAGTATTCCTCAAAATAAAGTAGCTTTTTATGATTTTTTATATAAAAATATCAAAATAAATTATGATGGTATCGAAATAATCACGAATTTTGCTGCACAATACGAAGAAGAATTAATAAAAGATGTGCTTTGTTTTAATGCTTATATTGTTCATATAAGTGATTTAGATAATTATTTTGGACATTTTGAATTCGATGCTCAAGGAGCTCTTTATCAAGATAATCACGGTAATTTTCCAAAATTAAACCAAAAAGCAGATTTTTATTTAGATAATAATATCGAGTTTGTTAATGGTTTAATTAAGAACTAATACTTTGTAGTTGTGGCTAATAATATTTAATTTATTGAATTATGAGTAAGTTTCGTTTAGATGAAGTAGATCACCAAATTTTAGACATGTTGATTGACAACACAAGGGTTCCGTTTACGGATATTGCAAAAAAATTATTGATTTCGGCTGGAACTGTACACGTTAGAGTAAAAAAAATGGAAGATGCCGGAATAATAATGGGATCATCTTTAGTGCTTGATTATGATAAACTAGGATATTCTTTTATTGCTTACGTTGGTGTTTTTCTAAATAATACATCACAAACAAAATTTGTTTTACAACGCATTAATGAAATACCTTTTGTAACGGTTGCTTCGGTAACTACTGGAAAATTCAATATTTTTTGTAAAATCCGAGCCAAAGATACCAAACACGCAAAAGATGTAATATTTATGATTGATGATATTGATGGTGTTTACAGAACAGAAACCATGATTTCATTAGAAGAAAGCATCAATGATAAAAAGCGTTTGATGCATACCATCTTTAAAAACATGTAATTCATTTGAAAAAATATTTTATAATATAACCTCAAGTGAATTCTTGAGGTTTTTTTATTAATAATTGCCAAAGAAACTATTGACCAAAAATGTATACACATCCAAAAATTGAACGATTTAACGAAGAAGTTCTTTCAAAATATCATATATACAACAGCGTTTTTATCACACTGCCATTTGATTCTATAGATAATACAGGAGCGTTACTTCCATTATTTACAGAAAATTGTGATAATGGTTTTAAAAAACAAGAAACACCCAAAGAAATTGTCGATTTCTTTGCAAAAAAATATTTGCAAGGAGCTTCTGAATCTGAAAAAATTGATTTGATGTTTCGATTTATTCAATATATCGAACGACAAATAGTACTTTTTGATGCCATTGAAGACGCAGCTTTTCCGGTTGTGAATAATATGGAAGGAAGAGGCTCATTGCGAGATATTAAAGAAAAAGCCGGAGCAAAAGACAGAGAAACTGAATTGATAGATTTTTTAGAAAGTTTTAATGTAAGAACTGTTTTAACAGCACATCCAACACAGTTTTATCCCGGACCAGTTCTTGGTATAATCAATGATTTGACTGATGCCATTCGAAAAAACAAATTGCTGGATATAAAACAATTATTGGCTCAATTAGGAAAAACTCCGTTTATAAAAAACGAAAAACCCAATCCTTTTGATGAAGCCGTAAGTTTAATTTGGTATCTTGAAAACGTATTTTATGAAACGGCTGGCGAAATTGTGCATTATCTTCAAAAGAATGTTTTTCACGGAATCTCCATCCAAAATCAGTTGATAAAACTTGGTTTTTGGCCCGGAGGAGATCGTGACGGAAACCCATTTGTAACTACCGAAATCACGTTGAAAGTAGCTGACCGATTGAGAAACTCCATATTGAAATGTTACTATCTCGAAATGAGAAATTTGAAAAGAAAGTTAACATTTTTTGAAGTTGACATTATTGTCGCAGAACTCGAGTATAAATTATATCGTTCTGTTTATTATTCGCAAGGAGAAATTTACATTACTTTAGACGAGTTTAAGTCGCAATTAAATAAAATTAAAACCATACTAATTGAGCGAAATCAATCCTTATATTTAGATGAAGTTGAGGCACTTCTTATAAAAATTAATTTATTTGGGTTTCATTTTGCCTCTTTAGACATTCGCCAAAACAGTAAAATACACGATGTCGTTTTTGAAGATGTGGTAGCATTTTATTTGAATTCAAATCCGGGTGTTTTTCCAAAAAAATATTTTGAATTATCTGAAAATGAAAAATTTGAAGTGTTGTCAACTGTTAAAGGAAATCTCGATTCGAATTTGTTTGAAAATGAAATTACAAAATCGACTATTGAGTCCATTCAGGCCATAAAACAAATTCAGGAAAATAACGGAGAATTTGGAGCAAATCGTTATATCATCAGCAATAATGAAAGCGCATTAAATGTGATGGAAACTTTTGCCCTTTTTAAATTAAACAATTGGGAGAATCCATCAGTAGATATTATTCCATTATTCGAATCAGTTGAAGATTTGCAAAGTGCCCATTTAATCATGGAAAAACTATATTCAAATTCTACTTATTCCAATCATTTAAATAGCAGAAACAAGAAACAAACAATAATGCTTGGTTTCTCTGACGGAACAAAAGATGGTGGCTATTTGATGGCGAACTGGAGCATTTATAAAGCCAAAGAAGAACTTACGGCAATATCCAGAAAATACGGAATAAAAGCTATATTTTTTGATGGTCGTGGCGGCCCACCGGCACGTGGTGGAGGTAAAACACATAAATTCTATGCGTCTTTAGGTCCAAAAATTGAAAATAATGAAATTCAGGTCACTGTGCAAGGACAAACCATAAGTTCTAATTTTGGAACTTTAGACTCCTGCCGTTATAATTTAGAAAATTTATTAAGTGCCGGAGCCACAAATCAGGTTTTTAATAAGGTAAAAAACGAATTGTCACAAGACGAGAAAAATATTTTAGATCAACTGGCAGAATTAGGGTATCAAAAATATTTGAATTTCAAGAATCACCCCAAATTTATTCCTTATTTGGAGCAAATGAGTACTTTGAAATATTACGCCAAAACTAATATTGGAAGTCGTCCTTCTAAAAGAAGTAAATCTCAAAATTTAGATTTTGCCGATTTGAGAGCCATTCCATTTGTTGGTTCTTGGAGTCAGTTGAAGCAAAATGTTCCCGGATTTTTTGGGGTAGGCTCAGCATTAAAACACTTTGAGGACAATAATCAATGGGATAAAGTTCAGAATTTGTATGACAACTCATTGTTCTTTAGAACTTTATTGGAAAATAGTATGATGTCGCTGGCAAAATCATTTTTTCCTTTGACAGCTTATATGAAAAAAGACCCTGAATTTGGCCCTTTTTGGCAAATTATTTACGATGAATTTTTAGAAACAAAACGGTTATTATTGAAAATTGCCGGACATAAGGAATTGATGGAAAATTATCCTGACGGAAAAGCTTCAATTGATATTAGAGAACGTATCGTGCTGCCATTATTGACCATTCAGCAATATGCTCTTTTAAAAATAAATGAGTTGAGCAAAATTGAAAATCCTGATTTAGATTTGATAAAAACGTATGAAAAAATTGTAACTCGTTCACTTTTTGGAAACACTAATGCGAGTAGAAACTCCGCTTAAAATTGAAATTTATGAACCTAAACGAACTGACTAATCAAGAATACTCATCTTTCAATGCGACATATATAAAGGCTTTGGAAGATGTGAATTTAATCGAAGAATTGGAAAGTGGCTTGAACCAAATGGTTTCTTTTATGTCAAGTATTCCTGCCGATAAATTAGAATATCGTTATGCTGAAGATAAATGGACAATCAAAGATATTTTACTGCATCTCATTGATGCTGAGCGTATTTTTGCTTATCGTGCATTGCGAATAGGAAGAGGCGACAAAACACCTTTGGCTGGATTTGAAGAAAATGATTATGTTCCAAACGCTATGGCTAATTGCCGAAGTTTAGAAAGTTTATTAGAAGAATTTCAATTTGTCAGAAATTCTACTTTGTCCTTGTTTAATAGTTTTTCTAACGAACAACTTCTTTATTTAGGCACAGCATCTGATAATACAATTTCTGTTCGGGCAATAGGTTTTGTTATTTCTGGTCATCAGAAACATCATTTAAAAATAATCAAGGAACGTTATTTGTAATCTTCCAATAAAAAAAGGAACTCAAAACGGAGTTCCTTTTTTTTTTTATTTAATTATTCGTAGTCTTCGTCTTCATCTTCTGGCAAATCGTTTTGTTCTTCGTCATCGTCAGTGTCATCATCGTCATCCTCGTCACCATCTGCTTTGTCAATGTTTTCGCTGTATTCGTCAACTTCATCCTCATCGTCATCTTCAACTTCATCATCATCTTCTAAGTTGATACCTTCTTCCAATGGTTCGATTTCGGCTGCGATTTCGTCATCTTCGTCATAATTTTCGATTCGATCTGCAAGGTTCGTACTGATTTTTACCAAAAAAATGGTGTCCTCTGTTCTAACTTCTACAGCTTCAATCAATTCGTTTTGAGCATTTCTAAAACGGATAATATTGGAGTCATCATAGCCCTCCGGAAATTTTTCCACCAGCAGGTTTAAAATTTCGTTGGTAAGTTTTGAATAGTCAACAATTACTCTTTTCATAAAAATATTTTATAAATCTAATAAATAAGCAAAAATTAATGGTGCTACAATGGTAGCATCCGACTCTATAATAAATTTTGGGGTTTTTATATCTAATTTTCCCCAAGTAATTTTTTCATTTGGAACAGCTCCGGAATAGGAACCATAACTGGTTGTGGAATCTGAAATTTGGCAAAAATAGCTCCAAAAAGGAATGTCGTGCATTTCCATATCTTGATATAACATTGGCACCACACATATTGGAAAATCACCGGCAATTCCGCCTCCAATTTGGAAAAATCCAACTCCGTTAGCGCTATTTTTTGGATACCAATCCGATAAGAAAACCATATATTCAATACCGGATTTCATTGTAGATGCTTTCAAATCTCCTTTTATAACATAGGATGCAAAAATATTTCCCATTGTGCTGTCTTCCCATCCAGGTACAATAATAGGTAAATTTTTCTCTGCAGCTGCATACATCCAACTGTCTTTTAAGTCAATTTCGTAATATTCTTCAAGAACTCCCGAAAGTAGCATTTTATACATAAATTCGTGAGGGAAATATCTTTCTCCTTTGTCATCTGCATCTTTCCAAATTTTGTAAATATGTTTTTGCAATCGACGGAACGCTTCGTGTTCTGGAATGCAAGTATCGGTAACTCTATTTAATCCTCTTTCTAGCAAAGCCCATTCGTCTTCTGGTGTCAAATCACGATAATGTGGTACTCTTTCGTAGTGTGAATGTGCGACCAAATTCATTATGTCTTCTTCAAGATTTGCTCCGGTACACGAAATAATTTGTACTTTATCCTGACGGATTATTTCTGCAAATATTTTTCCTATTTCAGCGGTACTCATAGCTCCGGCCATACTTACCATCATTTTTGCCCCTTTGGCTAATTGTTGTTCGTACCCTTTTGCCGCATCTACCACCGATGCAGAGTTAAAATGCAAATAATGCTTTTCGATAAACTGACTTATTGGTCCTTTACTCATTTTTATTTTTTGATTGTTTGAAGCTTTTATTTGGTCTGTTCAAAGAAAATATTTTTTTTTGAAAACCACAATGAAAACTTTTAAATTATTTTTTTTCGTATCCCAATATTTTTAAAACGTCCTCAGCGGTTTGTTGCTCAGAGAAAATTTCGGTTGCCAGAATTCCATTTTCATCTCTGTCAATCAAAATGTGTTTGGGTTGTGGAATCAAGCAGTGGTGTAAACCACCAAAACCACCAATGGTTTCTTGATAGGCACCCGTGTTGAAAAACCCAATATAAAGCGGTTTTTCTTTGTTGTATTTTGGCAAATAAACAGCATTCATGTGTTGCTCAGAATTGTAATAATCGTCGCTATCACAAGTTAAACCTCCTAGTAGAACCCTTTCGTAAGTATCGTTCCAGCGATTGACAGCCAACATTACAAACCGTTTATTAATTGCCCAAGTATCAGGCAAAGTGGTTATAAATGAAGAATCAATCATATTCCAATTTTCTCTGTCATTTTGTTTCTTTTGATACAAAACTTGGTAAATGGCACCTCCTGATTCGCCTACGGTAAAAGAGCCAAATTCAGTAAAAATGTGAGGTACGTCTATTTCTGCTTCTTCACAGGCAATTTTTATTTGATTCAATATTTCGTCAATCATATATTGATAATCATATTCAAATGCCAATGAATTTTTTATCGGAAAACCACCTCCGATATTCAAACTATCAAGAGTAGGACATTCTTTTTTTAGCGAAATATATACTTTCATACATTTTACCAATTCGTTCCAGTAGTAAGCCGTATCACGAATTCCTGTGTTGATAAAGAAATGCAACATTTTTAGTTCCACTTTCTTGTTTTCTAGGATTTGCTTTCTGTAAAACGGAACAATATCTTTATAACCAACGCCCAAACGAGAAGTATAAAACTCAAACTTTGGTTCTTCCTCGGCAGCAATTCGAATGCCTATTTTGAATTTTCCTTTTATTTGTTCTTGCAATAAATCTAACTCCTCATAATTGTCGATTACAGGAATTGTTTTAGAAAAGCCGTTATTTAATAATCGGGCAATATTAGTGATGTATTCGTCCCTTTTAAATCCGTTGCAAACGACATAAGTATTTTTGGTAATTTTACCTTCTTCCATCAATCGTTCTACAATATTGATATCATAAGCCGAAGAAGTTTCGATGTGAATTTTGTTTTTGAAAGCTTCATTCATTACAAAATTAAAATGAGAACTTTTGGTACAATAACAATAGTAATATTTGCCTTCGTAACCCATTTTGTCCATACTTTTTCTAAACCAGCCTTTGGCTTTGATGATGTTGTTGGAAATTTGGGGTAAATAGGTAAATTTTAACGGAGTTCCGTATTGCTCCACCAATTTCATCAAATCGATATTGTGAAATTGAAGTGCGTCTTTATTAAGTGAAAATCCTTCCTGCGGAAAGTAAAAAGTTTGATTGATAAGGTCGTAATATTTAGTATTCATTGGGTCTTTAGTATTTTAGATTAATTATTTTATAAAATAAATTAAACTAAAATTCAAACCCTGATATTGGCAAAAACAATTTGAAGTTTTTCGTTTTCGGCTTTCAAATAAGAAAAAACATCAAAACTAAAAGTATCCTTAATAGCAAAAAATCGTCTCAATATTCTTAAAAAAGAACTACTGTTTTCGTTTTTTTTGGAACTAAAAATTCTCGTGTTTTGATTTTTTTTCATTGGAGCAAATGTAAAAAATATTATATACGCAAAGCAATCCTTTTCAGTAAAAAAATTAAGATTTATAATCTTCGAAAGCTTTTAGAATTAACTCATTTTCAACGGATTGATTGATTTTTATCTTTCCAATGCCATCAATAAGAGCAAACTGAATGTTTCCATACTCGTTTTTTTTGTCGTGAATGAGCAATTCCATTATCGGTTCGATGTCATTTTCTCCAAAAATTACGTCATCATAAATTGCTTTTATCGTAGTTTTTATTTGATTGTATTCTTGCTGATTTATTAATTTTTTTTCCAAAGAGATATAGCTTTCCAGAATCATTCCAATGGCAATTGCTTCGCCGTGTAACAAACTTTTTTTGTTTTCGTTTTCCAAAAAATAACTCTCAATGGCGTGACCTAAAGTGTGACCAAAATTCAATGCTTTTCGGATATTTTTTTCGGTTGGGTCTTGCATTACGATTTCGTTCTTGATTTCGACAGAACGGTGAATTAATTCATCGAAATCGGCAAAATCCAATGCTTTTAAATCCAAGAATTTCTCCCAATA
>DZAU01000036.1:19814-23670 GCA_022729635.1 Flavobacterium psychrophilum
CGCATTTCGTTTTTAGAAAGAGTATCTAAATATTGGGTATCGATAAGCACCATTTTTGGCACATTGATAACTCCAATCTGGTTTTTTAAATTGCCTAAATCAACACCTGTTTTTCCACCAACAGAAGCATCGACCATAGAGAGTAAAGTGGTTGGAATATGTATAAAATCCATTCCTCGTTTGAAAGTAGAAGCCACAAAACCGCCCAAATCAGTGACAACACCGCCACCAACATTTATAACTAAACTTTTTCTATCAGCGCCAAGTTCAGTCAACACATTCCAAATTTGGACACAAGTTTCAATATTTTTGTTGGGTTCACCAGCTTCAAATTCAATGATTTCTATGGTAAGTTCAGTTTCTAAATAGGGCAGAAATTTAGACAAGCAAAACTCATTGGTATTGCTGTCAACAATAATAAACACGTTCGAATATTTATTTTCGTTTATAAACGAATTTAACGCTTCATATCCTTTTTCGTTGAAAAAAATCGGGTAATTGTTGGCTTGAATTGTTTGCATTTTATTTTATTGATTGAAAGCGCAAAATAAGGTATTTTTTACTGAATAATATTCAAAACTCTCTCTATATTTGTACAAAAATATAACAAAAAATGAAAAATATATTCAATAACACACAAATTGCCTTCGCATTAAAAAGCGATACTGAACTCGAAAGAGCTTATTTTCTTTTCAAATTGATAGCAAATGAACCTTTAGTTCGAATAGGAACTGCGGTGACTAATTTTGCCATAAAAGCAAATTTACCCGTCGAAAGCTTGATTCGTGCTACTGTTTTTGATCATTTTTGTGGTGGTGTAAACGAAGACGATTGTATTCCTGTGGTAGATAAAATGTTTGCCAAAGGAGTTTCATCGGTTTTAGATTATTCTGTTGAAGGAAAGGAAGAAGAATCGCAGTTTGATTCCGTTTTAGAAAAAACATTAAAATTGATTGATTTTGCCAAAGAAAAAAGCGCCATCCCGTTTGCAGTTTTTAAACCTTCCGGTTTTGGTCGTTTAGATTTGTACCAAAAAATAGGAGAAGGGCAACATTTAACACCATCCGAAACAGAAGAATGGAATAAAGTTCTGGCTCGATTTGACAAAGTTTGCAAAGCATCTTACGACAATGATATTGCGCTGTTGATTGACAGTGAAGAAAGCTGGATGCAAGATGCAGTCGATAATTTGGTCGAAGAAATGATGCAGAAATACAATAAGGCGAAACCAATAGTTTATAATACATTGCAAATGTACCGTTGGGATCGAATGGATTATTTGAAAAAACTACACGAAAAAGCAAAAAAGGAAAATTTCTTTATTGGGATGAAATTAGTGCGTGGTGCTTATATGGAAAAAGAAAATGAGCGCGCCATAGAAATGGGGTATCAATCGCCGATATGTTATTCTAAAGAAGCAACTGACGAAAATTACGATGCCGCCGTAAAATATATGGTTGACAATATTAACAGTATGTCAGTTTTTGAAGGAACCCATAATGAATCGAGCACCGAATTTTTGATGAATTTAATGGAAGAAAAAGGATTGAAAAGTAACGATTCCAGAATTTGGTTCGGACAATTGTATGGAATGAGCGATAACATTAGTTTTAATTTGGCTGCCAATGGTTATAATGTTGCCAAGTATTTGCCTTTTGGTCCCGTAAAAGATGTGATGCCTTACTTAATTCGCCGTGCTGAGGAAAATACTTCGGTGGCAGGTCAAACCAGCCGCGAATTAGCAATGTTGAAAACGGAACGAAATAGGAGGAAAGGGAAGTAGTATAGTATTCAGTGGTCAGTTTTTTAGTGATCAGTTTAAACCCGACAGGTTTTCAAAACCTGTTGGGTTTTTATTTGAACTGTATTTTTAAGAATGACTAAACTGCAAATTGCTCAGGTTTTTATAAATGCCATTTTCTAAAACAATCAATTCCTGATGTGTTCCTTGTTCAGCAATTACGCCTTTATCCAAAACCAAAATTTGGTCGGCACTGCGAATGGTCGAAAGGCGATGCGCAATAATAATACTCGTTCTTCCTTCCATCAAGATTTCCAAAGCCTCCTGAACTAGTTTTTCGCTTTCGCTGTCCAATGAAGATGTGGCTTCGTCCAAAATTAAAATACTCGGGTTTTTTAACAATGCTCTTGCAATGGCAATTCGTTGTCTTTGTCCTCCGGAAAGTTTAACGCCTCTTTCTCCAACGAGAGTTTCAAATTTTTCAGGAAAACTTTCGATGAAATTCAATGCATTGGCTTGTTTTGCAGCAATTAGAATTTCTTCATCTGTGGCATCTGGTTTTCCGTAAGCAATGTTTTCTTTTATGGTTCCGCCAAATAAAATCACGTCCTGAGGCACAATGCTCATATTGCCGCGGAGATTTTCTAAATCATAATCGCTAATGTTTTTGTTGTCTATCAATATTTCCCCACTATCAATACCGTAAAACCGTAATAGAAGTGAAGCGATAGTTGATTTTCCAACGCCACTCGGGCCAACAATAGCAATTTTTTGGCCGAAGTTTGCAGTAAAACTTACACCTTTCAACACCTTCATTTCTTTTCTGGAAGGGTAGGTAAACTTGACGTTTTTAAACTCAACAACGCCTTTAATTTTTTGTACGGAATGCGAATTTTGTGTAGAATTAATTTTCTCCGGAGTTTCTTCCAATAATTCAAAAACTCTTTCCGTAGCTCCAATTGCTTTTTGAATTTGGGCATAAAGTTCGGCGATTCCACCAAAAGAAGCTCCAACAAATGTGGAATACAACACAAATGAAATCAATTGCCCCACACTCATTTCGCCACTTATACTCAACCTAACTCCAAACCAAACCACAGCAACAATGGCTCCGAAGAGACAAAAAATAATGAAAGAAGCAAAGTATCCTCTATATTTTCCGCCTTTGATAGCCAGTTTGACAACTTCTTTAATTTTTCCATCATAACGGGCAATTTCATACCATTCATTGGCGAAAGCCTTCACAATGCTGATTCCTTGCATCGTTTCTTCAACAATGACCTGACTTTCGGCGACCTGATCTTGTACTTTTTTCGAATATTTTCGAATAAATCTTCCAAAAACTACCGCTGCAACAGCTACAATCGGAACTACTGAAAGCATTAACAAAGTTAGTTTGATACTTTCGGTTGCCAATAAAATGATGCCTCCAATGATTAAAATAAATTGGCGCAAAAATTCGGCAATAGTGGTTGTTAATGTGTCTTGTATTTGTGTAATATCGGAACTAATACGGCTGTTTAATTCCCCAACTCGCTTATGTGAAAAGAATGACATTGGCAATTTTACCAAATTGCTGTATAATGAAATTCGAAGATTAGCCAGAGTATGTTCAGTAAAATTGACAAATAGGGATATTCTAAAAAAAGAGCAAATAGATTGTAAAAACAGAATGACAATCAGCAATAAAGCAATATAATTGGCTTGATCATAATTTTTATTATTGACACAATCAATTAACATTCCCATTAATTTTGGGAAAGCCAAGGCTGTAGCTCCGGTGAGTAGAAGGAAAATTAATCCAATATAAAATTTCCAACGATGATTTTCTGCATATTTAAAAATAAGAATTGCTTTGCTTAATGAAGTTGCAGTAATTTTTGATTTTGGTAAATCATTTTCTTTGAATCTTGCCATATTTGTTGTTTTGTTTTCACAAATATAATACTATACGGATTCACTGAAGAAAAATATATTTATTTCATTTTTGATTAAAAAAATATTTTTTTGATTTTTGTTTGTGATTTCAATATCTAGGATGTATATTTGCACTCCTTTTAAGGGCGATTAGCTCAGCTGGTTCAGAGCACCTCGTTTACACCGAGGGGGTCGGGG
>DZAU01000172.1 GCA_022729635.1 Flavobacterium psychrophilum
CCCATTTTTCCTTTGGCGTTATTAGAGCAAGCCACATCTTCCTTTGGAATTCCCATAAATCCAGTTTCCAGTTTAGCGCTATTATTTTCATCGTGAAAGATTGAAACGGCATATATTCCTACCGGTAAATTCTTAAACTGAACCATAGCTTTCAAATTTTTAATTTCTGATGTTACCCCAAGATATGTTTCTTTTAGAAATTTGCCTTCTTCGTTGTACAGTCCAACTTTTACTTTCCCATCATTATTCCTAAATCCTGATGTATCGACCGTTAGAGTTACTTTCTGGGCACTTGCAATGCTTCCGACTAAAATTAGTAAACCTAAAATTGTTTTTTTCATGTTATTGATTTTTAAAATTGTTATCGTTTTAATTCTGAACCAAAATTAGATTGGTCAATCTTATTTTAAAATTTATACTTACTGAATTGTTGAAATTTTGGGATGAATTGCATTAGGTTTCATTTTTTTTGTAAATTTGGTAAAACTTAAAGTTATGAGCACTGCTGAACTAAAACTGAAATTATTCAGAGAAATTGACACACTTGAAAAATCAAAACTAGAGCAAATCTATGGTTTGGTCTTCAATTTTATCAATAAGGAAAATGATACTGAAGAATGGAATGCTCTTACTCCAACTCAACGTAAAGGATTAACAGATGCTATCGAAGAGATGAATTCATCAGAAGGAATTGATCATAAAATAGTAATGGAAAAACACACAAAAAAGTATGCTTAAACCTGTAAAATGGTCTTCGTATGCAGACGATGATTTTACCAAACTATTAGTATATCTTGAGAATAGATGGAATAAAAAGGTTTGCTTAAAATTCATTTCCAAGCTCGATTTTTGTATTGATTTAATTCATAAAAATCCAAATCAATTTCCTTTTCTCAATAAAGAATTTAAAATAAGAAAGTGTGTCGTGACAAAACAAAACACACTTTATTATAAAGAAACAGACACAAAAATTGAAATTTTAAGATTGTACGACACACGTCAAAATCCTGAAACTTTAAAGTTCTGATTACAAATTCTCTAACTGATTTGTTTTTTTGTCCTGACTAATTGTCCAAAAGAAACCCATAAAGAAAAACCTGTCGGCTGCTGGTGTTATGGCTTTACTTTCGAAAATTCCATTTGAATTTGGCAGATTGGCATAATTGTATCCATAAATATTTTTGAACCCCACAACATTGGTTATTGAGAAAAACAATATTTTTTGCGGAGAAATTAAATAAGCCCAATTCACACTTAAATTATTATATGATTTTGTTTTTCCGTTCATAAATTCTGCTTCATTGGGGTTATTGTAAGGTCTTCCGGTGGCAAAACTATATGTCAGTCCTAGTTGTGAACGCCAATCTTGAATCCAATATTTTGAAACTAAAGACAAATTTTGATTGGCAACAAAACTGGGCGTTGCTTCTTTCGGGAAATTAGTGTACTCTCTTTTTGTGTCGATTAAGGAATAAGAAATCCAATATTCGACATTTTTTATTGT
>DZAU01000173.1 GCA_022729635.1 Flavobacterium psychrophilum
TTACTGGACTTTCCCCATTTTTTCAAATAGGTTCAAGTTCCGGGAATAAAGATAACTGAAAACTATCCAGGTTAATCCCGATTTTTGTTTTTATGTTATCAATTCCAGTCCGTGTGTATTTTAATAGCTCATAAATACCATCTGCTATGGCATAATTGTAAAAAGATGGCACACCGAAAAATCGTTTTGAGAGGATAAATATTTTCTCTTTCATCAACTTCATTTTCAGGTCTAACCCTATCCAGATGCTCGTAAAATAGGCTATGGCATGAACCAACACAGTGATGTTCCTTACCCCGTTGTAAGATAGCAGCCTGACATCTTCGAGGTTGTATGATTGTTTGATATACCTGAAGCATTCGTCACATTTCCAGCGGGTAAGGTATCTTTCAACGACTGCATAAACATCGTTTGGGTTATTGATGTTCACCTGTAAATTAGTCAGCAGTATCATTGGTTTTTCGCCAAACCCTTTGATGACAACAGCATAAAGATTTTTTCCCGGGATATCCTTGAAACTTACCGGAGTGATTCCGTATTGCAGTTCAATCTGGGTTTCTTTTCCCTGGTCGATTTTTGTTATCCTTGCTTTAAACGGCAGGTCGATGTAGTTGCTTAAACGAATGGTCTGGGTCTGCATCTGTTTTCCCTTGCGGTTGTTAAAAAATACCCAACGGTTGAGCTTGAGCCTTGTTACAAACTTCAATTCTTTTTCACAAAAGAAGCTTATCAACTCGTTGTTGTCGCCTGCACGGTCGATGGCCCATACACCTTTGTTTCCGATATATTTGATTACCAGTAAGATTATATTAATTATCTTTTTGGTAAGGCTTTCATAACCTTTCTCTTTCGTCGAGTAACTTTCGCAGTAAAGAGGTACAATTTTGTTGTGTTCAAGGTTGGCCCCCGTCACCTGGCATAAGTGATACCCTGTTGCTTTTTCCTTCTGGCTGGCATCGTAAATGCCACAAAGGTTTTCCATCGCTTTGGCATAAGGCTTTTTTATATCGCCCGGGTCTATGGCTATGACCATTTCATTGGTGATTTTTTCCTTGCCCAACCGTAATACCTCATGGTTTATCTTTTCTGTAAAATCATTATCGCGCAGATGGTTGCACAACCGGTTCTCTGTCTTTATCAGTTTGATACTTTCTTTTAAACACCGGCTGATGTTCGATATCTTAACGTCTTTACAGCATTGTATGCCATAGATAATTTGCCGGATAAATTTCTTCTCAGGTTTCTTCATATCCCTTGAAATGATTCCCGAAAATTTATTTACTTTCGCCTTGAATCTATTGATATCACATGAGTTTGCGTCCATATCTTTGTTGTTTTCTTTAGTAAGTGCAACTTAAAGATTTTTGGGCGCAAATTTTTGGGGAAACTTTTTTTATGTGAAAAAAATATGCCTTTCACTTTTGAAAATCAAAGATTCCAGCAAATTCAAGACGTGAAAACAATTATTAATCTAATTTCGGGGAAAGTTCAG
>DZAU01000001.1:0-34081 GCA_022729635.1 Flavobacterium psychrophilum
ATTCTTCGAAACTGATTTTGGCTTTCTCGAAATCGCCTTTGTCATAATAATACTGTGCCAATTGCTCGTTTTGCGAAAAACACGTCAATGAAAAAAACAGGGCGATATGTAGAAAGAGTTTTTTCATTGATTATCAAAAATTTCGGCTAAAAGAACTTGTAATTCTCGCTTATTTTTTTCTCCGCTTCCTTTCCATTTGCCAATAATTTTTCCGTTTTTGTCAATTAGAATTTTATGCGGAATTCCATTTACAAAATAATCTTTTAGAATAGAATCATTGTTTTCTAATGTAGAAAAATGCCGCCAAGACTCAATTTTTTCTTTCAAAATGGCTTTTTTCCAATCTTCTAAATTTTTATCTTGGTTTATACTTATAACTTCAAACCCTTCTTTGCTGTATTTTTTATACAATTCTTTTATATAAGGAAGTTCTTCTCTACAAGGTGCGCACCAACTGGCCCAAAAATCTATAAGAACATACTTTTCTCCCTTGTAATCTTTTAATGAAAGTTGTTTGCCTTCAATATCTTTAACGGAAAATTCTGGAGCAAGGCTACCCACTTTACTTTGCTTAAAATAGTAAAGTTGTTCTGCCATTTTTTTCCCGCTTTCACTATTTTTAACTTCCGGAGAGGCATTGGCATAAACTTCTTCAAAATCATCATAGAAATTTTTCCCTGGTTGCCTTGAAATCTGTGTTTGTACTAATTCCAGACAATAAAGCGAAGCAGGATGTTGTTTGGCATAATCCAGATTTATTTTCAGTTCTGCTATGTCGTTTAGATCCGAAATATTCCACAAGTCATCTAATCTCAATGTCAATTGACTTTTAGAAACAGAATCTTTTTCTAATTTTATTTGACTATTACACTCTTTCATTAATTTTCTAATTGAATCATTAACTTTACGAGTGTTGATGTGGAGATTATCCAATTCTTTTTGGATATTGGCTTCATTTTGCGAGAAACAAACCAATGAAAAAAACAGGGCGATATGTAGAAAGAGTTTTTTCATTGACGATTACAATTTGTTTCTTAAAACGTTCTGGCACCAGTTTTTATTTTTCTTTAATTTCCCAATTTTTTAATAAATAATGGTTCCAAATCCCTTTTTGTACTTCAACCACTAATTCATATTTCTCGGGGTTTTTATCAAGATAATTTTTAATTGTCGAATAATCTGTCTTTATTTTTTCACTTCTATCTTGAAATATAAAATACATTCCATTGTAAGAATTTTTACCAGTACAAAAATTTGTTAATTTACAATTAATCGTCTCAACAGGATTGGTTTTAGCAACATTTTGGTTTATTGTATTCCAACACACATTTGCAATTTGTCCAAAAATTAAATATGAGAACATTATTCCTTCTAAAAAATAAAGAAACATCATAAAAGCTCTTGATATAAATCCCTTATTTATTTTAAACTCATTAATTAAAAATTGTCTTCTATAAATTCCTAAAGCAATAATCCCAGTTAATGTAGGTATCCAAAAGACAAAAATATTATATCTAATATCGTGTCCAATTGTCTTTGGCTGAATAAAATAATAATAAATTGCTCCAAATATTAATAGCCCTATTAATATTCTATAATACTTTTTTTCAAGCTTTTTTTTACTTTGAATTAATTTTCTTTTTTCTAAGTATCTTTTTGTTTTAATCGCCATTAACGTTAGTTTTTATAAATCATTAAGGCATTTAATCTATAATATCAAACCCGCAATAGCTTCGCAAAACTTCAGGAATTACAATGCCTTCCGCAGTTTGGTAATTTTCTAAAATTCCTGCCAAAACTCTTGGCAAAGCCAATGAACTTCCGTTTAAGGTGTGTGCCAATTGGTTTTTTCCGTCTTTGTCTTTGAAACGCAATTTCAAACGATTCGCTTGAAAAGTCTCGAAATTAGAAACCGAACTGATTTCTAACCAACGTTCTTGCGCCGTAGAATACACTTCGAAATCATACGTCAAAGCCGATGTGAAACCCATATCGCCACCACAAAGACGCAAAATTCTATACGGTAATTTCAATTCCTGCAAAATACTTTTCACGTGAGCTACCATTTCGTCCAGGGCTTCGTAGGATTTGTCAGGATGCTCCACTCGCACAATTTCGACTTTGTCAAATTGGTGCAAACGGTTCAAGCCCCGAACGTGAGCGCCATAAGAACCAGCTTCGCGACGGAAACAAGGTGTGTAAGCTGTTGCCAAAACTGGCAATTCGTTTTCGTTCAAAATCACGTCACGAAACAAATTTGTTACTGGAACTTCTGCCGTTGGAATCAAATATAAATTATCGGTGGCATCGTGGTACATTTGCCCTTCTTTGTCCGGCAATTGTCCCGTTCCATAAGCCGAAGCTTCGTTGACCATATGTGGTACTTGAACTTCATTGTAACCTGCAGCGGTATTTTTATCTAGAAAATAATTAATTAAGGCACGTTGCAATTTGGCTCCTTTTCCTTTGTAAACCGGAAATCCTGCGCCAGTAATTTTGTTTCCTAATTCAAAATCGATGATGTCGTATTTTTTTACCAATTCCCAATGGGGTTGCGCTCCTTCGTGCAAAACAGGAATATCGCCTTCCTGAAAAACGTTTAGATTTTCCTCTGGAGTTTTTCCTTCGGGAACAATATCGGCTGGAAGATTGGGTAAAGTGTATAATTTTTCTAAAAGATCTGCAGCAAGTACATCGGCGGTTTCGGCTAAAACTTTGCTTTTTTCTTTCAACAAAACCGTTTTTTCTTTGAGGATGGCGGCTTTAGATTTTTCGCCGGCTTTCATCAATTCGCCAATATCTTTGGATAATTTATTAGATTCTGCTAAAGTATTGTCTAATTCTACTTGCGTGGCACGGCGATTTTCGTCTAGTTTTACAACTTCTTCAACAACGCTTGTGGCATCCATATTTCTTTTTGCCAAAGCCTTGATTACTTTTTCCTGATTCTCTCTAATAAATGCGATTTGTAACATAACTTAAATTTTTCAACTCTTATCTGTTTTAAATAAGGTCACAAATTTAAGGAAATGTTTGATACGATTGGGACAAAAGTTTTAGGGCAATTGTATTTAAGATTTTCAGCCACAAATTACACGAAATTGCACAAATTCATTACTTGTAGAAATTAAAATACACGAATTCTATCTATTTTAAAAATTCGATGTTAATTAATTTCCTAAAAAAAAACAAATTTTTTTCCTCCAGTACGGACAAGTCGCGACTTGTCTCTCCGTCCTTATCATAAAATATCTTATTTTTGCAGCAAATTAAACTGAATTATGTTACAGAATCCAAAAAGATATACTATTACAGCGGCATTGCCTTATACAAACGGACCCATTCACATTGGGCATTTGGCGGGTGTTTACGTGCCTTCGGATATTTATTCCAGATATTTAAGATTGCAGGGAAGAGACGTTTTGTTTGTTTGCGGAAGCGACGAACACGGCGTGGCGATTTCGATGAAAGCCAAAAAAGAAGGAGTTACGCCTCAAGAAGTAATCGATAAATATGATGGAATTATCCGAAAATCATTCTCGGATTTTGGAATTTCGTTTGATAATTATTCCAGAACTTCGGCCAAAATTCATCACGATACGGCTTCGGAATTTTTCAGAACGCTGTATGATAAAGGTGATTTTATCGAGGAAGTAACCGAGCAATTGTATGATGCGAAAGCAGACCAGTTTTTGGCAGACCGTTTTGTTGTGGGAACTTGCCCAAAATGCGGTAACGAAGAAGCTTATGGTGACCAATGCGAAAAATGTGGTTCGACACTAAACGCTACGGATTTGATTAATCCAAAATCGACGATTACGGGAGAAACTCCTATTTTGAAATCGACTAAACACTGGTTTTTGCCTTTGGATCGTTATGAAGAATTTTTGAAAGAATGGATTCTCGTTGGACATAAAAATGACTGGAAACCGAATGTTTACGGGCAAGTAAAATCTTGGATTGACGGCGGACTGGAACCTCGTGCAGTAACACGTGACCTCGATTGGGGAATTGATGTTCCGGTTGAAGGTGCCGAAGGAAAAAAATTATACGTTTGGTTTGATGCACCAATTGGCTACATTTCTTCTTCGAAAGAATGGGCTGCGAGAGAAGGAAAAGATTGGGAACCCTACTGGAAAGATGCCGAAACTAAACTGGTTCACTTCATTGGGAAAGACAATATTGTTTTTCATTGCATCATTTTCCCTGCGATGTTGAAAGCCGAAGGAAGTTATATTTTGCCTGACAATGTTCCGGCAAACGAGTTCCTTAATCTGGAAGGAAATAAATTATCAACGTCTAAAAATTGGGCGGTTTGGTTGCACGAATATTTGGAAGATTTTCCAAACCAACAAGATGTTTTGCGTTATGCTTTGACATCGAATGCGCCGGAAACGAAGGACAATGATTTTACTTGGAAAGATTTTCAAGCGAGAAACAATAATGAATTGGTGGCTATTTTTGGAAATTTCATTAATCGTGTTGTCGTTTTGACCAACAAATATTATGAAGGAATTGTACCTCAACCAAGCCCCCTAACCCCCGAAGGGGGAACTCCAAATTTTTCTGATTATGATACTGAAGTATTGGCTGAATTAAAAGCCTATCCAGCCGTAATTTCGAGTTCGATAGAACGTTATAGATTCCGTGAAGCTTTGGGCGAATTGATGAATGTTGCTCGTTTGGGAAATAAATATCTCGCCGACGAAGAGCCTTGGAAAATGATAAAAACCGATTCAGAACGTGTGCAAACCCAAATGTATGTGGCTTTGCAAATTGCCGCTGCTTTGAGTTCACTTTGCGAACCTTTCTTGCCATTTACTGCTGCAAAATTATCTCGTATTCTTGTCATTCCGACGAAGGAGGAATCTCATCTTACTTGGAAATCAGTTTCAGAGACGTCCGATTTACTTCCTGCTGGACACCAAATCGGCGAAGCCGAATTATTATTCTCTAAAATTGAAGACGAGGAAATTCAAAAACAAATAGACAAACTAGAAGCTACAAAAACCGCTAATAAGGAAGAGATTGCTTCCACCACGGCGGACAAGTCGTCCCTCGCAATGGCAGAACCGCAAAAAGAATTAATTCAGTTTGATGATTTTGCCAAAATGGATATTCGAGTAGGGACAATTCTCGAAGCCGAGAAAATGCCAAAAGCCAATAAACTTTTAATCTTAAAAATCGATACCGGAATTGATGTTCGCACGATTGTTTCGGGAATTGCCGAAAGTTTTTCACCAGAAGAAATCGTGGGAAAACGAGTGACGGTTTTGGTGAATTTGGCTCCAAGAAACCTTCGTGGTGTGGAAAGTCAGGGAATGATTTTGATGACCAATAACGCCGAAGGAAAATTAGTTTTTGTAAATCCAGATGCGGATGGCGTTGGGAATGGGGAGACGATAAATTAAAAATATGGTTCTACCACCATTTGTGTGGGTTTCTATTTTCAACATTAAATTTTACCCAATAAACCATTAAGGAATTTAGGGGCATTAAGTCATAATAACCTCAATCTTAATGGTTTATATGTGGATGTTTTGTTTTTACAGCTGAGGGTAGCCGAAGTATGGTTGAAACTTTTTAACAACAATCGAGTTCAGGTTACAAACTTAATTTTTTAATCTCACTTTTTCTATCCAAACAATTCACTTGCCACATCTTCAATCTTTGCCACCAATCGGATTTTTATTATGGTGTTTTTCAAGGCAATTTTATTGTATTTGGATACAAAAATGGTCGAAAACCCTAATTTTTCGGCTTCTTGAATGCGTTGGTCAACCCGATTTACAGGGCGAATTTCGCCCGAAAGTCCCACTTCGCCTGCAAAACAAAAATCTTTGTTAATCGGAATATCTTCATTCGAGGATAAAATAGCCGCAACAACTGCCAAGTCAATGGCGGGATCATCAACGGTAATTCCTCCGGTTACGTTCAGGAAAACGTCTTTGGCGCCAAGCCTGAAACCGGCTCTTTTTTCTAAAACGGCCAAAATCATATTGAGCCTTTTGGCATTGTAACCCGTTGTGCTGCGTTGCGGAGTTCCATAAACTGCGGTGCTTACTAAGGATTGTATTTCAATCATCAACGGACGCATTCCTTCAAGAGTTGTGGCGATTGCTGTTCCGGATAATTCTTCGTCTTTGTGCGAAATCAATATCTCCGAAGGATTCGAAACTTCGCGTAAACCATTGCCTAACATTTCATAAATTCCGATTTCGGCAGTCGAACCAAAACGGTTTTTTAATGAACGTAAAATGCGATACACATGATTTCTATCGCCTTCAAATTGTAAAACGGTATCGACCATGTGTTCCAAAATTTTTGGGCCAGCAATGTTTCCGTCTTTGGTAATATGACCAATCAGAATTACGGGGACATTCGATTCTTTGGCAAATTTTATCAGTTCGGCTGTGGTTTCCCGAATTTGAGAAATGCTTCCAGGTGTCGATTCGATATAGTCAGTATGAAGCGTTTGGATAGAATCGATGATGACGATTTCGGGTTCGATGGCTTCAATTTGTTTGAAGATGTTTTGGGTTTTAGTTTCGGTAAGAATGTAGCAATTATCGCTATTTGGAGTGATTCTTTCGGCACGCATTTTTATTTGTTTTTGGCTTTCTTCGCCCGAAACATATAAGGTTTTATATGGCAATTTTAGAGAAATCTGGAGCAAAAGCGTACTTTTTCCAATGCCGGGTTCACCACCCAAAAGGATTAAAGAACCGGGAACAATTCCGCCGCCGAGAACTCGATTAAGTTCGCTGTCACGAGTGCCCATTCGAACTTCTTGCGAAGAATCGATTTCATTTATTCGTAAGGGCTTGCTAACTCTTTTCGATTCAGAAGATGCCAGTTTCCAGCTTGATTTTTCTTCTTTTTGAATAATTTCTTCTACGATGGTATTCCATTCTTTGCATGAATTGCATTGTCCTTGCCATTTCGAATATTGTGTGCCGCAATTTTGGCAAAAAAAGGAAGTTTTTACTTTTGACATTATTTTCTTGGTGTTAAACTTTGCATTTCATCAAAATTTTCAATCATCATATCATTTGTCAAATCGCCAATTTCGTCTAATTGGGTCGCTTTTTGATAGGATTTTGCCGCTTTTTTAGAATCCCCCAGTTTTTCATACATTAACCCTAATTCATAATCGGCAAGCATCGATTTCGGGTAATTTTTTCGGGCTAATTCGGCTAATTTTTCTAATTCAGAATAGGATTTGTTTTTTAGAATAGCGGCTTCGATGGCTTTAAAATCGGAAACCCTAACGGTGACTTTGAGCCCTAATATTTTTGAAATAGCATCGTATTTATCGGTCAAATATTTTACTTGACCATTTGGAAGAATGGCAATTTTTTCTGAAAATTCAGTCATAGAAATGGGTTTGTAACAGTCGAAAATTTGGTACAAAGCATTTGGTATTGAATAAAGAACTGAGGAATAATGCGAGGCACCTTTAAAAGCATCGTACTTATAATTAATCAAAGGATTGACTACGGTTTTACTATTTTCGTCTAGTTTTTTTACGGATTCCAATATGTCTTTTATGTCGCCATCGCCGGTAGATTGGTAATAAAAAACGGGCTGTTTTAATTTCGATAACAGCTCAGGAATTTGGGTTTCCATTTCTGGAACGAGTTCTGGACTTAAGGAAATATAGGCGTTAAATATTGGATTTTCTTTATACAGGAAAAAGTTCAAAAACCCTGCTGTGGTATCGTGTCCGGCAATGATTCTAAAAGGGGCAACACGGTATTTTTTTTCGATATAAGGAAGTAATTCGCCACCAATGAATTCGAAAAACCGAGCTCCTTTTCCGGAAGGCAAATTGCTCGATTCGTCATAGTTGCTGTCGTCAAATCGTTCCTCATTTTTGTTTTGGCTGATGCCAACGACAATAGTTTCTGGTAAATCTTCCCAATAAGCACCATAATTTATAGCGCCAAAAAAAGGATCAAATAAATAATCGCCATCGAGCAAAATGAGAATTGGATATTTTTTGTTTGGATTATTTTCATAAGAAGCAGGTAATCCAATTGTGATTTCACGGCTTTCGCCCAGTTTGTTTGAATCGAATAATTCAATTGTTTTTTGTGAAAAAACGTAGGTTGAAAAAAGCAATAACAGCAAATATTTTTTCATATTTTCTTGGTTTTTGAAAATTAATATTCTCCTGAATTTCGGAATGAAAAGAGTAGCAAGATACTATTTTTATTTGCTTTTTTAAATCAAAAAATGTAAAAAGAGAATGCCCTAAAAAAGCAAAACGAGAACTTTTTGAAAATATAGAGAAAAAATTTAACTGTTTAAGTCAGAGAATTGTCTTTTTCATTGGGAAAAATAATCCAAGGCTTGAAGGTTTTAGCTTCTTCAAAGTCTAATGTGGCATAAGAAATAATAATGATAATATCATCTTTTTGCACTTTTCGAGCCGCTGGTCCGTTTAGGGTTATGGTGCCGGAATTTTTCGCTCCTTTGATGGCGTAAGTTTCAAATCGCTCGCCATTATTGATGTTTACAATCGAAACTTTTTCGCCTTCAATAATGTTAGAAGCCTCCATTAAGGTTTCGTCTATGGTAATGCTACCAATATAATTTAAATCGGCGCCGGTAACTTTGACACGGTGAATTTTTGATTTTACAACTTGTATTTGCATTGCGCAAAGGTAAATTAATTTAATGAAATGGTGTCAATCAATCTAATTTTATTGACAAAAACAGCGATAAAAGCACGGTAATTTTTGTTTTTACTTTTTCTCAAACAGGGCAGGAGTGTTGCTTCATCGGCAATTTGAAAATATTCTAAAGTAAAAGTTGGATTTTTTTCAAATGATTTTTTTACCCAATCAGTTACTGTTTTAGCATTTTGTGTTTTGAATTTTTCTTTTGCGCCGAGTAGTGTTTTATAAATTATAGATGCGTCTTGTCTATCTTTTTGTGATAGGAGTTCGTTTCTGGAACTCATGGCTAAATGGTTTGATTCTCTGTGAATAGGACAGCCTATTACGTTGATGTTCATTTTATTTTTAGCAACCATTTTTTTGATAATTTGCAATTGTTGAAAATCTTTCTCGCCAAAATAGGCATTTGTAGGTTGCACAATTTCGAAAAGACGTTTTACAATCGTGCCCACACCGTTGAAATGGCCAGGTCTGAATTTTCCTTCCATAAGATTTTCTATGCCATCAAAATCAAAAAATTGAGAGGAAGGTTCTCCTTCATATATATCGTCTATTGGTGGTGCATAAACGATGATTTCTAGGCTTAATTTGGAAATTTTTTTTAGGTCTTCCTCGAGTGTTCTTGGATATTTAGCTAAATCTTCGGGATTGTTAAACTGGGTTGGATTCACAAAAATACTCACAACGGTGCTGTTGTTTTCTGATAGTGATTGCTTCATTAACGACAAATGCCCTGAATGTAAAGCACCCATGGTCGGAACAAAACCAATGGTGGAACGGCTGGTTTTAATGGATTTTAAATAATCTATCAAAGAGGCTTTTCCACGAAAAATATGCGTAGTCATTTTGTTTAAATATTTTGCAAACATAATATTTTAGTCTATAACTGCATAAAATTTTGTAATTTTGCATGATATTTATTGCCAATACCTTAAGTAAATTATAATATGGAAGATAAGAGGATATTATATGTATCATCTGAAGTGGTGCCTTATCTAGCTGAAAATGAGGTTTCTTCAATGTCTTATGAAGTGCCAAAAATGATTAATAATCAAGGCGGACAAATAAGAATTTTCATGCCAAGATATGGTAACATAAATGAAAGAAGACATCAATTGCACGAAGTTATTCGCCTTTCAGGGATGAATTTGGTCGTGAATGACTTGGATATGCCCTTGATAATTAAAGTAGCTTCTATTCCAAAAGAAAGAATTCAGGTTTATTTTATTGATAACGACGAATATTTTAAACGAAAAGCCACATTTACTGACGAAGAGGGTGTGATGTTTCCTGATAATGATGAGCGAGCCATTTTTTTTGCAAAAGGAGTTGTCGAAACGGTAAAAAAACTGAATTGGGTTCCAGATATTATTCATGTTCATGGTTGGATGGCGGCAATGCTACCCATTTATATGAAGCATTTTTACAAAAACGAAGCCTTGTTTTCAGAGACAAAGATTGTAACATCGGTTTATAGTCAGGGTTTTGAAGGGGTTTTGGATGTAGAAATGATTAACAAAATAAAGTTTGACAATGTGCCAGAAGACGCTGTTTCAGAATTAAAAAACCCTGATTATGAAAGCATTATGAAAGCTACAATTAATCATTCGGATGCTGTTATTATCGCCTCAGAGAACCTCTCTTCAAGTTTAACAAAATTTATAGAATCTTCAGGAAAACCTTTTTTACCTTTCGCCCCGAAAGATAAATTCGCTGAAGCGTATTCTAATTTTTATAAAAATTTTGTTCTATAAATCAACTATTTTCTAGTAAATATGTACAATAATTCTATTATTAAACCCCTTTTATTTTTTGTAAGTGTCCTTCTTTTCGTGTCTTGTGATAAAGAATATTCTCCTGTTGGAGACGCCCTAATTGGCGAAAATCATTTCGATTTGGCTAAAAACATATCAAGCGTGTTGGCTTATAACGAAAAAATTACGCCTATACAATCAGACAATCTTGCAATAAATGCTTTGGGAATTTATGATAATCCCGCTTTTGGTAAAACCACCGCAAATTTTGCTACCCAAATTATCATGGCAAGCCCTGCTCCAGTTATTGGAATAAATCCTATGATTGACAGTGTGTATATCGATGTGCCTTATTTTAGCACATTAATATCAACAGAAGTAGATGGCGATCATGTATATGAATTAGATTCTATTTATGGCGAGCCTTTGGCAAAAATAAAATTAAGTGTTTATGAATCAGGACGATACATGGATGCGCAGAACGGAGTTCCTCAAGTTTTTTACACCAATCAAAACGCAGAATTTAATAGTTTCAAAATAGGAAGTCGTTTAAATAATGATGCAAGCAAAGATCAAAACGACGAATTTTTCTTTGATCCTGCCGAACATAAAGTAACCACAAAGGATGCGGCCGGAATAGAGACCATAACAAGAACACCTCCAAGTATACGCTTAAAATTAGATGCAGATTATTTTAAAAATAAAATTATTAATGCACCAGCAGAAAGTTTAGCTACAAATGAGGCATTCAAAGTATATTTCAAAGGCTTGTATTTTAAAGTAGAACAATCCGGAACCGACAAAGGAAGTTTAGCAATGATGGATTTTACTAAAGGAGTAATTACCATCAAGTATAAAGAAGAAACATCGGATACAGATAAAACTTTAGTAGATAAATCGATAGTACTCAATTTGTTAGGAAGCACAGCAAGTTTACTCGACCAAAGTAATACAAACACAGCGTATGAAACGGCAACAAATAATCCAGACTATATCCTTGGGGACGAAAAATTATATTTAAAAGGAGGCGAAGGTTCTTTGGCAGTGTTAGAACTTTTCGGTCCGGATCTTTTTGGGGAAGACGGAACAACGGGTTCTCCAAATGGTGTAGCTGACGAATTAGATATTATTAGAAAAAGCGGCTGGTTAATCAACGAAGCCAACTTGGTTTTTAATATTGATGCAGGAACAATGGAAAACAGCTATGAACCTGACAGAATTTATTTATTTGATTTTACCAATAATCGCCCCATAATTGATTATTTTGTTGACGGTTCATCAGCGATAAGACCTAAAATGGCAAAATTAGTTTTTGACGGAAATATCAACAGAGACCCAAACTCAACAACAACTCCTAAAAGAGGTCTTACTTATAAAATCAGAATCACAAATCATGTTAGAAATCTCGTGAAATATGCCGATTCTACCAATGTTAAGTTGGGAGTTGTTGTTACAGAAGATATTGCGATTGCCAATTCTAATAAATTAAAAACGCCAACCACCAAAATTAAAGAAGCGCCAAAAGCAAGTGTTATGAATCCACTCGGGACAATACTTCACGGAAGCAAATCTACAGTTCCGGTTGACAAAAGGCTTAAACTTGAAATTTATTATACAAAACCTAATTAAACCAAAACTATGTGTGGAATTGTTGGATATATCGGTTACAGAGAGGCTTATCCTATAATAATAAAAGGATTAAAAAGACTCGAATACAGAGGATATGACAGTGCCGGAGTGATGTTATTTGACGGAAACAACTTAAAACTTTCTAAAACAAAAGGCAAAGTTGTAGATCTTGAAGAAAAAACTTCAAAAGAAATTTCCACTAATGGAACAATAGGAATTGGACATACCCGTTGGGCAACTCATGGGATTCCAAATGATGTAAATTCTCATCCACACCTTTCTAATTCTGGAGATTTAGCCATCATCCATAACGGAATTATCGAAAATTATGCTCCTCTGAAAGTTGAATTAATAAAAAGAGGCTATGTTTTTCATTCAGATACAGATACCGAAGTTCTTGTAAACCTTATAGAAGAAGTGCAAAAAAAGGAAAAGCTAAAATTAGGAAAAGCGGTTCAGGTAGCATTAAATCAAGTATTTGGAGCTTATGCAATAGCTGTTTTTGACAAAAAAAATCCTGACGAAATTGTGGTTGCCCGTTTAGGAAGTCCATTGGCAATAGGCATTGGCGAAGGAGAATATTTTATCGCTTCAGATGCTTCACCATTTATAGAATACACTTCGAATGCTGTCTATTTAGAAGATGGTGAAATGGCAAATATCAGGTTGCACAAACCAATGAAAGTCAGAAAGATCAAGGACGATTCTTTGGTTGACCCTTATATTCAAGAACTCCAAATGAATTTGGAGCAAATAGAAAAAGGAGGTTACGACCACTTTATGTTGAAAGAAATATACGAGCAACCAAGCGTTATAAAAGACACTTATCGCGGAAGACTTCATGCAAACGAAGGCATCATTCAAATGTCAGGAGTTGAGGATAATTTAGAAAAATTTCTGAATGCCGAAAGAATTATTATTGTCGCTTGTGGCACTTCTTGGCATGCAGGATTAGTAGCCGAATATATATTTGAAGAGTTTACCCGAATTCCTGTAGAAGTAGAATATGCATCGGAATTTAGATATAGAAATCCAATAATTAGCAGCAAAGACGTTGTAATTGCCATTTCACAATCAGGAGAAACTGCCGATACAATGGCAGCAATAAAATTAGCCAAAGAAAAAGGAGCCTTTGTTTATGGCGTTTGCAACGTAGTCGGTTCATCCATTTCTCGCGAAACTCACGCAGGTTCGCATACTCACGCAGGACCAGAAATAGGAGTGGCATCAACCAAAGCATTTACCACACAAATTACAGTTTTAACAATGATGGCTTTGCGTTTGGCTAAAGCCAAAGGGACTTTGTCTAATACGGATTTTCACAGGTACTTGCAGGAATTAGAAATCATTCCAGAAAAAGTAAAAGAAGCATTAGAAACGAATGCCAAAGCCAAAGAAATTGCATCGGTTTTCAAAAACTCACACAATTGCTTGTATTTGGGCAGAGGCTATAATTTTCCGGTTGCGCTTGAAGGAGCTTTAAAACTAAAAGAAATCTCTTATATCCATGCCGAAGGGTATCCTGCAGCAGAAATGAAACACGGACCAATTGCCCTGATAGATGAACACATGCCAGTAATTATTATTGCACCAAAACAAGGGCATTACGACAAAATTGTAAGTAATATCCAGGAAATTAAATCCAGAAGCGGAATAATAATAGCTGTGGTTACAAAGGGAGATACTCAAGTACGTGAATTGGCAGATTATATTATTGAAATTCCAGAAACATCTGATACGTTATCTCCATTAATAACAACGATTCCACTACAACTTTTATCCTATCATATTGCAGTTATGAGAGGGTGCAATGTAGATCAACCGCGTAATTTAGCTAAATCAGTCACCGTAGAATAATTATTTTTAGACATAATTTTTATTAAAAGCGAAATTTTTTTTCGCTTTTTTTGTTAATCTCAATATTATTTGTACTTTGGTCAGATAAACCAACAAAATTTTAACCAAATGAGAAATTATCTACTTATTTTGTCATTGTTATTTTGTAGCATCACTTTTGCACAAAGCACAATCACAGGCACCGTTACAGACAGCAACAATCAAGCAATTCCAGGCGCAAATATTCAAGTTGTAGGAGATAAAGCGGGAACAGTCACTGATGGTAATGGAAAATTTACCCTGGATTTCACAAATAAATTTCCTTTTACAATTGAAGTAACAAGTGTGGGATATGAAACTAAAAAAATAAGCATTACATCAAACAATCAAAATGTTAATGTAAAATTATCAGGTGAAGAAACAAAACTGAATGAAGTGGTAGTTTCTGCATCAAGAACGCCAGAGCGAATTTTAGAATCTCCTGTTACCATTGAAAGAATGGGAATTAAGGAAGTTAAAAGAACCGCATCTCCCACCTTTTATGATGGTTTAGAAAACCTGAAGGAAGTACAAATGAACACGAGCAGTTTGACTTTCAAATCAATAAATACCCGTGGTTTTGCAACTGTTTCAAACGTGCGTTTTATGCAATTAGTTGACGGAATGGATAATTCTTCTCCGTTGTTAAACTTTGTATTAGGGAACATGATTGGTGTTTCTGACATTGATGTTCAAAGCGTCGAGTTATTACCTGGAGCATCTTCTGCATTGTATGGAGCAAATGCTTTTAATGGTATTATGTTTATGAACAGCAAAAGCCCATTTACTTTTCCAGGAATTTCAACCTATTTAAAATATGGGGTAACCAGTCAAGACGCAGCCGGAACAAATGAGTTTCATGATTTTGGGATTAGAATGGCGCATGCTTTCAACAACTATTTTGCCGCAAAAGTGAATATGACTTTTATGAGCGGAACAGATTGGTATGCCACAAATTATGATGACAAATACCGACAAGGACAAGGAATTACAAGAAGCGATAAAAATTATGATGGAATAAATGTTTATGGTGATGAGGTAAGTACAAACATCTATAATGTAGGGCAAGGTTTAGTTGCAGCAGGGTTATTACCACCCGCACTTGCAGCGTTAATTCCAAAAGAAAATGTATCAAGGACTGGATATAACGAGGTTGACCTAACAAACAACAAAGCAGCTAATACCAAAATTGATTTTTCGCTTCATTTGAGACCATTTGGAAACGAAAAATTAGAGGTTATTTGGCAAAGCAAATTTGGTTATGGAAATGCGGTTTATCAAGGAGCTAACAGATATTACCTGAATAACTTTTTTATGCAACAGCACAAATTAGAATTCAAAGGAAAAAACTTTTTCGTAAGAGGATATACAACTTCAGAAGATTCGGGAAATTCTTATGACATGCAATTTACAGGAATCAATGTAAATAGAGTTTGGAAATCAGATCAAACATGGTTTGGTCAATATGCTGGCGCTTATGCTCAAGCTTTCGCAGGTTTAATCCCAGGTGTTCCAGCCGGGAATGCAACCGCAGCCACCGCAGTAGCTCGTGGTGTTGCAGAAACAGGAAGATTAACTCCAGGCACAGCAGCTTTCGATGCCGCATTTAATAAAGTAATAAACGATCCTGACGTTTTAACAGGTTCAAAATTGGTAGATAATTCTAGAATTTACCACTCTGATGCTAATTATAATTTTAAAGACATCATTAAATTTGGCGAAATACAAGTAGGTGGATCTTACAGAGAGTATCAATTGAATTCTCACGGAAGAATCTACACTGATGCTAATGGTCCAATTTATTATAATGAATACGGTGTTTATGCACAGTTACAAAAGAAATTTATGGAAGACAGATTTAAATTTACAGGATCTGTTCGTTATGATAAATCTAAAAACTTTGACGGAAGTTATTCCCCAAGAGTGTCATTGGTGTATTCAGCTGGAGAAAAAAAACAACATAATTTAAGAGCATCTTATCAAACTGGTTTTAGAAACCCAAGCACACAGGATCAATATATTGGTTTCAATGTAGGAAACGCTGTATTAATAGGCTCTGCTCCTGACAACTTATTGAGATATTCTGAGACAAGACCTGTAGCAAATGGTTCACCAGCAATCGGTCAAGTTTATGCAGGAGGATCTTCTGTAGTTATGACAGGTGTAAATGCTTACCAAAATTCATATACTTTAGCATCAGTTGGAGCGTTTGGAGCATTTGCTGCGGCAAACCCAGGAAATACTCCCGGAGCAGCAGCATTATTGAAAAAAACAAATGTTGGGTATGTAAAACCAGAAAAAGTACAAGCATTTGAGTTGGGTTACCGTTCTCAAATTAAAGACATCAATATTGATCTTAATGGATATTATAATATTTATAATGATTTTATTGGAAACACTACAGCAATTGCTCCTTTATACGGAACAGCTAGTGAAACTTTCGATTTTGCACAAGGAGCTCCAACATACGTAACGAATCCTGCTGTTCAAACTTTACACGCATTGGCAAATGGGAATTACAGAGCCTACCAATTATATACCAACACAGATGTAGAAATCACCTCTTTAGGTTTCGGAATAGGACTTTCTAAAAGAATGTTTGGTAATTATGATTTTGGAATTAACTATAATTATGCACAATTTGATTTTGACCAAGCTGCAGATCCAGGTTTTGAAGCCGGTTTCAATACTCCAAAACACAGGGTTAAAGCATCTGTAGGAAATGATAAACTTATCGAAAACCTTGGATTTAATGCCAGTGTAAGATGGAACAACGAGTATTTGTGGCAATCTACAATGGCTGATGGTATTATTGAAGCAGCCACTGTAATAGATGCACAGATTAGCTATGGTTTACCAAAATTGAAATCGTTAATCAAACTAGGAGCAACTAATATTGGAGGTAAAGAATATACTCAAGTAATAGGTGCTGGAGCAATAGGACAACAATATTTTGTTTCTTGGACAATTAATCCATAATAATAATTTGTATTATTTTTCAAAAGCCATCCCGCCTTGCGGGGTGGCTTTTTGGTATTTAAATACTTTTCCCTGTTTATTTTGAACTTATAAGCAGCAAGTCTAAAACAGACTGTTTTTTTTAAAAAAAGTGTTGATTTTTATATTTTAAAAATTATCTTTGCACACTGAAAAACAAACCATAGAAAATCATTTCGTTTGGTTGCATTTTATAAACACAAACAGCTATTTAATAAACACATAAGTAATGTCAAAAGTAATAGGAAAAGTTGCCCAAATCATCGGACCAGTAGTCGATGTAGTTTTCAACGCAGGTGTTGAACTTCCAAAAATTTATGATTCGTTAGAAATCACAAAAAAAGATGGAACAATATTAGTTCTTGAAGTACAATCACACATTGGTGAAAACACTGTTCGTACTATCTCTATGGATTCAACAGACGGTTTGAGTAGAGGTTATGAAGTTGTTGGAACTGGAAATCCAATCCAAATGCCAATCGGAGCTGATGTTTTTGGTCGTTTATTCAATGTAATTGGAGATGCTATCGATGGTTTAGGGAATTTACCAAAAACTGGTGAAAACGGGATGTCTATTCACAGACAAGCCCCGAAATTCGAAGAATTATCAACTTCTTCAGAGGTTTTATTCACAGGTATTAAAGTAATCGATTTGATTGAGCCTTATTCAAAAGGAGGTAAAATTGGATTGTTTGGTGGTGCAGGTGTTGGTAAAACAGTATTGATTCAGGAGTTGATCAACAATATTGCAAAAGGTCACGGTGGACTTTCAGTATTCGCAGGAGTAGGAGAAAGAACACGTGAAGGAAATGACTTGCTTCGTGAGATGTTGGAGTCAGGAATTATAAAATACGGTGATGAATTTATGCACTCTATGGAAAATGGAGGATGGGATTTGTCTAAAGTTGATATGCCAGGAATGAGAGAGTCTAAAGCTACTTTCGTTTTCGGTCAAATGAACGAACCTCCTGGAGCTCGTGCTCGTGTAGCACTTTCAGGATTGTCTATCGCAGAATATTTCCGTGATGGTGCAGGTTCAGATCAAGGAAAAGATGTATTGTTTTTCGTAGATAACATCTTCCGTTTTACACAAGCAGGTTCTGAAGTTTCCGCTTTGTTAGGGCGTATGCCATCTGCGGTAGGTTACCAACCAACATTGGCTACCGAAATGGGAGCGATGCAAGAGCGTATTACATCTACAAACAAAGGATCTATTACATCTGTACAAGCGGTTTACGTTCCTGCGGATGACTTAACGGATCCGGCACCAGCAACAACATTTGCCCACCTTGATGCTACTACAGTATTGTCTCGTAAAATTGCTGAGCTAGGTATTTATCCAGCGGTGGATCCATTGGATTCAACTTCTAGAATCTTGACTCCACAAATTATTGGTGATGAGCATTATAACTGTGCACAAAGAGTGAAAGAAATTCTTCAAAAATACAAACAATTGCAAGATATTATCGCAATCCTTGGTATGGAAGAACTTTCTGAAGACGATAAATTGGCGGTTTCAAGAGCCAGACGTGTGCAACGTTTCTTGTCACAACCTTTCCACGTGGCAGAACAATTTACAGGATTAAAAGGAGTTTTAGTTGATATTAAAGATACCATCAAAGGATTTAATATGATCATTGACGGAGAATTAGACCATCTTCCAGAAGCGGCTTTCAACCTTAAAGGAACCATTGAAGACGCCATCGAAGCTGGAGAAAAAATGTTGGCAGAAGCATAATAAAGGTAGGAAGTTAGAAGTTAGAGGTTAGAAGTAATTCTACATCTTCCATCTTCCATCTTCCATCTTCTAACTCAAATAAAATGATTTTAGAAATAGTATCACCAGAAGCAAAATTATTTTCAGGCGAAGTGACTTCGGTTTCGTTGCCGGGGGTTGATGGTCATTTTCAAATGTTGAATAATCACGCACCGATTGTTTCATTACTTCAAAAAGGGAATGTAAAAATTACTGCTCCAAGTTTCAAGTTTAGCAAAGAATCCGAAGATTTATTCACAAAAGTAAACGATCAGAATTATACACTTGCTATTGAATCAGGAACAGTGGAAATGAAAAACAATAAAGTTATTGTTTTAGCAGATTAAAATAATTTATAATAATGTTAAAAAGCCAAGCAGTGATGTTTGGCTTTTTTTAAAGCTTCCGGCCTTTAAAAGGCTGGAAGCTTTAAATTTTTAGTCCCATTTTTTTTCTAACTTTGCCCTTATGAAGTTTCCCAAAAATCTTTTAGCTAAACTCGAAACCCGCAAGCAAAACAACGCCTTACGAAAATTGGCTGCGCCAAATGATTTAATCGATTTTGCTTCCAATGATTACATTGGATTTTCAAAAAACAAAGCAATTTTTGAAGAAACACATCAGTATTTAATTGAAAATAAAATCATCCAAAACGGCGCAACCGGTTCCCGATTATTATCCGGAAATCACAAAGTCTATCAGGAAACAGAAGATTTTATTGCCAAATTCCATCAATCAGAAAGCGCCTTGATTTTCAATTCAGGTTATGATGCCAATGTTGGTTTTTTTAGTTCGGTTCCACAAAAAGGTGACTTGATTTTGTATGACGAGTTGTGTCACGCCTCCATTCGCGATGGAATCCAGCTTTCAAATGCAAAAGCCTATAAATTCAAACACAACGATTTTGAAGACTTAGAAAAACGGCTTCGACAAGCTCAGCCTGACAGCGTTTTTGGAGAAGTGTATATTGTTACCGAAAGTGTTTTTTCTATGGATGGCGACACGCCAAATCTCGAAGAATTGGGGCAACTTTCGGAGAAGTACAATTGTCATTTGGTAATTGACGAAGCACATTCGTTAGGAGTTTTCGGCGATAAAGGAGAAGGATTGGTTCAAATGCTGGGTTTGCAAGATCAAGTTTTTGCTCGAATAATGACTTTAGGGAAAGGACTAGGATGCCACGGAGCAGCGATTTTAGGCTCGTCAGAATTGAAGGATTATCTCGTCAATTTTGCCCGAAGTTTTATTTATTCCACGGGACTTTCTCCGCATTCAGTAGCAACGATTTTAATCGCATATCAACATTTGGAAACAGAAAAAATCAACATTAAAAAACTTCGGGAAAATATCATTCATTTCAATCAAGAAAAGAATCTCATGGGATTGAAACCTATGTTTGTCCGAAGCAAATCAGCCATTCAAAGTGCCATAATTCCGGGAAATCAAAACGTAAAATCAATAGCAAAGCAATTACAAAAAAAAGGTTTCGATGTAAAAGCCATCCTATCGCCAACTGTTCCTGAAGGTCAGGAACGATTGAGGTTTTGTTTGCATAGTTTTAATTCGAAAGAAGAAATATCGGAAGTGTTGGGTTTGTTGCGTACTTTTGTGTTTGAGCCCACGGATTAAACGGATTAAACGGATTTTAACTGATTTGCACAGATTGATTATGACAAATTTATTACACAAATCTATTACAGATGCAATATTAAAAGTTTATTATGATGTTTATAATGAATTAGGTTTTGGCTTTTTAGAAAAAGTATATCAAAATGCTATGTACTTTGAACTAAAATCTTTAGGATATAAAGTTGAAGCACAAAGTCAAATTAAAGTATATTTCAAAAAACAATTAGTGGGTGAATATTACTCAGATTTACTTGTTGAAGATAAAGTACTTGTTGAATTGAAAGCCACTGAATTGCTTATGAATGTTCACGTTGCGCAAATAATGAATTATCTAAAAGCGACACCAATTGAAGTTGGATTGTTATTAAATTTTGGAGAAGAACCAGAGTTCAAAAGAATAATTTATACAAACGATAGAAAAATTAACATAAAAAATCAGTGATAATCCGTTAAAAATCCGTTTTATCCGTGGCAAACACTATGAAACTATTCATTACAGGAATATCAACCAATGTAGGCAAAACCATTGCCTCTGCCATAATTGTCGAAGCGCTCGAAGCTGATTATTGGAAACCTATTCAAGCGGGTGATTTGGATAATTCCGATAGTCTTAAAATCAAGAGTTATATTACAAATGACGGCCATCCTGAGCATAGTCGAAGGACAGTTATTCACGAAAACAGTTATAAACTCAACACACCAGCCAGTCCTCATCTTGCGGCTGAATTAGACGGAATTACCATCGATTTAAAACAAATAAAAGAACCTCAAACTGAAAATCATCTAGTTATTGAAGGCGCAGGAGGGATTTTGGTTCCAATAAATGAAACGGATTGTGTTATAGATTTAATCAAAAAAGATTATAAAGTAATAGTGGTTTCTCGGCATTATTTGGGAAGTATCAACCACACTTTGCTAACTGTTGAAGCTCTAAAAAGCAGAAAATTAAAAATTGCAGGAATTATTTTTAGTGGTGACAAAAACGAATCTTCAGAAGCAATTATTTTGAATAAAACCGGAGTCAAATGCATTGGAAGAATAGAAGAAGAACCTTATTTTGATGCTAACGTCATTCGAGAATATGCAAATTTGTTTAGGGAAAATTTGTTAAATTTATAATTATGAACAATCCAAAAGTTCCCCCTTCGGGGGTTAGGGGGCTTATCGAAAGAGACCAAAAACACCTTTGGCATCCTTATACTCAGCACAAAACTGCAGCGCTTCCTATTGCAATAAAAAGAGGAGAAGGCGCTTTGCTATGGGACGAAAACAACAAAGAATATATCGACGCAATTGCTTCTTGGTGGGTTAATCCTTACGGACATTCCAATAAATTTATTGCCGATGCTATTTATAAACAATTAACGACTTTAGAACATGTGTTATTTGGCGGATTTACTCATGAACCAGCCATAGTTTTGGCTGAAAAACTGTTTGAAATTTTACCAAAAAACCAAAAAAAATTATTCTTTTCAGATAATGGTTCTACGGCTGTGGAAGTAGCAATAAAGGTCGCCTTTCAATATTTTTTCAATAAAGGAGAGAAGAAAACCACGATTATTGCTTTCGAAAACGCCTTTCACGGAGATACTTTTGCCGCAATGGCAGCAAGCGGAATTTCCTTTTTCACCTCAGCTTTTCAAGGAATGTTGATTGATGTGGTGCGGATTCCGGTTCCAATAAAAGGTCAGGAACAAGAAAGTTTTAACGCTTTGACGGAAGCCATAAATAATAATAATTGCGCAGGTTTTATTTTTGAGCCTTTGGTTCAAGGAGCTGCCGGAATGGTAATGTACGAACCAGATTCACTCGACGAATTAATTAAAATTTGCCAGAGAAATAATGTGCTCACGATTGCCGATGAAGTGATGACGGGTTTTGGAAAAACAGGGCAACCATTCGCCTGTGATTATCTCACTGAAGAGCCAGATATGATGTGTTTGTCGAAAGCTTTGACTGGCGGAACAATCCCAATGGCGATTACCACTTTTACCCAAGACATTTTCGAGGCTTTTTATGATGAAGACATCAATAAGGCCTTGTTTCACGGACATACTTTTACGGCAAATCCAACGGGTTGTGCAGCGGCTTTGGCGAGTTTAGAACTATTGCAAACTCAAGAAATACAAAATAATATTGCCCGAATAAATAAAAGCCATTTATACTTTCAAAACCACATTAAGAATCATCCAAAAGTGACCACAACTCGAGTGTTGGGAGTGATTTTTGCTTTGGAAATAAAAACTGAAAATTCGGCAAGTTATTATGGCACTTTGCGCAACAAACTCTATGATTTTTTTATCGAAAACGGAATAATCTTGCGACCTGTTGGCAATATTGTTTATATTTTGCCACCATACATCATCACTGATGAGCAATTGCAAAAAGTGTATAAAGTGGTCGAAAAAGCAATGGAAATAGTTTAATTGGCACACAGATTCTACGGATGAAACAGATTAATATATAAAAAATCCGTGAAAATCTGTTAAAATCAGTCATATCCGTGTGCCATTTTTTACGACCTTTGCGCTAAAATAAAAAGCCTTGTTTAAAACTATCTCCATAACTTCAATAGCTTCTATTTCTCCTTTAGGAAATGACTCAAAAACGATTTGGGATAACTATCAAAGTACCAATCATTTTTTCACCAAACATTTTTTAGATCATAAAAACACACTTGTTGCCAAATTAGATGATAATTCAAATGAAGAGATTGAGGCATTAAGGCATTCGGATAACAAATATAAATTTTTGGACAAAACGGTTTTGTATGCGATGGCTGCTTCTCGAAAAGCCATACAAAATGCGGGTTGGACTTCAAAAGATGTTTTTGGGATTAACATAGGTTCTTCTCGTGGTGCTACTGATTTGTTCGAAAAACATTATCAAGAATATTTAGAAACAGGCAAAGCACAAACCTTGGCATCACCAACGACCACTTTAGGAAACATTTCCTCTTGGGTGGCTCACGATTTGCAAAGTTCCGGTCCCGAAATTTCGCATTCGATTACGTGTTCAACCGCTTTGCACGCTTTGTTGAATGGTGTGGCTTGGCTTCGGGCCGGAATGACTGATAAGTTTTTAGTTGGTGGAAGCGAAGCACCGTTGACTGATTTTACAGTAGCTCAAATGAGAGCTTTGAAAATTTATTCGAATAGCGAAGAAAAAATGCCCTGCCGTGCTTTGGATTTAGAAAAAAAGCAAAACACTTTGATTCTTGGTGAAGGTGCCGCTGTCTGTTGTTTGGAGGTTGGAAGAAAAAAAAATGCTCTTGCTTACATTGAAGGAATTGGGTATGCCACCGAAATTTTGGAACATAATATTTCCATTTCGGCAGAAGCGATTTGTTTTCAAAAATCAATGAAAATGGCTTTGCAAAACACTGATTTATCCGAAGTTGATGTGATTGTAATGCACGCTCCAGGAACAAAAGCTGGAGATTTAACAGAGTTTAAAGCAATTCAGAAAGTTTTTGGTGCTTCGACAGGCTCAGCACAAGTCAATCTTCCATTACTTACCACCAATAAATGGAAAATTGGACACACTTTTGGGGCTTCGGGAATGTTGAGTATTGAAATGACTATTTTGATGATGCAACATCAGAAATTTATTGGAGTTCCTTTTCTAAACCCTGTCAGGGTTTGGAGTCCTGACAGGGTTATAAAAAAAGTATTGGTAAATTCTGTTGGCTTTGGCGGAAATGCGGTGAGTATTTTGTTGAGTTTGTAAAATATATTCCGTGTTCGGTTGCATCGTTCCTTTTTTTCTGTATTCCATTGCGACTGAATACTCATAAACGGATTACTGATTACTAGTTTCCAGCTCTTTTACTTTATCGTAAACTAGATTGCTTTCAAATCCTCGTCTGAGCATAAAATCACAGAACTTTTTTCTTTTTTTTAGGGTGTTTTTTTCTCGGATGATTTCCCAATGTTGCTCTGCCAAAGCGTGGAATGTTACCAAATATTCATCTGGAGTGATTTCTTTGAGGGCAAGATTAATCAGATTTTGCGATATTTTTTTTGACTTTAATTCGTTTGTAATTCTAATTTTTCCCCAATGTTTGATTCGGTGCTTTCCTCTGGCAAAACTGCAAGCAAAACGTTCTTCGCTGAGAAAATTGGACGCAATGAGATGTACCATAATAACATCTATTTCTTCTGAATCCATTTTCATTTTGCGTAGTTTAGAAACGGTTTCTTCATGGCAACGTTCTTGATAGGAGCAAAAATACTCTATCTTTTGTATGGCTTCTTTAATAGAAAAAACGTCTTTCATTTGCGCAGAAGGTTTAAAAAAATTCAGGGTATTCAGCATTCAAATTTCGTTTTTTTAATTGAATTTTCAAATTCTTCCTTTTTTTTAGCTGTTACTAATTTAGATTCAATCTGTTTTTCAGTCAATTGCCATCTAATTTCCCTTAAAAATTTGGATAAGTAATAATTTTCATGTTTTTTTGCGGTTTCGGAGTTATTAGGGGATAACATCAATAAAAGGGGCAAAAACAAGTAAGGAAAACAATTAAAACAACACGACTCTGTTAAATACTTTAGCAGAATGTTTTTTTTTGGTTTGATCTTGCTGATATTTAATAAAGTATATGATTTTTCAAGCACTAAAAAGTAAGAAGAACAAAGGAGAGAAAAAAAAGAATAAAATCGCACTATTGCTCTTATTTCTAATAAGTTGTGGGTTCTCAACCCCAATTTTCTCCCAAACAAATAACTATACCGGAGCGACTGGGGGTAATTGGAACACAGCTTCAAATTGGTCTTTAGGTTTAGTTCCCACACTGGCTCACGACGTTGTAATTCCTGATAACAAGAATGTTACTGTAGATAGCAATGCGGTTTGCAATACTTTTACCATTAAAGGAGGCGGGAATACCAATACTATTACGATAAGCGGTTCAAATAGTCTGACCGTTACCGGAGCAGTATCTATTGAAGCCCCAACAGCAAATAGTAAGGTAAAATCTATAGCTGTTGGAACCGGAACTTTGACTTGTGCTTCAATTGCAATGGCAAACACAGGAGGGAATTCACGTGATTGCAGAGTTACAACAACTACCGGAACAGTTAATGTTTCAGGAAACATTACAATGGTTGGAGTAGCCGCAAGGAATCAAGTAAGTATAGATGGAATTGCAGGAACTGGAGGGACACTAAATATTGGTGGTAGTTTGTCAGGGGGCGATTTTTTATCGACTAATAATAATTCGACAGTAAATTTTAATGGAACATTGGCTCAAATTATACCCATAAATGCAGATTATATTTATAATAATTTAGTTATCAATAACAGCGCAGGAGCCACTTTGCAAGCGAAAATCACTACTTCAAATGTTAAAGGTGATATCAATGTGCAATCAGGAATTTTAAATAATGGGGGTTTTGCAATAACAGGAAATGCTGGAAAAATATTTACGGTTGCAAATGGAGCGACTTTAATCTTAAGTGGTAGTGCATTTCCATCAGGATTTGGCACCAATACTTTAGGGGCAACGAGCACTGTAGAATATAGTGGTACTGGAGCTCAAAACGTTGCTGCCTTGACTTATGGCAATCTAACTATTTCGGATTCAGGGACGAAAACTGCTACGGGCAATATTACAGCAAACAATGATTTTACATTAAATGCGGGTAATTTTAAACTAAATAATGCTACAAATTATACCTTAACGATTAATGGTGATTATCTTCAAACTGGAGGTATATTTGATTTTAATACAGGAGCTTCCGGAACGAGCATAATGAATTTGTCAGGTAATCTAACCAACACGGTTTCAACTCCAGATTCAATGACAACTTCTGGTTCGGGAGCACCTAATGGTCAGATTGTTTTTAATGGTAGTACAACCCAAAACATAAACTACACCGTTCCAACGGCAAGTATATGGACTACTTATACAATAAATTCTGGAAGTACGGTAAAACTAGCTTCAGATATAACTTTACTTGGAGATGCTTCTGACCCCAAACATTATTCAGATTTTATTGTAAACGGCACGATAGATTTTGGAACTTTTATATTAGCAGAATCTTCAACAAACGGATCTCATTTTACTTTAAACTCCGGAGGGGAACTTATTACTGCAAATATCGCCGGAATCACGACATCAGGAGGTACAGGATCTGTACAGGTAACAAGTACAAGGACTTTTAGCAATGCAGCAAATTATACTTATAATGGTTCAACTGCGCAAGTTACCGGGAGTGGTTTGCCTGCAACGGTAAACCATTTGACATTTAGTAATACCACAGGAGTAACATTAGCACAAGCTACTACAATTACCAATGATTTTTCTATAACTTCTGGAGCAATTGCCAATCTAGGCACTTTTACTCATACAGCAGGAGGATTACTACTTGGTGGAGAAGGAACGGTTCCAGGTTCTTGGGGATCAACCTCATCACCTGCTACAAACAAAAATGATACTTATTTTGCCGCTACAACAGGTATTGTAAGCAATACGTGTACGGCACCAATCATTACAACACAACCAGTTCCTTTGGTTATTTGCGCAACCACAGGAGGAAGTTTTAGTGTGGTAACTTCGGCTTCAAGTCCTACGTATCAATGGCAATATTCTGGAGATAATATAAACTGGATCAATATCGATTCCGCTTTAGATCCTTATGTATCAGGTTATACAACAGCTACTTTTACATTGACCAATACACCGGCAGCATGGACAAATAATTATGTACGATGTGTAATTTGGTCTAGTGGTCGTTGTCGCGCCAACTCAAATTCGGTTTTGCTCACCGTCAATCCAATGCCAACAGCACCAATTATTGGGACAATTACACCGCTTACTTGTGCTGTACCAACGGCTAGTGTAGTTCTGAACGGATTGCCTTCGGGTTCTTGGACAATTAATCAAAGTGGTACAGCGGTAACTACCTATACAGGTTCTGGAACTACTTATACTGTTTCGGGATTAGTAGAGGGAAGTTATGCTTTTTCGGTTACAAGCGGTAGTTGCACCTCTGGAACATCGTCAAATGTGGTGATTAACCCTTTGGCAACCAATACTTGGAACGGCACAAGCTGGTCTTTAGGAACTCCAACACCAGATCAAAACATTGTTTTTGCAGGAAATTATTCTATTGCAACTAATGTTGAAGGTTGTAGTTGCAACTTAACCTCTGGTACTATCACTATTCCTTCGGGAAATACACTAACATTGACAAATGCAATAACGGGTTCGGCGATGTTGACTTTAGAAAATAATGCCAGTTTAATTCAAACCAATGCTGCAGCAGTAAACACGGCCAGTATAATTGTAAAAAGAAATTCTACACCAATAATTCATGATGATTTTACCTATTGGTCTTCACCAACAACTGGAACACAAACTTTATTCGATTTTTCACCCACTACTCAGGACGATAAATTTTTTAGCTACCATAACGATTGGGCGAATGAAAACCCATCTACAAAAACATTCGACAAAGGAATTGGCTATGCTATTCGCGCCGAATACGGAGATGCAACGCCAGTTGTTAGACCACATCAGTTTACAGGGGTTCCTAATAATGGCACTATAAATGTGCCTGTAGCGGTTAGAGCTTCGGGTCCTTATATGGGATTTGGAGAACTATTAACAGGAAATCCTTACCCTTCTACATTAGACGCAGATGCTTTTATAGATGCGAATTTGGTTGGCACAGGGACAATAAATCAAACTATTTCCGGAACCTTATATTTTTGGACACATAATCACACTTTAACAGGCAATGACTATGACGGAAATGATTATGCTACTTATACAAAATTAGGAGGTACAGCTGTAGGGGCTGGCCCAAGCGGATCGGGAAATACATCAATACCAACCAAATATGTTGCTACGGGACAAGGGTTTTTTGTTGACTTTGAAGCGGATGGTAATATAACGTTTAATAACGCTATGAGAGTTGGGACTAATAACACTAATTTTTATAAACAAACGTCATCTAAAAGAACTTTGGCGAGTGCAGATAGAATTTGGCTTAATTTGACCAATTCAACAATCAATTTTAGCCAAGCACTTGTTGGTTACGTTGACGGTGCAACTAACGATTATGATCCCGGATTTGACGGAAGGTCTTATGGTGGAGCACACGATTTATATAGTGTTTTAGATGCCGAAATTTTAACCATTCAAGCGAAAGCACAACCATTTGTTGATTCAGATTCATTTCTTTTTGGCTATAGTGTGACTGTTGCCGGAAATACCACTATAACTTTAGATCGTGTTGATGGAGTGTTTCTTGGCTCACAAGCTATTTATCTTGAAGACAAATTGCTAAACGTCACTCACGACATTAAAGCCAGTCCGTATAGTTTTAATTCAGCTATTGGAACATTTGAAGATAGATTTGTATTGAAATTTTCTAATGTAACACTTGGTAATGAAGATTTTGATTCGTTAGAAAACAAGGTTTTGGTTTCCACTAAAAATAAGCAAATAAAAATTAACTCCTATGCAGAAATAATTGACAGGGTTAGTGTTTACGACTTGCTTGGAAGACAAGTTTATCAAAAAACGAATGTAAATAGCAACGAACTTTCAATAGCTAATTTAGTATCAAGTCGTCAAACCTTGATTGTAAAAACGAGGTTGCAAACCGGAGAAACCGTTACCGATAAAATTATTTTTTAAACAATTGATTGTTTTTATTCGACAACTTGTTTATTTCTAAAGTGCCTAAATCTATTCTTCACTCAAAGCATCCCAACCACGAACTTTTAGCGGAATTCGGGTATTAGCACGGGTTACCAGATGAATCCCTTCGCTTTCCTGAGTCATGTGACCAATAATGGTAAAGTTAGGATTTCCTTTAATCTTGTCAAAATCCTCTATTGCAATAGTAAAAAGTAATTCGTAATCTTCACCACCATTTATTGCAACCGTTGTTGAATCCAGGTTAAATTCTTCACAAGTCGAAATTAATTGAGGATCAAGGGGCAATTTATCTTCATACAAATTACAGCCCACTTTCGATTGCTTGCATAAATGCATAATTTCTGACGACAATCCGTCCGAAATATCAATCATTGCTGTTGGTTTTATTTCCAATGCGTGCAACAAAGTACGAATGTCTTTTCTGGCTTCTGGTTTTAATTGGCGTTCAATTAAATAAGCATAAGAATCCAAATCAGGCTGAGAATTTGGGTTCACCTGAAAAACTTGTTTCTCTCGCTCCAAAACTTGCAATCCCATATAAGCAGCACCAATATCGCCGGTTACCACCAATAAATCAGTTTGTTTTGTGCCATTTCTATACACAATTTCATCTTCATTAGCCTCTCCTAAAACAGTAATACTGATAATCATCCCTTTTTGAGATGAAGTGGTGTCTCCACCAATAACATCAAGCTTATATTCATTGGCAGCAAGGGCAATTCCATCGAATAATTCTTCTAATGCTTCTAATGGAAACCGATTGGAAACGGCTATCGAAACCAAGATTTGAGTAGCCTTTGCATTCATCGCGCAAATATCAGAAACATTGGCCACAACAGCTTTGTAGCCCAAATGTTTCAAAGGCATATAAGCCAAATCAAAATGAACCCCTTCGACTAACATGTCGGTAGAAACAACTACTTTTTTGTCTTTGAAATCCAAAACGGCAGCATCATCTCCAATTCCTTTTAGAGTTGAAGATTGATTAATTTTAAAGTTTTTTGTCAAGTGGTCTATCAATCCAAATTCGCCCAATTGAGCAATACTGGTACGTTGTGGTGATTTATCTTCAATCATAGTCATTGCGAGGAACGAAGCAATCTCTTCGTTCACTTGTTTTTTAAGTTAAAATTTTTGTGATGCAAAGGTACAAAGTTTTTAAGTCTTAGACCTGTCTGCCGACAGGTCAAAAGCATTAAAAATATTTAGACACGAATTGCACGAATTGTCACAAATTATTATGATGAAAATTAAAAATTACACAAATATTATTTGCCTTTGGCAGATTCGTGGAATTTATAAAAAGCCTATTTCGTGTGAATTCGTGTAAAAAAACAAAAACAATTTTAATGTGTTTGATCTAACAGGCAGATTTTACGGATTTTTGTGAAACATCCAAATAACATTAAATCCTCAATTCCCAGCTTGTGTAATTTTTAAAAAGCAAATTTCAACTGCACAACAACTGTTTTTTTCTCTTCGGTGTTTAAATTATTTAGCGATATTCCGAGTAATCGAACGGAATCTTTCAATCGTTCTTGATACAAAAGTTCTTTCACGGTTTCTAAAATCAATCCACTATCAGAAATAAAATAGGGTAAGGTTTTACTTCGGGTTTGTTGGGTAAAATCGCTGTATTTTATTTTTAACGTAACTGTTTTCCCTGCAATATGATGCTTTTTTAATCTTTTTTCCAAAACGGTTGCGATGTGTTCCAATTGCTCCATCATAAAAATTTCGGAAGAAAGATTAACATCAAATGTGTGTTCGGCAGCTACCGATTTAGTGATTCTATCTGATTTTACTTCACTGTTATGAATACCTCGAACCACATTATAATAGAAATTTCCTGATTTTCCGAAATGTTTCTCCAGAAATTCCAATGATTTGCTTTTTAATTCCAATCCGGTGAAAATCCCTAATTGGTACATTTTTTCGGTTGTAACTTTCCCGACTCCATAAAATTTTCGGATGGGCAATACTTCTAAAAAGGGAATAACCTCATCAGGATTTACTGTTTTTTGGCCATTGGGTTTATTATAATCACTGGCGATTTTGGCAACAAATTTATTGACAGAAATTCCAGCAGAAGCTGTCAAACCCACTTCGTTAAGAATACGCAGCCTAATTTCTTGTGCCAATAATGTTGCGCTTGGATTCCCTTTTTTGTTTACGGTGACATCAAGATAGGCTTCGTCTAGCGAAAGCGGCTCGACCAAATCTGTATATTCATAGAAAATTTTTCTTATTTTATTTGAAATTTCATTGTAGCGTTCAAATCTTGGTTTAACAAAAACCAAATCGGGACAATTTTTTTTGGCCAAAACCCCACTCATTGCACTTCGAACTCCAAATTTTCTGGCTTCATAACTTGCCGCTGCAACCACGCCTCGATTTTCAGCGCCACCAACCGCAATAGGTTTTCCTCGCAAAAACGGATTGTCCATTTGCTCTACCGAAGCAAAGAAAGCATCCATATCGATATGGATAATTTTTCTATTTGGATTTGTTTCGGACATAATGCAAATTTATGGAAATTATTAGATAGAGATTTGTTTAGAAATTTTACATTTGGCATAAATTGTTAATTCTTCACCTTACTAAAATATAATTTAAAGGAATAGACTTCGTTATTATGATAGAAATAGAAAGAAAATTTCTCACAACATCAAATACTTTCAAGACGGAAGCTTTTGCCAAAAACCGAATTACACAGGGTTATTTGAGCTCCGTTTCTGGACGCACAGTTAGAGTTCGAATTAAGGGAGATAAAGGTTTTTTGACTATAAAAGGAGCTTCAAATGAGTCTGGTATTTCACGTTTCGAATGGGAAAAAGAAATTCCCGCTGATGAGGCTCAAAAATTATTGCAATTGTGCGAAGAAGGTGTTATCGACAAAACCCGTTTTGAGGTAAAAGTGGGCAATCACATCTTTGAAGTTGACGAATTTTATGGCGAAAACGAAGGTTTGATTATGGCTGAAATTGAACTTGGTTCAGAAAGCGAAACTTTCGAAAAACCAACCTGGCTGGGCAAAGAAGTGACCAATGATAAAAGGTATTATAATTCTTATTTAAGCAAAAATCCGTTTAAAAACTGGTGATACCAAACCTCTTTGGATTAAACTATAATGACTATTGGTATAGTTTATTTTTGAAGCACCTCGATGGTTACTTTCATGGTTCCAGACGATTTGTTGTGGGCAATTTCCATAAAAGCGCGTTTAGATAGGTCGATTTCTCTTGATCTTACAAATGGTCCTCTATCTGTAATTTCTATTATTACAGATTTTCCGTTGGATTCATTAGTGACTTTTACTTTGGTTCCAAAGGGCAGTTTTTTGTGTGCAGCAGTATATTTATTATTGTCAAATCGCTTCCCGCTCGCCGTCTTTTTACCGTTGAATTTATTAGCATAATAGGAGGCGTGTGCCTCTTTTTTATAAAGTTTTAATTTTCCTGTCTCAATAAATAAACTATCTATTGATGGTTCTTGTAATTCTAAAGCTACATTGCTTTTTTTTATAGTGTCCTTTTGGAGGGAAGATTTATGTTTATCAAGAACCACAGTTTGGCTAATTGCTGTTCCCGCAATTGCTATTGAAAGAAAAAGTGTAATTAATTTTTTCATTTCTTAATTTTAGTTGAACCTCTTTTAACAAAAACCATACCTAGATAAAAAAAGTCCTTTTCAGGACTTTTCTTTGTTTTTTAGAACCACAATCCCCAAGGTATTCTACTCAAAATAAGTAGTAATCCTAAGCCATAATAGATGGTTACCGTTTTGAATTTAGATTCGCTAGAAGTACGTTTTTTATGTTTCACCCATCCGATAGTCATTAATACTATTCCTAAAATATTCACGAAAGGATGTTCTACAACCGTAAGGCGAAGAGCTGCGTTTTTCATTACTTCACCCATTCCCAAATTTACAATATTTAAAAATCCATTAGGTGATACAAAATAAATAATAAATCCTATTACTGCTTGAGTATGAATTGCACCTAAAGCGTAAAGACCTATTTTTTTGTCTTTTTCTGTATATTCCTTTTTGGAAAACAGTCCCATTAATGAATTGACAACCGCAATTACTACTATTAAAAGAGCTAAATAAGCCCAGCCAGAATGCAATTTTTGAATGATTTCGTACATAAAATATATTTTTTGTTTTGACAAATATAAATAAAAAAGCATAAAAAAAAACGACATCTACTTTAGAAGCGATGCCGTTTTTAAAATTATTAAGATTTTCTTTTAGAAATTATAGCGGATGCTAAAGTTATACGTTCTACCAAAACCGAAGAAAACTTGGTTAGTAACATTAACTCCATTATAATTTGTACTTGTTGCAGTAGTAAAGTTATTAGTTCGAGATTCAGAAATATAAACTTCATCTAAAACATTATTCATGTTAAATCTAAAATGTACTGAATTCTCTTTGTTTTTACCCACTAGCATTTTGTATGAAAAACCGGCATCCATCAAACCATAAGATGGCAACTCAAGAGTTCCTTCATTTGTAGGAGATCCAAATTTTGCAGGATCGATTGAAGCATATAAATTTTCTGCTACTCTATAGTTAGCATCAAGGAAAACCCTTGTAAGCACTTCATAAGATGCTCCTATACTAGCTGTTGTTTGGGCAGCATCACCTACTTTTGCATTATCTAAATAAAGATCTCCAGATCCAATTTTAACATTATTTTGATCAAATCTCTCATAAGTGGCATTGCCATTATATTCCCATATTCCATAAGAGAACATTCCATTGATGCTTAGTTTCGGTAATGGCTTAGAATTTAATTCCAACTCAACACCAGAATGTGTTTCATTTACTCCATTAGCATCATAATAACCATTTCTGTTTGTAGAACTTGGATCAGTTGATCTTTGATATCTATCATCCCAAGAGGTATAATATAAATTTAATTTAGCGTTAAACATTCGTGAACGGAAACCATAACCAGCCTCTACACCCAATATTTTTTCGTTTGGAGTATCAAAAGCAACAGATTGATTATTGCGATAAATAGCATTAAAAAGTGGTTGTTTTGAATAATATCCTGAATTTACAAATACATTATGTT
>DZAU01000001.1:34181-63872 GCA_022729635.1 Flavobacterium psychrophilum
GCATTAAAAAGTGGTTGTTTTGAATAATATCCTGAATTTACAAATACATTATGTTGCTCATTGATATTATAATTCACACCACCTTTTACATTACCACCTAATATGTTTTCAAAGTCAGTTTCGTAAAGCGGATCGGTTGTTAAATATAAAAAGGTATCTTCTCTTTTAAATCCTTGTTGCGAAATGGCTCCTTGGAAAAAAGCGGAAAGATTGTCATTTGAATATTCTAATTGTGTAAATGCACCATACCATCTTACATAACCATTACTGTTATACTCGATTTTTTCTTGGTTTTTTATATCTGTCCAAGGATTAGCACTTGGTGAAGCTGAATAGGTTTCGTATAAATATCGGTTAGGATTATTGATGTCTTTATTATCAAAATATACATCAGCACCTAATCTGTCATTAATGTTTCTAAAGTGGTAACCAACATAAGTTCTAGCATCAATACCAAAATCAAGTATTAAATGGTCGCTTAATTTTGTGTTTAAATTGATAACAGCACCATACCAGTCGTGAGAGTTTACAGAAGATCGTCTAGTAAATCCTGTACTTCTATTGGTAACATATTCCCCTTCATGACCTGGGGCAGTACTTGGTGAAAGTGGTGTTCCTATACTGTTAGGTTGACCTGTATTATATTTTACAAACTCATCAAAAGGAACTAAACCATTAGCCGTTTTGTAAGCAAAAGGACTTTTTCCAATGTTTCCTGTACCACCACCACGACCCCAAGATCCGTAAAGAACTGTACTCAATTTCATTTTATCACTCATATTATAATCCCAGTTGAATGACATTACAGGTTTGTGATAATAATTTCTTGCCCAAGAATATTCTTCTCCATTTAAATATCCCCAATCTGAGTTGTATTTTGTATTAGGTTCGCCATTGCTACCATATTTCAAATATTCCGAAAGTTTATTTGCAAAACTTCTTTGGTGATGCCATTGTGGTGCACCAGTAAAAGTAAATTGGAAATCGTGTTTATCATTTGGTTTGTATCCAAAGGCTATAAAGTAATTATTTCCTTGAAATTTAGTACCATCAACATAACCGTCTCCCATAGTAGAACTTAACAAAACGGAAGTGGAAAACCCATTTTTCATAATTCCTGTATTGTAAGAACCTTGCACTTTCAAATAATTAGCATTACCAAAACTGGACGAAACAGATCCTCCTTCTTTCATATCTGATGTTCTTGTAACAACATTAATTGTTCCACCTACAGAAGAAATCGCCAATTTAGAAGAACCTAAACCTCTTTGAACCTGCATCGCTGATGTAACATCTGACAATCCTGCCCAGTTACTCCAATAAACGGCTCCGTTTTCCATATCATTTACAGGAACTCCATTTATCATAACAGCCACGTTTCTTTGATCGAAACCACGAATGTTAATTCTGGCATCTCCAAAACCTCCACCTTGTTTAGTTACATAAACCGATGGTGTATTGGCTAAAATTTCAGGAAATTCCTGAGTTCCTAATTTTTCTTGAATTTCTGCGGCTTTAATAGTAGAAACCGCTACGGGTGTTTTTCTGTCTTTTGCAATATCTACAATTCCAGATTTTACAACAACTTCACTCAATTCACTTGAAGTAGCAGTCAAAACGATAGCGCCTAAATCCGTAGTACCTCCAGTTGAAACTGAAAATTTAACAGTTTTGGCATCATAACCAATAAAAGAAATCACTAATTCTCCTGAATTAGTAGTAGTGTTAATAGTAAATTTTCCGTCAAAATCTGTTGATGTTCCGATTTTTGTTCCCTTAACTGCAACATTTGTTCCAGGCAATGAGTTCTGACCATCAGTGATAGTTCCAGTGATTTTCCCTTGAGAAAATACCGTCGAAACTACCATAAACAGTAATCCTGAGAGTAACCAATTTTTCATTGTTTTCATTTTTGAATAGTTTAGTATTTTTGGCAAAATTCTAACATTTTATCAAAATAAATGTTAAGGAAATGTTAATAAAAACACCCTTTACCGATACTTTGTTAACAAATACCACCTTATTGTGAAAATATGTTAAAAATATTTTTATATTTAATTGAAAATCAGACGAATACTAACAAACTATATGAGGTTAATAGTTGATAAATAATGCCCAAAAACAGCCTTATAAAGTGCCAAGAATCGTTATTATAAATGTGTTTGCGTAAAAAAAGCCTCAACTTTTTAAAAACCCAAGGTTTTCGATGAATTTTTACATTCTTTAACAGTAACTAAAACTTATTTATTTTTTAAAAAATGACTCAATAAAAACGTTGTAGAACTATCGTGTGAATTTATTTTATTGGAATGAATTTCATCAAGAATAGAATTGGCTAATTGTTTGCCCAATTCAACTCCCCATTGGTCATAACTAAAAATATTCCAGATAATTCCTTGCACAAAAATCTTGTGCTCGTATAATGCAATCAAAGAACCCAATGTTTTTGGAGTCAATTTTTGTATTAAAATGGTATTTGTGGGTTTGTTTCCGCTGAAGACTTTAAACGGTAAAAGGAATTTTGCTTTTTCTTCGGTAAGTCCTTGTTTGTCAAATTCTGCCTGAACCTGTTGTTTTGTTTTGCCATTCATCAAGGCTTCGGTTTGGGCAAAAAAGTTTGACATCAGTTTGTCGTGATGATCTTGATTTCCGTACAAAGGTTTTACAAATCCAATAAAATCAGTAGGAATCAACTTTGTTCCTTGATGAATTAATTGAAAAAAAGCGTGTTGCGAATTAGTTCCCGGTTCGCCCCAAATAATGGTTCCGGTTTGATAATTTACCGGTTTTCCGTCACGTCCAACGCTTTTTCCGTTGCTTTCCATAATGCCTTGTTGCAAATAGGGAGCGAGTTTTTGTAAATATTGGGTGTATGGAATTAAGGCTTCGCTTTCGGCACCAAAAAAATTGTTGTACCAAATGCTTAATAGTGCCAAAACTACCGGAATGTTTTTATCAAAAGATTCGGTTTTGAAATGTTCGTCCATTTCATTGGCTCCAGATAATAATTCGTCGAAATTATTAAAACCAACAGCCAAACTTATTGAAAGTCCAACAGCGCTCCAAAGAGAAAATCGTCCGCCAACCCAGTCCCACATTGGAAAAATGTTTTCAGAATTGATGCCAAATTCAGTTACTTTTTGAATATTGGTTGAAACCGCCACAAAATGTTTGGCCACATCTTCCTGTGAGGCTGATTCTAAAAACCATGCTCTAATTGTTTCTGAATTAGTCAGTGTTTCCTGAGTGGTAAACGTTTTGGAAACAATCACAAAAAGGGTTGTTTCTGGGTTTAGTTTTTTGATAATTTCATTGACATGATCTCCATCAACATTCGATACAAAATGAACGTTCAAATGGTTTTTATAAAACTGTAAAGCTTCTACAACCATTGCCGGACCAAGGTCTGAACCGCCAATCCCGATGTTGACAATATCTGTAAATGGTTTTGCTGTAAACCCTTTTCTTTCTCCGGTTACAACTTCGTTGGTGAAGTTTTTTATTTTGTTTTTTACTTCAAAAATTTCCGGAATAACATTTTTTCCCTCAACTTTTATATTTGAAGTTGCAGTTGCTCGCAAAGCAGTGTGCAAAACCGCCCTGTTTTCGGTTTGATTGATGATGTCACCTTCAAAATATTTTGCAATTGCGTCTTTTAACTGTGTTTCATTTGCCAGTCCCAGCAACAAATTTATGGTTTCCTGATTGATGATGTTTTTAGAATAATCGATTAAAAAATCATTCCATTGCAAATGAAATTGTGATGTTCTTGTATTATCTTCTCTGAACATTGCTGACATTGAGGCATTTTGCATCAGTTGAAAATGTTTCTCGAGTTTTTGCCAAGTAGCTGTCGTAGTGGGATTTGTGTTATGTAATGCCATAATTTCTTTTAATTTTTGAAAGTGCAAATTTACAGTTAGTTTACTAATTAAAAACGATTTTTAAATCAATAAAACTTTATTTTTCCAACTATAACCTTATAGTAGTATTTTTTTCTTGTTTACAAATTGGCAATACTGTCTAATTCCCACTTCAAAGATTCAATTTTTGCCTTAAATCTAGGTAGATTTTTTTTATCCATAGGCTGTGAATTGGGCAATTTTAATCTTAAAGCATCAACTTGCACTCCGTTTTTCCAAAAACGATAACAAACATGTGGTCCAGTCGCCAGACCTGTGCTTCCTACTTTTCCGATAATGCTTCCTTGAGTAACTCTTTGTCCTCTACGAACCAAAATTCTTGACATGTGTAAATATTGGGTCGAATAGGTTTTATCATGTTTTATTTTTACAAAATTCCCGTTTCCTGCAGTGTAGCCTGTTTGTTCCACAATTCCCGAAGCTGTTGTCATAATTGGCGTTCCTGTTGGTGCTGCATAATCTGTTCCTTTGTGTGCTTTCCAGATATTTTGCACGGGGTGAAATCTGCTTTTGGAAAAGCGTGAGGTAATATTCACATATTTAAGAGGTGATTTTAGAAAGAAGTTCTTGAGGGCTTTTCCTTCTTCATCATAATAATCTACTTTCCCCGAAGCACCATTCTGAACAAACGGAAAGGCATAAATTATTTTTCCTTTATATTCGAAAAAAGAGGCTTTAAGGCTATCGACTCCATCATAAATGGTATCGTCAATATATCTTTCGGTAAAAGTGATGCCAAATTTGTCTCCTTTTTTCAACTTGAAAAAATCTATTGACCAAGCATACACTTTTATTAATTTATTGGCCAAAGCCACATCTACGCCTTCCTTTTCTAATGCTTCTGACAAGGAACCGTCGAGTTTTCCTGCAATTGTCCTTTGTTTGATTCTTACTGGTCTAATTTTTTTGTAAACACTTACCGAATCCCTTAAATCAAAAACATAATAACTCCCTCTATCTGGCTGATAAACGAATACTTCGAGTTTTTTATAACGGTCTTTTGACCGTAAAAAGGTAAATGGTTTCCCAATTCTTACGGTCCTTACATCAAAGCTGTCTTTTACTTTTTCGATGATGTTATAAACGAGTTTGTCTCCAAGATTTTGATTTTCAATAATACTTCCAAAAGTATCTCCGCTTTGTATAGTGTCATGAAAAACATTAAAATCATTGAGATTAAATCCAAAATTGTTTATTTCCGGTAGTGGTTTTGGGTCTGGAATTATGCTCACAGAATCAGAGTTATTACAAGAAAACACTGAAAATAAAACGATAATAAATAGAAATACTTTTTTCAAAGCGTAAATATTTGGTAAATAGTTGTTAATTGATTTTATTTTAAAAATTTTTTACTTGGTATTTGCTCAATTTCTTAAAAACCAAAAACTAAATTATTGTTGTTGTTTTTTTATTTTTATTTTAAAAGGGTGTTTTAATCCCTTGAAAGACTCTAAATCTGCTTTTAACGACCCTACGACCAAACTAGCTTTTATTCGAACTGGCAATCTGTTTTCATCATCTGAAATCCAAACCGTTAGACTTTCTTCTTCTTTAAAAACTCTCCCCGACTGAACCAAAGGTTTAAAAACCATGGTTGAAATGACTCCAAATTTAGTTGTAATATCATCACGGCCTATGAATTTTAACTTAAATTTTGTGGTTGTATCATCAAAAAACATGTCAATAGCGACGAATTCTCCGGGTTTCATTTTATCAATATTTGAATAATTTCGCAAATAATAAAATGATGACAAAATGTCCTGAGTGTTTTTAGGGATAGTGAAGGTGTTTTCGGTACTGTGTTTGTAGTCTTTTACCAGAACCTTGTTTTCTGAATGATTGAAAAAACCTTCTTGATTTTTAGTATAACCGCCCTCATTAATTTTTCGAACAAATTGATCAGGATTTCCTGTTTCTTTATCAATGTAGCTTTCGTATAAATCATTTACATTAAAGAAAAACTTAGACACTCCCACCGTATATCCTTTGCCGATAATATGAAAGTCTTTTTTGTTGTTTACAACAGCTTCTTTAACTTCTAGTGTTGCATAACCTGTATTTATTAAACCAAAATGAATTCGGAATTTGAACCATTCTCCGGATTGAAAAGCACTTTCTTTTTGCGGTTTGAAACTTACTGCAGCAATAAATATAAATAACAGAATTATTTTTTTCATTTTCTTAATTGGGTTATTAATCGGCTGCAAAGCAAATTTTATTCCAAATGTATTAAAACAAAAAAACTCAGTCAAATAATGACTGAGAATTCATGCTATTAACTAACCAAAAAACTATAAATTATGAAATTTATAGTAAATCCAGAAGGAAACCACCCCTTCCTTTTTTACGAGTGCAAAGATACTTAACAAGTCAAGTGTTTTCTATGAAAAATTAAAGTTTAACATATTGTGTATAAAGAAGCTTGCTGTTTGTTGATTATTTTTTCAGAATGTGAAAAAATAACTTGTTTTTTGGGTTTTTTTCGTAATTTGTGTTGTTTCTAAAGACAAAAAACGGTATTTAAACATCAAAACCAAAACCCAATACTGAACCAAGTATATCCTTTTCCTGTTTCTGGCGACCAAGAATACTTTACTTCAGCAGGACCTATTATGGTTTCTAATCCGTACCCGAGTGCGTATCCCGAATATTTTGGAAGTGAAATCCAATCTAGAGAATTGAAATAATTGTTTCCAATGTTTGCATAATTAGCCGAGAAATTCAAATGGTTTTTCTTAAAAATTTCATAGTCAAATGTGACAGACGATTTTAAATAACTATTGCCTGCAAGACTCAAAAAATCGTAACCGTAAAAAGGACGAAAATTAATTATGGGTATAAATCCATAACCACCCAAAACAAAATTAAAAAAGGGAACACTTTCATCTCCAATAGAAAAACCCGCTTCGGTTTGAAACTTGAAGGTGGTTTTTTTAAAAATTTTAACTGCAAAACCCACATCGGCTTTTGCTAAAGAAAAGGGATTGAATTTTCCGGTATAATCAGACGATAACAAATAATTATGAATGTCGCTCGTTAGATACCATCCTTTGGTAGGAAAATATTTATTATCAAAAGAATCGTATTTCATATAGGCAAAAACACTACCGTAATTGCTTTTGTCAAGCACTGGGTTTGTGTTTGCAAGTGTTTCTGATTGTATATTTAAATAGGTATGTTCTAAACCCAATCCTATTAGAAATTTTTGAGCGAATATGGATTGAAAATAAAACTGATTGATTATATCTGCAAAATCAATATTTATAGAGTTCACAGCGACAGAAGGTTCAATAGATAAACTACTAATATCTTTGGTAATGTTTTTATTAAATTGATTCAGTTGCGATTTAAATCCTATACTTAAATTGTACCCATTATCAATATAATAATCTAAATTGTATCGCACATTGTCACCAAGAATCAAATCAAATGATGCCACGTCGTTTTTATAAAATGTTTTTTTGTTAGTGATATTTACCAGAACGCCACTTTTATAAAGTCCGTCATAATGCAGGCCAAATTTCAAATAGGTTTTTATAGGATTTTCAATCAGGTTAAGAATCAAATCGTCTCCTGTTCCGTTGGGTTCCAAAGAATACGTTATGGTTCCAAAATTATGCGTTCCCTCAATATTATTTATACCTTTTTCTAAATCTTTATACCTTATTTTTGCGCCTGATTTAAAATTTAATTTTCCTTCGATATAAGCCTTTGAATATTTAGTCAAATTATTACATCTAATGTTTACAATGTTTAAACTATCGGATTCGATTTTTAGCTTAGACTTATGATAAGGATTTGACTTGTCGGCTATTTTGTCAATACTTTCATAAACAGCAAACGCTGCTTCTTCACCTCTGAGGATTATTTCTTTGGCTTTTTCAAAAGAAACCACGCCATAATCTTCGATTTCTGGTTTTATATAAATAGCTGTCTTTTTTGAATTTTCTTTCATTTTTTCAATCATTTGAAGATTGTTAATTTGAAATAATATTTTCGACGCATCTTTAAGTTGTTCTCTGTCTCGCAATCCGCTTTGAACATCAACACCAATTATGATGTCTGCACCAAGTTTACGAATTTCCTCTATTGGATAATTATTAGTAACACCGCCGTCAACCAAAAGTTTTCCGTCAAGTAATACGGGCGAAAATACAGTTGGTAATGCTGAACTGGCAAATAGGGCTTGTGCCAAAACGCCCTTGTCTAACACTACTTGTTTGCCTAATTCAATATCGGTGGCAATGCATAAAAAAGGAGTTGGCAACTTGTTAAAATCCCTCACATGCCTTACGTGCAAGCTTAGTCGATTAAACATATTATAATTAAACATTCCTTTTGAGAGCGATTGAGGAACACCTATTTTAAATTTATCAAATGGAAGTACTAAAGCATACAATTCATCATTTCTTTTTTCATAAAAACTTTTGGAAGAACGCGGAACATAATCAATTAATAAGTTGTCAAAATTAGTTGCCTTAACAATCGAATCTATTTGAGCCGCATTATATCCGGAGGCATAAAGTCCGCCAATAACTGCGCCCATACTGGTTCCGCCAATGTAATCTATTTTTATTCCTGCCTGTTCCAAAACTTTCAAAACTCCAACATGGGCAAATCCTTTTGCGCCACCACCACTTAAAACCAAACCTATTTTTGGTCTTTTGATTGTGTCTTGTGCTTTTGCGTTTAGATAAAAGAAAAAAGAAATAAGAAAAAAGAAAATCATCCCGAAACGTCGGGACAACAATCTTGCTTCTTGTTTCTTACTTCTATTTCCAGATGGAGAATTCATTTCTGTTCTTTTTTGTAAAAGTCGGTAATTTTTTTTGCTTTTGACACACCTATAACGTCAGAAATTTCTTTTTCTGTGGCTAATTTCAATCTTTTAACACTTTTGAAATGTTTTATTAACGTTAGCATTGTCTTTTCTCCAATTCCCGGTATGCTTTCAATAGATGAATTGAGTGCTGATTTACTTCTTTTGTCTCTGTGAAAAGTAATCCCGAAACGGTGTGCTTCGTTCCGCAAATACTGAATCACCTTCAAAGTTTCGGACTTTTTATCTAAATACAACGGAATCGAATCACCAGGATAAAACAACTCTTCCAGTCTTTTGGCAATACCAATGATGGTGATTTTCCCCCGCAAACCTAATTCGTCAATGCTTTTCAACGCCGATGACAATTGTCCTTTTCCTCCGTCAATGATAATTAAATTAGGCAAAGATTCGTTTTCGTCCAAAAGTCGTTTATATCTTCTATAAACCACTTCTTCCATCGAGGCAAAATCATTTGGCCCTTCGACAGTTTTTATATTAAAATGACGATAGTCTTTTTTGCTGGGTTTCCCATCTTTAAAAACCACGCATGCCGCCACAGGATTAGTTCCTTGAATGTTCGAATTATCAAAACATTCAATGTGTCGAGGTTCTTCAGGCAATCGCAAATCCTTTTGCATTTGCGCCATAATTCTATTGGTGTGACGATCTGGATCCACGATTTGCAGTTGTTTCAACTGTTCGATTCGGTAAAATTTTGCATTGCGAATAGACAAATCCAGAATGTGTTTTTTATCACCCAATTGCGGAACGGTAACTTTTATGGTTGAGCCTAAATCAATTTCAAAGGGAACAATTATTTCTTTTGATACTAATTGAAACCGTTCCCGAAGTTCAATAATTGCCAGTTCCAGCAATTCTTTATCTGTTTCGTCCAATTTCTTTTTGATTTCCATCGTGTGCGAACGAATAATCGAGCCGTGGGAAATTTGCAAAAAGTTTACATAAGCAGCACTTTCGTCAGAAACTATCGAAAACACATCGATATTGGTAATTTTTGGATTTATAATCGTTGATCGAGATTGATAATTTTCTAGAATTTCTATTTTTTCTTTGATTTTTTGGGCTTCTTCAAAGTGAAGGTTTTGAGCCAAATCCGTCATCAATTTCTTGAAATCTTTCATTGATTCCTTGAAATTTCCTTTTAGAATTTCGCGAATGGCATCGACTTGTTTTTGGTAATTTTCTAATGATTCAAACCCTTCGCAAGGTCCTTTGCAGTTGCCAATATGATATTCCAGACATACTTTAAATTTCCCGTTTTCGATATTCGATTGACTCAAATCATAATTGCAAGTCCTTAACGGATAGAGTTCTTTTATTAAATCTAAAATAGTGTGAACGGTCTTGAAACTCGTGTACGGTCCAAAATATTCCGAACCATCTTTTACCATTCTTCGGGTCGAAAATATCCGAGAAAAAGGTTCTTTTTTAATGCAGATCCAAGGGTAACTTTTGTCGTCTCGCAACAATACATTGTAGCGTGGCTGAAGCGTTTTTATGAGGTTGTTTTCCAATAAAAGCGCATCGGTTTCGGTGGGAACGACAATGTGTTTTATGGTTACGATTTTCTTTACGAGTACGTTGGTTTTTGCTGTATCGTGAATTTTATTAAAATAGGAAGAAACCCGTTTTTTTAAATTTTTGGCTTTGCCCACATACAAAATTTTCCCTGCTGCGTCATAATATTGATACACGCCTGGATTTTCGGGCAAGGTTTGAATTTGAAGTTCGAGAGTTGGCATTTTAGATTTTAGATTGCAATTTTTAAACCATTAAGAAATTTAAGGTTCATTAAGAAGATTTATTTTCTTTTTCGGCGATTTTTTGTTCGATGAATTCTTTGTGACGGTTTACTTCTGATTTTACTATTTCACCGATTTCTGTTTTTGTTAAAATTGAATCATATAAAACCTCCCACCAAGTAATTCTGTCAGAAATAGAATTTATTTTACAAGAGTTAGCGTCAAAAATAATTGAAATATAATTCTCATATTTTACATCTTCAAATCCAGTTTGCTTTAACATTGAAAAAATATAATGAATTTTTATTTTATTCAATATTAAATTATCAACTTCTTTACCTTTAAATGCTTGTAAAAAATCTTCTTTCGTTAAAAAATCAAAGTTGTCACCAAATATTTCAAATTCACAATTAGAATATAACTTTTCAAACTTAGACATATTTTCTATGTAAGTATGTATAAATGGCAATATTGAATTTTGAAATAATTCTGCTGAAGATTTATGAGATTTCAAAACTTTGGTGCTTTCAATAATTTTTAATTTCTGCTCCAACAACGCAATTTCTTTTTCCAAATCATCGTCTTCCTCAATGCTTTCGCCTTTTGCTCCTGCAATCATTATTTCGAGAGAACGAACCAAGTTTTGGGCAATGTAATGAACAAAAGTTTCTATATTTCCAACATCGGCCATTTGTAAAGCGGCAAAATAATTGGCTTTGTCTTCGGTTTTGATAATTACGGGAGGAAAACCAAATTGCATCAAGATAAAATTCATCAAGATTCGGGCTGTTCTTCCATTGCCATCATCAAAAGGATGAATTCGAATAAAACGATAATGGAATTTCGCTGCAACAAGTATTGGATTTACATCTTTCTCTTTCGTTTTTTGGTTGTACCAATTCAACAAATCAAACATTTTTGCAGGCGTTTCTTCTGGTGTTGCAAAGTAAAAGATTTCGCCAGTCGCCGTTTCTACGTGATTTGTCGTTGTTTTATATTTTCCTGCGCTAATTTTTCTTGGAACTAGAACCCCGTCAGCATTTTTGGATTCTTTATAAGAATCTTGCAACAAAAGCGAATGCAATTCCCTGATAAAATTTTCTGTTAAAGAACGTTCGCCTTTGATCAAATCTATTACCCAATTGATGGCTTCGTTGTGACCCGTAATTTCTAAAGTATCTTTTAACGGTTTGCCTTGGGCGGTAATTCCAAACAAAATTAATGCTTTGGTTTCACCATAAGTAAGTGAATTTCCTTCCAAATGATTGGAATGATAATTCCAGTCCAAACGAAATTTTTGCATTATGATTGCTTCCTTTTCTTTATCAATGGGACGCAAAGTGTCCAATTCATTTTTAAGTTCCAATGCTTTTGCGATTTCTTCCATAAGGATAAGGATTATATTCAAACAAATTTAACTTTAAAATTGGCATAAACCAAATTCTAAATTCTTCTGCTCAATAACCTAACGATTTTCACATTTATAAAGATTTATAAAATTATCTTTGTAAAAAAAATATTGGGTATGATTTATTGGAAAAAACTCTCGCAAGAAGAACGAAAAAACAGAATAGAAAGAGCATTAGACGAAAATGTAAATTTCTCTAAAGACGCTTCCCTTGGTTATCCGGCTTCAAAACTGGACGGGAAAGTGTTTTATGATGACGCACCTTTTTTGCAAGATGCTCCCACTTTGAAAACGTATGTGGCAAACCCAAATCACATTGGTTGTCACACTTTGGGAACTTCCGAAAAAGCCTTCAAAGGCACGCAAGAAATGGAACGAGAAGTTTTAAATGTTATTGCAGTTGATATTTTTAAAGCAGAACCCGATTCGATTGACGGTTATATTTCGCCTGGCGGAACCGAAGCAAACATTCAAGCACTGTGGATGTATCGCAACTTTTTTATGTATCAAAAAGGAGCAAAATCAGACGAAATTGCTATTTTGGCTTCCGAAGACACGCATTATTCCATTCCGAAAGGGGCCAATATTTTGATGTTGGATTGGTTGAAAATTCCGGTTTCTTTCGAAAAAAGAGAAATTGACAAAACAGCATTGGAAAACGAAATCATAAAAGCAAAACAAACCGGAAAAAAATATTTTATCGTCGTCGCTAATATGGGAACCACAATGTTTGGTTCTGTCGATAATCCCGAAGATTACACCCAAATTTTAGAAAAACATAATTTAGATTACAAACTCCATATTGACGGTGCTTATGGCGGTTTCGTGTATCCGTTTAGCAACCAGAAATCCAACATAAATTTTAGTAATCCAAAAGTTAGTTCCATTACCATTGACGCACATAAAATGCTTCAATCGCCTTACGGAACAGGTATTTTTATTTGCAGAAAAGGTCTAATTGAAAATGTTTTGACCAAGGAAGCTGAATATGTTGAAGGAATGGATTTAACGCTTTGCGGAAGTCGTTCCGGCGCGAATGCTGTGGCAGTTTGGATGATTTTGTTTACTTATGGTCCGTTTGGCTGGTTCGAAAAAGTGAGTGTTTTACAAATGCGAACCCAGTTTTTGTGCCATGAACTGGATGAATTGAAGATTAAATATTTCAGAGAACCTTTTATGAATATCGTAACCATTCATTCTGAATTTATTCCAGAAGAAATTGCCAAGAAATTTGATTTGGTGCCTGAACAACACAACCAAAACAACAAATGGTACAAAGTTGTGCTTATGGATCACGTAGAAGTGCAACATTTAACGGCTTTTATAAACGAATTGAAAGCGACAATTCATGCTTAAAAAAGAATTACGGGCAAAATACAAAGCCTTGCGAAATCAACTTTCCGAAAATGATTTGGAGGAAATGAGTTTGGCTATTGCCAATAAAGTGTTGACGATTCCAGTCTGGGAGAAGAATTATTTTCATATTTTCCTTCCAATCACAGAACAAAAAGAAGTCAACACCGAGTTTATCTTGCATTTGCTTTCCGGAAAAGACAAGGAAATCATCGTTTCAAAAAGTGATTTCCAAACCCGAAAAATGACTCATTTTCTTTTGACAGATAATACCAAAATTAAGAAAAACCAGTACAATATTCCAGAACCCGTTGATGGAATTGAAGTTCCAACCAACAAAATCGAGGTCGTTTTTGTACCACTTTTGGCTTTTGACAAAACAGGACACCGCGCTGGTTACGGCAAAGGATTTTACGACAAATTCTTGATGGAATGCACGCCTGAAACCATCAAAATTGGGCTTTCCTTTTTTGAAGCTGAGGGACTAATTGAAAATGTTTTTGAAGATGACGTGAAGCTGGATTATTGCGTGACTCCGAATGGGGTTTATGAGTTTTGATACTTCTATCTAAAACACAATTTTATTTTTTATTTAAAATGTTTGTAAATTAGGAATTGAATTCCTAATTTTACAAAATGATACCAAGAGCACTTGCTACTAAAATTTCGGAATTAACAGAAAAATTTCCAATTATTGCCATTACTGGACCAAGGCAATCGGGCAAAACTACTTTGTCTAAAATGCTGAAGCCTGATTACAAATATGTCAATTTAGAGAATTTATCCGACAGAGAATTTGCCAAAACTGACCCAAAAGGGTTTTTAGAAACCTATAAAAACGGAGTTATTATTGACGAAATCCAAAATGTTCCCAGTTTATTTTCGTATTTACAAGTCGTTACCGATGAAAGAAACACTAATGGCGAATATATTATCACAGGTTCACAAAACTTCTTGATGATGGAACAAATAGCACAATCGCTGGCTGGAAGAGTAGCAATTTTTTCACTTTTGCCCTTATCTTATAACGAATTAAAAAACAGTATTTATACCCCAAAAACTTGGGAAAGTTATGCGCTATCGGGTTCTTATCCAAGAAAAATAATTCAAAACATAAGTGCATCCGATTATTATGATAATTATATAAAAACCTATATAGAACGAGATGTTCGGTTGCTTAAAAACATAACCAATTTAGACTTGTTTCAAAAATTCATCCAATTAATGGCTGGAAGAGTTGGTCAACTATTTAATCAAAGTGGTTTAGGGAATGAATTGGGCTTGGACAACAAAACCATTAATTCTTGGTTTTCCTTACTTGAAACCTCTTTTATCGCTTTTAGATTACAATCTTTTCATTCTAACTTCAATAAAAGAATCGTTAAAACCCCAAAAATCTATTTTTACGACACAGGATTATTGTCATATTTATTGGGAATTAGAAATGAAACTGATTTAGAAACTCATTTTGCTAAAGGAGCTATATTTGAAAATTTGATAATTTCTGAACTGCAAAAAAATGCTATTAACGGTTCAACAAATTCAAAATTTTTCTTCTGGAGAGATCACTCTCAAAATGAAATAGATGTCATTATAGAATCCGGGTTGCGATTAGATGCCGTTGAAATAAAATCAGGAAAAACAATCCGTCAAGATTTTTTTAAAGGGCTTGATTTTTTCAAATCTTTAAATGGGAAAGCAAATTTACATTTAATATATGGCGGTACAGAAAGTCAAGAAAGAAGCAATTATAAAGTCAATACTATTTACAATTTACCAGATAGTAAGGAATTGAATTCCTAATTATCCTGAAAAATTATAATTTCATTGAACCTAATGAAGTTGACAAATACAGATTTCTGAGCCCTGATCGAAACGGCATCCTGTCATTGCGAGGCACGAAGCAATCTCACAACTAGAGCAACAAATGCGATTGCTTCGTGCCTCGCAATGACTTAATGATGATGAAAAGCTTTCTTATTAAAAACAATCAAAATCCCGACACCTATAGAAATCGCCATATCGGCAACGTTGAAAATCGCATTGAAGAATTTAAAGTGGCTTCCGCCAAAAATTGGGAACCATTCCGGCCAGTTTCCTTCGAATAAAGGGAAATACAACATATCAACGACTTTGCCATGAAACCAAGTTCCATAAGGTTTTTCGGCGAATAAAGTTGCCAAATGACCGAAACTATCATCGAAAATTACGCCATAAAAAATTGAGTCGATGATGTTGCCAAAAGCACCCGCAAGAATTAAAGAGATAGACACAATAAGATAATTTGAACTGTGTTTTCTTTCGACAGAATCCCAAAGCCAATACCCAATTCCTGTAACGGCAACTAAACGAAAAACCGTAAGAAACAATTTGCCGTAAACACCAGGAATCACCGTTCCCCAAGCCATTCCTTCGTTTTCAATCAATAAGATTTTAAACCAACTCGTAACGTCAATTTGTCCACTTTCGCCGTAAACAAAATTCGTTTTGATGTATATTTTAGAGATTTGGTCAACAACTAAGATGATAAAAACTATCAGATAAGCTTTTCGTAAAGACATCGTGTGAAATTTTAATGGCGCAAAAATAGGTAAATTCTAAAAATTAAATTCCAAATCCCAATAATTTAATAAATCATTAATTGGAATTTGGAATTTTAGTATTGAAGTTTCAATTGATTATCGTTGCAGGTTTTTTGCTTCGATACTCATTGTAGCGTGAGGAACAATCAGCAATCTTTCTTTACTGATTAATTTCCCCGTTACTTTACAAACGCCATAAGTTTTGTTTTCAACACGGAAAAGTGCATTTTTCAAATCACGAATAAACTTCTCCTGACGGATTGCCAACTGCGAATTAGCTTCTTTAGACATCGTTTCGCTTCCTTCTTCAAATGCTTTGAATGTTGGCGAAGTATCATCGGTTCCGTTATTTAAATCGTTCATATACGCACTTTTTATTAAATCTAAATCGGCTTGTGCTTTGTGTATTTTTTTAATAATTAATTCTTTGAACTCAGCTAAATCAGTGTCTGAGTATCTTGCAATTTCATCTACCATTTTGTTCTATTTTGTAATTGTTATTTTTGTTTTTATATCGTCGAATTCTATTTCGGTTCCGTTTACTATATTTTCTTCAAAAACCAGTGTTTCAGTTAATGTTTCTGATTTAATATAGTCTTCATTTGCTTTTACTGCTTTTTCTAATTGCTTCGCCTGTTCGCTTTGGCTCGGGTCTGAATTTTTTTGCAAATGTACTTTAATTTTATCAGTTACCTCAAATCCTGAATCTTTTCTTATATTCTGAATTCGGTTTACTAATTCTCTGGCGATTCCCTCTTCTTTTAATTCCTCCGAAATGGTAATATCCAGCGCAACCGTTATTCCGTTTGAATTGGCAACCAGCCAACCCTCGATATCTTGCGAAGAAATATCCACGTCTTCTAATGATAAAGTTATACTATTTCCCGAAATAACAATATCAATGCTTCCCACCTTGTCTAATTGATTGATTTGTTCTTGAGAAAACGACTGTATCTCTTTGGAAATCAAATTAATATCTTTTCCAAATCGTGGCCCAAGTGCTTTAAAATTAGGCTTAATTTGTTTGACCAAAATTCCGGAAGCATCGTCCAAAAGCACGATTTCTTTAACATTAACTTCGGCTTTTATCAAGTCTGAAACCGCCTCAATTTCTGCTCTAAAATTCTCGTCAAGTACCGGAATCATTACCTTTTGCAACGGTTGACGTACTTTTATCATTTCCTTTTTTCGAAGCGATAAAACTAGTGACGAAATAGTCTGTGCTTTCTGCATTTTGCTCTCTAACGATTTATCAACAAAGTTTCCAACAAATTTTGGGAATTCAGACAAGTGTACACTTTCATAATTTTCTAGTTTTGTAGCAGCATTCAAATCGATGTAAAGCTTGTCCATAAAGAATGGTGCAATAGGAGCAGAGAGCTTGCTAACCACCGACAAACAAGTATATAGAGTTTGGTAAGCCGCAATTTTATCCTGCGCATAATCGCCCTTCCAGAAACGACGGCGACACAAACGAACGTACCAATTACTCAAATTTTCTTGCACAAATTCCGATATCGCACGTGTTGCTTTTGTAGGCTCATAATCGGAGTATGCTTCATCCACAACTTTTACCAAAGTATTCAACTCGGAAATAATCCAACGGTCAATTTCAGGTCTTTCATTCAACGGAATCTCGGCTTCTGCATAAGTGAACTTGTCAATGTTGGCATACAAAGAAAAGAAAGAATAGGTGTTGTATAATGTGCCAAAGAATTTGCGGCGAACCTCAGCAATTCCTTCCAAGTCAAATTTTAAATTGTCCCAAGGATTGGCATTCGAAATCATATACCAGCGTGTGGCATCAGGACCGTATTCGTTTAATGTTTCGAAAGGATCAACTGCATTTCCTAGACGTTTGGACATTTTATGTCCGTTTTTGTCCAAAACCAAACCGTTTGAAACGACATTTTTATAAACAATTTTATCAAAAACTAAAGTTCCAATTGCGTGTAATGTGTAGAACCAACCTCTAGTTTGGTCAACTCCTTCGGCTATGAAATCAGCAGGAAAATCTTTGTTTTGGTCAATCTTGTCTTTATTTTCAAAAGGATAATGCCATTGTGCATAAGGCATTGAGCCTGAATCAAACCAAACGTCAATCAAATCCGATTCGCGTCTCATTGGTTTTCCGGAAGCGGAAACCAAAGTGATTTCATCAACCACATTTTTGTGTAAGTCAACCAAATTATAGTTTGCTTCGTCCATATTTCCAATTTCAAATCCTTTGAATGGATTTACTTTTTGAAAACCAGCAGCAATCGATTTTTCGATTTCGTTGTATAATTCTCCGACTGAACCAACTAGCATTTCCTCGGTTCCTTCTTCATTTCTCCAAATTGGCAATGGAATTCCCCAAAAACGAGAACGTGATAAATTCCAATCGTTGGCATTTTTCAGCCAATTCCCAAAACGCCCTTCTCCAGTTGCTTTTGGTTTCCAATTAATGGTTTCATTTAATTCGAACATTCTGTCGCGCACTTTGGTAATTTCAATAAACCAGGAATCTAGCGGATAATACAAAATTGGCGTGTCTGTTCTCCAACAATGTGGATAAGAGTGTACATATTTCTCGACTTTGAAAGCCTTATTTTCTTCTTTTAATTGAATGGCAATTTCCACATCAACGGAGCGTTCAGGAACTTCATCGGCGTTGTAATATTCGTTTTTGACGTATTTCCCGGAATAATTTCCTAAACCATCAATGAATTTTCCTTGTAGATTTACTAATGGAACTAGATTTCCATTTTCATCTAAAACCAACATTGGTGGCACTTCCGGAAAGGCTTCTTTGGCAACTTTTGCATCATCAGCACCAAAAGTTGGCGCAGTGTGTACAATTCCTGTTCCGTCTTCGGTAGTTACAAAATCGCCAGCAATCACTCTAAAAGCGTTTTCAGGATTTTGGTATGGCAAAGCCAAAGCCATCAATTGTTCGTAACGAATTCCAACTAAATCAGCTCCTTTAGATTCAGCAATAATTTGGTATGGGATTTGTTTATCACCTGTTTTAAAATTTTCAAAATCAGCAACTTCACTACTTTCAAAAAATCCTTTCGAAAATTGTTTGGCAACCAAGTTTTTGGCTAAAATGACATTCGAAGGTAAAAAAGTATATTGGTTGAAAGTTTTAACTAAAACATAATCGATTTTTGGTCCAACTGTCAATGCCGTGTTACTTGGCAAAGTCCAAGGAGTTGTCGTCCAAGCCAAGATATGAATGTTTCCAAATCCTTGAAGGAAACTCGGTAAGGTTTCAGATAAAGCTTTGAATTGAGCAACAATCGTCGTATCCGAAACATCACGATAACTTCCCGGTTGATTGACTTCGTGCGAAGATAATCCTGTTCCTGCTTTTGGAGAATACGGCTGAATGGTATAGCCTTTGTACATCAAATCCTTGTTGTAGATTTGTTTCAAAATCCACCAAACAGTTTCCATATATTTGGATTTGTAGGTAATATATGGATCTTCCATATCTACCCAATAGCCCATTTTTTCGGTCAAATCGTTCCACACATCGGTGTAACGCATCACGGTTTTTTTACAGGCTTCGTTATATTCTTCGATGGAAATAGTTTTTCCAATATCTTCTTTGGTAATCCCTAATGCTACTTCAGTACCTAATTCTACCGGCAAACCGTGAGTGTCCCAACCTGCTTTACGCTTCACTTGGAATCCTTTTTGGGTTTTATAACGGCAAAATATATCTTTAATGGCTCGCGCCATCACATGGTGAATTCCGGGCAATCCGTTTGCCGAAGGCGGTCCTTCAAAAAATACGAATGGTGGGTTACCTTCGCGAGTAGTTACACTCTTCTCGAATATGTTTTCTTTTTTCCAAAAATCAAGCACTTCAGTTGCAACTTTAGGCAAGTTAAGTCCTTTGTATTCAGTAAATTTATTACTCATTTTATTGTAATCTTATTTCAGGTTGCGAAAGTAAGGAATTTTGATAAAAGAGAATAGAAAATAGAGAAAAGAGAATAGACTTTTACCAAATTTTTAGGTAGAATTATAGTTTTTTATGTTTTCAAGAAAAAACTGAGGCCAAAACTTCCAAAGATTTTGGTTTTCGAAAGCCATCGAGATGAAAAGCGTAGTACTCAATCAGGATTTTCAATACGATTTGCCTTTCGATGATGTGGAAGGTTTTTTGATTGTTGTCGAATTTTAAAGGAATAAGTTTTTTGAAGAGATTGGTTTCGTGTTCGGTGAGTGAACCAATGCTTTGCAATGGTGTAAAAATGCCTTGGTTTGTGTCAAAAAAAGGAAATTCCATCTCGGAAATATCCGGATAAAAACCAAGATATTTTGTGATTTCGAGCATTAAAATCAGGTGAAAATTTGCGGTTTCGTCGTGATTGTCAAGCCAATATAAAGCCGTCTCTAAAAAATCGAAAAGACGTTCGTTTTTCTCTTCTTCGTGAATGGAATGGTGCAAAATTTCAGAAATAAACATCAAAATCGTGCTCTTGAAAACATCCGAATGAATGGTTTGAAATGGGGTCGCAATTTTGATTTCTTTGAAATTTTCTAATGTTCCCTTGTTTTTATGAACTGCTTCGATTTCGAGAATAGTCAATGGCTGGAAATAGGCAATTTTCTGGTTCGATTTTCGGGAAGAAAAAGCATCGCGAACAAAGTAAGTTTTTAGCCCATTAGATTCTGTAAAGCATTTTACAATCAAGCTTTTCTCTTGGTATTTGATGGCAGAAATGACGATGGCTTTGGTTTTGACTAACATATTTTTGTCACACAAATTCGTGTGAATCTATATTACGATTTATAATCTCTCTTTAAATTTAAAAAATAACTTTCGAAATATTTATAGGATAAATGGGCAGTGATAATTGTAAACACAAAAACTATAAGGTTGAAAAATAATATAGAAGACAAATTTGAAATTTTTAAATGAATACTATATTTCAAAAATATAAATCCTGCTACTTGCATCATTATTGCGTGATACATGTATATTCCGTATGATATTTTTCCTAAATAATTTAATTGTTTATTTTCTAATATTTTTATAGGTTTTTCAACTAAAGCACAAATTACCAATCCAAATAAAAGCATACTAAAAAGGTTATAAAACGTATTAGATAAATTATTTACGAAAATTGATGTTGTAAAGTAGAGAGTGAAAATCACAAATAATAGCGGTTTATATTGATTGAGTTTTATGGTTTTATTTAATAATAATATGGAACACATTCCACTAAACGAAAAATAAAAAAACAGCATACTATAGTCTTTTAGAAAGTTTGTCCATTCTGAAAAATATAATATAAAATATACTGTCGTGAAAAACAATAAAAACCGAACGATATACTTAAATGGCAAAACAAACATTAGAGGGGCAATTAACAAGTAAAACTGTTCTTCGATTCCTATTGACCACAACACTTCTATTATTCCACCAGGGCTGAAAGAAGCAAATATATTTGGGAAAAAAGTATAGGCTAAGAAAGCACCTTGAATCAAATCGTAATTATTTTTATAATCAAATCCAAAATAGGGGAGTATGAGTCTATAATATACTAATCCAAAACTTAATACTAAATAATATAAAGGAAGAATTCTTAGCACTCTTCTTAAAAAAAAACGCTGTAATTGGATTGAATTAGAAATTGATTTCTCGATATATAGTTGTCTGATAATCAAAAAACCACTTAACGAAAAAAACATATAAACAGCTTCTCCTCCTTTATTAAATATAGATAAATCATTAAAAAAAGGAAACACTCGATTTTGACAAAAAAGAGGAATATGAAAGATAACCACTAAAGAAGCTAAAATAAATCGTAAAGCAGTTAAATTTGGTAGTCTTTTCATGTTTTATTGTAGTCATTCTTTTGAATAGTTGTTTTATTAGAAATCGATTTGAAAAGTAATTACCGAATAATCATTACTTTTTTGACTTTGGTTTCTATTCCGTCTTGTGCCGAAACAAAAATTAAATATACTCCAGATGCCACTTTATGCTTGCCAAAAGCAGTGGTGTCCCACTCTATTGTTCCTCCTTCTGAAGTGGTTTCGTAAACCAGATTACCTTCGATATCTGTAATTTTTATAGTAGCTTTATCTAATAATCCGGCAATTTTTACAGTTCCTTCGTATTCCGGACGCACAGGATTTGGATAAACATATACATTATTCAAATCTTCGTTGGCGGTGGTTGCGGTTCCTTTGAATGAAACCATTCCTTTTGAGGTTGCTATAAATACTTCGCCCGTAATGTTATTAATGTCAATGTCATTTATGGTGTTACTTGGCAATGGCGAATTGTTTATTGTAAAATGGTATTTTGTTTCCTGACCGTTTGGTGAAACTAGAAATATTCCCGAATCGGCAGTGCTAATCCATTTATTATTGGCACCATCAACAACAATATCAGTGATGAATTGTTCGTACATTAATTCTTGGGGAAGACCATCTTCTAAAATAATTATGGGGTTAGTTTTCATTTGTTCATCAGATGAAAAATTACTCACATTGGGCAAAACACGAAGTCCTTTTGTGGTTCCTATCCAAAGTTGGCTTCTGTTATCAACTGCGATTGCTCTTACATCAGTGGTTGGCAAATTTCCTTTGTCTGAACCCTCTGATATTTTTTTGAATTTATTGGTGGATTCGTTATAACTTATCAAACCGTTATTGTTAGTACACCACCATTTTGTGCTGTTTTTGTCGATAATTAGTCGACCCATACTGGTATTGATACTTTTGTCCAGAATTCCATTCAATGAATAACTTTGCCATTGACCATCCGTTTTAAAAACCTTTAATCCATCTTCTACAAGGCTATTATTTACCCATAAGTTACCTGATTTATCAAATGCTCCTCCGTTGATCCTTACATCATTATGATATCCTGGAATAAAAGAAATCTCATCCAATCCACTATTGGTTTGGTTATATAAAAAAGTAGGAATGTCATTTTCGACTTTTAATAAACCCGAATAAGAGCATCCCATATAAACTTCATTTTCATTATTCGGATTTATGATTACTCTAACTATTGATTTAGCTCCAAGGACTTTTTCATAAGGAATATTTAACCATCCCGTTGCACTAAATTTACTAATTCCATAACTATCTAATGGATATGGGTTATAAGTTCCTGAATAATTGCCATAAACCGTCCAAATTATATCCGATGTGGATTGAAGGGCAAAAATATTATTTCTGGAAGGTCCTGTTGGAGTGTTATTTTCAAACGCTGAAGAAATTGAAATCGAAGTGCTTATCAAGCCGTTTTCTTTTGTTCCAATATATAAAAAGTCTCCAATACTTGATGCACAAGTAAAACTAGAGTTATTTTCTGGAATTTGACTGCTGTTTACTTGTTTAACAACTGCTAATTGCTTATTGTAAACATAAACGCTACTTAAAGTGGTAATAATTAAATAATTTTCGCTGGTTCTCATATCGACCGAAGCTTGCGAAAGCTGTAAAAATCCGGTAAAAGAATTGGAGCCCGAATTGTATTTATGAATATACCCTGAAGTGTTGATTGCTAAAAGTTCTGTATCGAAAGTCTCAATACTTGACCAGCTTCCTGTGGCAATTTGAGTCCATTGATTATAATCTATTAAATTTCCACTTGCCAGATTGGCTATTCTCACACCATCACCTGTCGAAGCAAAAATATAACCATTAAAAACGGCGGTTTGTGTAACGCTTATTTCGGCTCCATTATTTCCAATAAAATAAGTGTCGCCAAACAGCATTGTGGCTAAATTGAATTGAACGATTCCAAAATCACAGGAAACATAAACAATCCCTTTATATTCCATAAAATGATTGATTTTTTTTAAGTTTGAAGGAAGTTGCTTATTGATAATATCTACAATGTTCAGCATACTGCCGTCGGCTTCGTTGATGACAATCATCAACCCATTTTCATATCCTACAAGTGTTTTATTTGTTGATGTGCTGTAATATAAAGAGGTGATGGTTTGTCCTGAAAGGCCATCAATAGTGTTAGTGGTTTTAAGCTGGTTTGTGCTGGTGTTCTTTGAAAATAAAGCATTTTCGGAGGCTGCAAAAATGACCGTTGGCGATTGTGACAAATCTCTAATATCATTATAAGAAAAATAGCCTTGCCACAACTGATTGTTTTGGGCAAAACCTATTTGTATAAAAAGGAGAGGTAAAAAAAATAGAAACCTTTTTTTCATTGTTTGTATAAATTTTGGTTCACAAATATAATACAAACGAAAGTAATGGGATTTTGTTATACAAAAAAAGCCTTCAATATATTCCTAATGATTCAGGGATAAAGAAGGCTTTTTGAATTAACTAATAAAGTATTATACCACTCCTTGCGCTAGCATTGCATCTGCAACTTTGACAAATCCGGCTATATTCGCACCTTTTACGTAATCAACATAACCAGTTTCATCTGTACCGTATTTTTTACATTGATTATGAATTCCAACCATTATGTCTTTTAATCTTTGGTCAACTTCTTCGCTAGACCAATTTAATCGAATTGAGTTTTGTGTCATTTCTAAACCTGAAGCCGCAACACCGCCAGCGTTTGCTGCTTTTCCTGGTGCAAAAAGTATTTTATTATTCAATAGATATTTAATTGCATTTAAAGTACACGGCATATTCGCTGCTTCGGTAATGCAAATAGCACCATTGGCAACGAGTTTTTTCGCATCCTCCTCATGCAATTCGTTTTGAGTTGCACAAGGAATCGCAACATCAACTTTTACTTCCCATACGCTTTTTCCTTTATGAAAAACAGCATTTGGATATTTCTCTACATACATTTCAGCTCTGTTGTCTCCGCTTGCTCTCATTTCAAGCATAAAGTCGATTTTTTCGCCAGAAATTCCTTCAGCATCATAAATATATCCATCAGGTCCTGAAATGGTTAAAAGTTTTCCTCCCAATTCATTTATTTTTAAAGCAACTCCCCAAGCCACATTACCAAATCCTGAAATTGCAAAGGTTTTCCCCTTGATTTCATGCCCAATGGTTCTAAGCATTTGTTCTGTGAAATAAACCACGCCGTAGCCTGTTGCTTCAGGTCGTATTAACGAACCTCCATAAGCAATTCCTTTTCCTGTTAAAACTCCAGTAAATTCATTTCTAATTCTTTTGTACTGCCCAAATAAATATCCAATTTCTCTTGCTCCAACACCAATATCTCCAGCAGGAACATCTATTTCCGGTCCAATGTGTCGGCATAGTTCAGTCATAAAAGATTGACAAAAACGCATCACTTCCGCATCTGATTTGCCTTGTGGATCGAAATCTGAACCTCCTTTTCCTCCTCCCATAGGAAGGGTTGTTAAACTGTTTTTAAATACTTGTTCAAAAGCAAGAAATTTAAGCACTGATAAGTTAACCGAATGGTGAAACCGTATTCCTCCTTTGTATGGTCCAATAGCCGAATTCATTTGAATTCTAAACCCTCGATTAACTTGTATTTCTCCTTTGTCGTCAACCCAAGGAACTCTAAATATTATAGCTCTTTCAGGTTCAACAATTCTAAGTAGTATATGTTTCCCGTCATACTTCCTTTTTGAAGATATGAAAGGAATAACAGTCTCTGCAAATTCTCTAACTGCTTGAATAAATTCTGGTTCGTTTGGGTTTTTTGCCTCAACAAGAGACATAAAATTATCAATCTTTTCTTCCATATTAAAATATATTGTACAAATTAAGGTTAATATTGAGGGCTTCTTACCAAAACAAATTATTTGAGAAAACGTTTTCGTAATTGTATGCAAATATACATTATATAAGAATATTTATAACTAAAATTAAAATTTCTTCATCTGTTTTTATGCTTTTTATAAATGTTGAAATGATTTTATTCAAAATCAAAACTATTAATGACAAAACGCAAACAATCTTGACTTTTTTTTATGTAATGTTAAGAATGTTTGATGTTATTGTATATTTGTTCAGATAATACTTGTAGTGATTGTTGTTTTTATATATTTGTAAAAAAGTAATTTATATAATGGCTCCAAAATCTATTACATTTTTATACCTGCTTCTTTTTGGAATTTCGAATTTAGCTGTCGCTCAATTTGGATTTTCACACGAAATAGGTGCTATTGTGGGTCCTGTGGCTTTTCAGTCAGACTATGGAGAACGATATGATTTAACTACAAACGCAGGGAATACAGGGTTTGGGATTGGGATTATTCACTATATGAATTTTTCTTATAAAGCGGAATGTAATTGCTATACTCCCGAAACATACTTCAATGACCACTTCAAATTAAGAAGCGAATTGTCATACAATAAAACTAATTTGGAACATTTAGGAGAATGGGTAGATCCAAGTCATACTAGTCTTGGCGCCGATCAACTGCGGGCAATGCAAGGAAGCACAGCGGTAACCAATATAGGAATGCAGCTTGAATTCTTTCCTTTGAGTATTCGAGATTTTACCGAAACAATAGAAAGTTGGGGACCATTTATAAGTCTTGGAGGGCAATTTAGTTTTTATAATGCAAAAGCTTGGTCAACAATGGGTCCTTTGGGAACGCCTCTGACTACTTTTCCAAAATATTTAGTTCCTACAGATGATCGTCCTTATGGATTTTCAACAGAAACCGGATCGGTTTGGTCGGTTGTTTCAAGTGTTGGAACACGCTATAAACTTTCTCCTTTATCTGATTTAATGGTAGATTTAAGACTGCAATATTATTTTTCTAATTGGGTCGATGGCTTAAATCCAAATCCTGAACTTTTCCCCGAAAACAAAGCAAATGACTGGCTGGTTTGGTTCAATGTAGGTTATATTTATTACTTACAATAATCGAAAGAAACCTAAAAATAAAAGCCCGATTTTACTAAAATCGGGCTTTTGTTTTTTATTCCAATGCTTGTTTTAAATCTTCGATTAAATCTTCTATATCTTCAATACCAATACTCAAACGCACTAAATCATCCGTGATTCCCACTTCTTTTCGTTTGTCTTCCGGAATCGATGCGTGTGTCATCAAAGCAGGATGATTTGCTAATGATTCCACTCCACCCAAAGATTCTGCCAAAGTGAATACTTTTAGTTTCTCTAAAAACCGAATTGAATCTTCCTTTTTACCCGAAACAAATGTAAAAGAAACCATTCCGCCAAAACCACTCATTTGTTTTTTGGCAATTTCGTGATACGGATGGCTTGGCAATCCTGGATAATAAACTGTTTTTATTTTTGGATGTTGACTTAAAAATTCCACCACCTTTTCACCGTTTTCGCAATGTCTTTGCAAACGCAAATGCAAAGTTTTTATTCCTCTTAAAACCAAGAAACTGTCCATTGGACCAAGCGTTGCACCTGTGGCAAATTGTTGAAAATGTAGTTGTTCGCCCAAAGCGTCGTCTTTTATAATCAAAGCTCCGGCAATTACATCAGAATGTCCACTAAGATATTTTGTGGCCGAATGCATAACAATATCAGCACCCAAATCTAAAGGTTTTTGTAAATAGGGCGTTGCAAAAGTATTGTCAACAGCAAAAAGAATATTTCTTTCCTTGGTGATTTTGGCAATTTCCTGAATATCGGCCAATTTCATCAACGGATTTGTGGGTGTTTCAACCCAAACTAATTTGGTGTTTTCGTTGATTAAAGATTGAAATTTAGCAATGTTGTTCATATCGACAAAATGAAATTTTATCCCAGAATCTTTATAAATCCGCATAAACAGTCTATACGTTCCGCCGTATAAATCGTCCATCGCAATGATTTCGTCACCAGCTTTGAAAGAACGTAAAAGACAATCAGTGGCTGCTAATCCAGACGAAAAAGCTAAGGCTTGCGTTCCGTTTTCGATGCTTGCCAATGCGTTTTCCAAGGCTGTTCTTGTTGGATTTGATGCTCTGCTGTATTCGTAATCCGGGTTTATGGGTTTCCCGGGACTTGTTTGTGCAAAAGTTGATGTTTGATAAACCGGTGGCATTACTGCGCCCGTTGCCGGATCGTGGTGTTGTCCGCCGTGAATGGTTTTAGTGTTGAATTTCATTTTAATTTTTTTTAAAGATAATTTTTTCAAAGCTTCCAGCCTTTGAAAGGCTGGAAGCTTTATTTATTTGAAAATTACAAAAATTTACGAATCCCCATCATAACTCCAATATGTAATCCTTCGTGAAAATTGTTGAATACCATTGCGTCTTCGGCACTTTTTATGGTAAAACCTGTTGAAGTTGGATATTCCTGATAGTTTTTGAAAATTTTATTATCAAAATCTTCCTTGGTTTGATCGATAGTTTTAGACAACAAAGACTTGATTTCGTCAACCTCAGCTTGGGTGAAATTGAACTCTGGCTTGGTTTCTTTTTTGTATTTTTCGACCATTTCGTCCGAAATAATCATTGGCAGTCCCGAAAGTTTGTACACTAGCATTTGTTGAACGACAACAATATGACCGATGTTCCAAATAAGATTATTGCTAAAACCTTCGGGAATTTTGTTAAGTTCCTCTAAACTGTGTTTTTCTAAAAATTGGGACAAGATTTTTCTGCTTGTGTTGGTAATGTCGAATATCTGTTGCATTTTTTTAAATTTTCGATAAAAATAAACATTTTCCACGTCAAATGGATTTTCTTTGTATAAAGAAATTATCGTTTTATATGAACAAAATATATTATCTCGCTTCCTGCGATACGTGTCGAAAAATCATAAAATCATTACCAAAAGGTCATAATTTGGCTTTTCACGACATCAAACAAGATCCAATCACGGTCGAAGAATTGGAAGAAATGCACCGTCTTTCAGGAAGTTACGAGTCACTTTTTAGCAAAAAAGCACAACTCTACAAATCGATGGATTTAAAAAATAAATCCTTGACCGAAGCAGATTTCAAGAACTACATTCTGGAACATTACACTTTCCTGAGTCGGCCGGTTTTTATTATTGACGACAAAATTTACATTGGCAACAGCCAGCAAAATATACTTCAGGTGATGAAAAAATTAGTGGTCAGTAATCAGTAAACAGTGGTCCGTTTCGCAGTTTTAAACTGAACACTCAATACTGAACACTGAATACTTTTCCTTATATTTGAACTCTTTTAGAAAATAATATGATACAATCAATGACCGGATTTGGCAAAGCTACTTTGCAATTGCCAACCAAAAAAATAACCGTAGAAGTAAAATCCCTGAACAGTAAAGGTTTAGATTTAAGCGTTCGAATGCCTTCGACTTATCGCGAAATGGAATTGGGTTTACGCAACCAAATCGCATTGAAACTCGAAAGAGGAAAAGTGGATTTCTCCATTTTTATCGAAAGCACCGCCGAACAAACTTCGACCAAAGTGAATGTGCCAATTGTGAAAGCCTACATCAATCAGTTGCGCGAAGTGTATGCCGATGCCGATGAAACCGAATTGATGAAAATGGCCGTCAGAATGCCCGATACAATGAAAACCGAACGGGAAGAAATCGATGAAAATGATTGGACCGAAATTCAAAAAGTGACAGCAGAAGCATTGGATTATATCGTTGAATTCAGAAAGGACGAAGGCAATTCGTTAGAGAAAGAATTCCAGTTGCGCATCAGCAACATCCGTCAATATATGAACGACGCTTTGACGCTTGATCCAGAACGTGTTCAGGCGATAAAAGACCGTTTGCAGACTGCAATTTCTGAATTAAAAGTCAACGTTGACGAAAACCGTTTTGAGCAAGAATTGATTTATTACTTAGAAAAATTAGACATTACTGAAGAGAAGGTGCGTTTGACAAATCATCTGGATTATTTCCTGGAAACCATCAACGGAACGGAAGCCAACGGCAGAAAACTAGGTTTCATCACCCAAGAAATGGGTCGTGAAATCAATACTATGGGTTCAAAAGCCAATCATTC
>DZAU01000174.1 GCA_022729635.1 Flavobacterium psychrophilum
GGGTTGATGGTTAGTGGGTTGAATCATGTGGTGTAGATGGCACAGCTATCATAAAGTAATGGGTAAACCGTAATAAATCTCTAAGAATTTGGATTTGAAAAGGAAGTTGTATTTGGCTCTGATAAAGGAAGATTGGGCTTGAACCAATTGGTTTCTCACTTGTTCAAAATCGTAGGAAGTTAAGATTCCGAGATTGTATCGTTCTTGTGCCGTTCTGAAGGCTTCTTCCTGAGCTTCCACCGATTTTTTGGCAGCATCATAAGTTTTTAAAGATGTTTTGGCATCGATATAAGCACGCTCTACTTCGGCTTTTAAATTGACTTTTTTGGTTTCCAAACTATTTTCCAACAATAATTTTTGCACTTCGGCACGCTGCGTATTGAGTTTGGTTGCGTGTTTATCAAAAATGGGAATACTGGCAGAAACACCCACAGAATGTCCGCGATTATCAGCCAATTGCTTGAAATATCCCGATTGGTTGATGGCGTTTTCCACATTGAAGTAATTGGTTCCAAAACTATAAGAAGCATTTACCGAGGGCAAATAACCCGATTTGGCAACTGATATTTCCATTTCGGAATTTTCTATTTGCTTAGTAGCAGATAAAATTTCGGGTTTCCATTCCAATGCTTTTGAATATATCATATCGGCGTTTTCATATTTTAATTTGGCTTCATCTACTGTTATGGGTTCCTCAGCAATATCAAATCCTACCGTAGAAACTTGTATTAATTGAGCTAAATCCAACAAAGCTAATTCTAAATTATTTTGAGCAGAAACCACATTTTCTTCATTAGTAGCCAAGGTAGCTTGTACTTGAAACAAATCGTTTTGAGCCTTGACACCCGCTTTGACCAATTCATCCATGCGTTCATAGAGTTTGTTGCCAATTTTTAGTTGTTCTTTGGCAATTATAACCCCTTCTCTGTTGTATAAAACATTAAGATAGGCACTAACTACTTTTACAGCCAAATCACTTTTTAATTCCTCTACTGCCAACCGGCTAATTTCCAAATCTTTTTGGGCTAATATTAAAGCGGTTTTGTTTCTATTGCCATTATAAAGGGTAGCATTGGATGAAATTCCAAAACTATTACTAAAAGAATCATTACTCATGGGAGACCCAAAAGCATAGTTTACACCGGTAGTACCTGAAACAGATGGTAGAAAATTACTCTTAGCTCTAATGATTTCTACTTCTTGTAATTGAGTAGAGATTTCATTTTGTTTGACCCCGAGATTATTTTGAACCGCATAAGCCACACATTCTTGTAAAGTCCAATTTTTGGGCGTTTGTTGTGCAAAAGCAAAAGAGAATCCCAAAATAGTGATTATAAAACTCAAATAAATTTTCATAAAAAAAAATTCAAATAATTAATGAAAATAGGACGTAAAAAGTTGTAGAATGTTACAAGGATAAGAAATTAGGGCTAAAAGGAAAAATATTTTTTTAAAATGTTG
>DZAU01000175.1 GCA_022729635.1 Flavobacterium psychrophilum
CTTAATAGAACCCAGCACTTCCTTCAACATTTTATTAAAATCAATTTCGGTGGTTTCATTGAGACCAAAACGCACAATAACCATTTCGAGTGATGGAATGATATACACTTTCTGCCCTTGATGTCCTTGCATACTGTACATATCACTCGGAGCATCAGGGAGAATGCCACCGGCGTTGAGCCAAAAATGAGCACCGTATTCACCTTTGCTGTTTTTATTGGGAGTACTCACATATTTAACCCAACTTTCGTTCAAAATTTGTTCGTCTTTCCATTTTCCGTTGTGTAGATAGAGCAAACCTAACTTTCCCCAATGTCGTGCCGTTGCCCAACCATAGGAAGAAAAAACATAATTTCCTGCTAAATCAGTTTCTATCATCGCGCTACTCATTCCGAGTTTGTCGAACAATTCCTTGACGGGAAAATCAAAATATTGTTGATGCGTTCTAAACTGATTACGCAAATATTTTCCCAATAAATTGGTGGTGCCGCTGGAATAATTCCAATGTTCACCTATTGGAAATTTCAATTTTTTATGCAGTTGCATCTGACTCATATCACGGTCTAAAAACAACATTCGAGTTACGTCGGAAATGTGGTTGTAATCTTCGTTCCATTCCAATCCGCTACTCATTTGTAGTAGTGAATTTAACGTAATATTTTTACGTTTATCTTTTTCCCATTCCGGGAATAGATGCGTAGCATTGACATCCAATTTTCCTTGTTTCTCTAAAATTCCAAACAACGTAGCCATCACACTTTTGGTCATAGACCAACCCAATATGGGTGCATCTTTATCAAAACCTTCATCGTATTTTTCAGCAATAATGCGGTCTTTATAGATCACAACCAAGGCTCGCGTCATCAAACTGTCTTTACCTTTTGGGTCAAACGCATTGGCTACGGATTGGTTGAGTTTTTTGTAATCAACGTTGGCAAAAACTGTGTCTTTCGGGTCTTCGTTGCCGTAAGGATAATATTTGTCTAACGGACAATTGTGTGGAACTGGAAAATAGGTTATTTTAGACATTGAACCATCTTTCAACGCCAATTGACAACCTAAATCTTCGTGATAAATCGCTTTGCGTTTCATCAACCCATACACCGAAGCGGTAACGGTTTTGTTGAGCGTATCAACTTCATATTCAGCTAAATCAATCGGTGGAAAGTTGTTGTCGGTTTGTTCGACAAAAGTTTGATCTCTATCGGCTTCAAACATACACGAACACATATTTTTTGCCGCATAACCGGAGATGATGTTCAGTCTTGGATATTGCCAAAAAACGAGTATTGAAAGTACAACAATAAAAAATAGTAAAAGATATAATGTTTTTTTCATCTGGATTATCTGTTAGTTATAAAATTAGACGTTAATTTTTTACAAATATACATTGTCAATTCAAATAAACTATATATTTTTGTTGACCAAACGATTAAACTATATAATTAAACTAAACAGTCA
>DZAU01000176.1 GCA_022729635.1 Flavobacterium psychrophilum
ATAACGTTTGGCGGCTTTGCGATGTGGCGGATTTTCAGCACTAAAGTTACTAAAAAATCCTAAACTTTGATTAAGCACAAAAGTTTCAAAAAATGCACTTAACCCGCCATATCGCAAAACCGATGTTAGCAGATGTTTTATCTTTCAAATTCAATATAAACTCCATTGTGGTCTGACATAAATTCTCCATTTTCTGTAAAATTGTTCCACGCTCCAATTTCTATATTTTTCATTTCATTGAATAAGTTGTATGAAACGCAAATGTGGTCAATATTATTTCTGATTTTCTTTTTGATTGGGTCTTCTGTCAAATATTTTTCAGAAAAATCAATTTCAGTTACACATTTCAAATTTAATTGGTTAAGTAAATTAGTCAAAACCTCTCTAACTTTGGTTGTTCCGTAGCCTTGGTTGTTAAATCTTGCTTGGTTAAAATCTCCAATTACAAATAAAGGTAGATTTTCTGTTTCGATTAATTTTTTCCAATTTTCACTTTGAGCATACAAATCTTTTTCGTGATATTCCCAAACTTTATAATTCAGATTACCATAACGAATTCCTGAAACACCGGCTTGATGATAAGGAATAATTGTACCGAAAATAATAATATCGCCGAAAGGCGATTTTATTATTCCGCTTACAGTTCTGAAGTTATCAAAAGTTTCAATTTGTTTCGATATTTCCCATTTCGACCAAATAGTTACCCATTGTTCATCTGGAGTTCTTTCATAAGGTTTTGTGCTAATTTGAAACGGATAAAACTCTTTTAAATCTACTGATTTTGATGTTTCAGTTAAAACAATTACGTCAGCATTAATTTCAAATATTTTTGCAATTGCAAGTCTCGTTTTTTTTGTTCCTAGTTTTGGTCGTTCTAAATTCCAATTCGCTATTTTATACATTTTCTTTTTCGGTAATGTTTAATTTTAAAAATTTTGGTTTTGGAAATTCAGTTGGTAAATATTGAATTTTGAATGGTAATTCAAGTTTTTCTAATTCTGAAACAGTTTTGTCAAGTAAGTTATTTTCATTTGAATATTTGTAAACCAATTTTAAATATCGCCTTATAATCATTAAAGGCAAAAACTCATTTCTAAAAATCATCCATTCCATTAAATCTTTTTTACCTTTTGAACTATTACAAGTTTTACAAGCAAAAATTAAGTTTTCAGCATCATCTTTTCCTCCATATTTTTGGGGAAATATATGGTCTAAAGCTAACTTTTCGTTTGAACCACAATAATTACAAATTTGCCCTGTTTGAAGTTTTACTTTTTCATCATCGAATATAGTTCGCATATTCATATTTCCACTTTGTAAACCTTTCAAAAGTTTTGCTCGAATTATTAAGTTTAGTTTTTCGTATTCGTCTTGTTTTTTTGTTACAGCAGAATGTGCCATAGCTAAATTTGCATACGAAATGTATATTTTATCTTTTACTTTTTCGACACTTTCAATTTC
>DZAU01000094.1 GCA_022729635.1 Flavobacterium psychrophilum
AAAATTATGAAAAATTTAAAAAACACAATCGTAAAAGTAATGCTAGTAGCATTCACAATTTTCTCAATTTCATTAACAACTTCTTGCTCTAGTGATGATGAAACACCTCAAAACCAAACACCAGTAGGTTCTGACTATTTTTTTAGAGCAAAAGTAAATACTGTGAGTTATGATGCTACTGCAGCACAAACCAATGCTACAAAAATTGGTTCAGGCGCAACTACCACAATAACTATTAACAGTGCAATTGGTGGCAAGAGTTTCAAGTTTACGCTAATTGGCACACCTGCAACAGGCACTTATCCTTTGGATTATAATTCGTCAAATGGTGATTTGGGATATGTAGAATCTTCATTAAATTATTCCACATTAATTTGTCCAGACAATTCTGGAACATTGACAATTACAACTTTGAACAGCACTTCAATTGAAGGTACTTTTAATTTTGTTGTAAAATCATCAACAATTTGCTCTGATGCTGCAAAAACAATTACTGAGGGTTCTTTTAAAAGCCGTTTTATTATTTAATTTAAAAAACAAAAAAATCATGAAAACACTAAAAAACACATTCGCAATCTTATTCATTTCATTACTAACAATTTGCTCTGCCAGTTCGCTATTGCTCGTGTCTTGTTCCCATGACGATGATCCTATCCCAGTTCCAGAACCAATAGTCGTAGCTCCAGGAAGCAATCAAACATATACTATGGTAGCATCTGGTTATTATCATTCGTTAGCTATAAAAACAGATGGTACATTATGGTCTTGGGGATCTAATGGTGTAGGACAATTAGGTTATACAACAGCAACAAGTACTGGTGTGAAATATCCTCATCAAGTAGGAACTAGTACTTGGAAAACGATTGCAACAGGAGCAAGTTTTAATTTAGGTATCAAAACCGATGGAACACTTTGGGGTTGGGGAAATAATGATTTCGGACAACTTGGAGATGCTTTAGTGGCCAGAACACTTCCATCTCAGATAGGAACTGCTACCAACTGGAGAACCATTGCAGCAGGACAATACCACACACTTGCTATAAAAACTGATGGAACACTTTGGGTATGTGGCATAAATAATTTATATAATTTAGGAGACGGAACTACAATGAACAGAACTTCGTTTACACAAATTGGAACAGCAACTAACTGGAAAGAAATTGCAGCAGGAAACACCTTTAGTATTGCCATAAAAACAGATGGAACTTTGTGGAAATGGGGAACACTACAAGGTGGAATCATAATGACTCCAACTCAAATGGGAACTGCAACTAACTGGAAGACAATATCAGCTGGAGATAATCAAGCTTTAGGATTAAAAAACGATAATACTTTATGGGTTTGGGGAAATAATGCTAATGGTCAATTAGGAGATGGTACAACAACCTCTACAGTAAACCCTGTGCAACTTGGAACGGCTACTTGGAAAACGGCTTCAAGCGGAAAAAGAACAACATATGGCATAAAATCTGATGGCACATTATGGACTTGGGGAAAGAATGATTACGGACAACTGGCTGATGGAACACTTATAGATGCACTAACACCACATCAAATAGGTACAGAAACCACTTGGAATACGGTTTATACTACTTTACAACATTCACTAGCAACAAAAACAGATAATTCTTTGTGGGCTTGTGGAAATAATGGCAGTGGACAATTAGGTGACGGAACGAATGATAATACTAAAATTCTAAAAAGAATTTAGCCATGAAAACTAGTTTTAAAACAATAGTTTTTCTTTTTACTGTCTTCTTTTTTCAAAATGCAAACGCTCAATTTCATGACAGATTGGCCAAAAAAGTGCATAGAGCAACCGAAAGAGCTATTGAGAGAAAAGTAGAACAAAAAGCTACTAAAGAGACTAATGAGGCGATGGACGAAGTTTTGAATAATAAAAAAAACACTAACTCTTCTTCATCAGAATCTTCAAAAAGCAAAATGATTTCTAAATCAGGAAGCGATTTTGTTGCTGGAACGAAAGTGATTTTTGAAGAAAAATTCAGCAATGATGCCATTGGTGATTTTCCAGTAAATTGGTTTACCAACAGTAGTGGCGAAATTGTAAATTTTGATGGAGATTCAAAAAAATGGCTTCAAATTTCAGATAAAGGAAGTTTTTTACCATTGAATGTATCAAAGTTGCCAGAGAATTTCACTTTTGAATTTGATGTAACTACAACCGATAATTTTAATTTTTATTCAACAGCATTAAATATTGTTTTTACAGAAAAAGTAAGTAAAGCTGATAATACTTGGAATACCACTTTTAAACGAAAAGAGGCTATGATTTTTAATATGCATCCAGCAAATTCATTAGCAGGAACGGTTGGAAGTAGCAGTATTTCGGTAATTTCTGAAAAGAAGGAAATTATGAAAAACAAAATAGAAGTTTCCAATTTTAACAAAAATAACAATTCGATTAGAGTGCAAGTTTGGCGACAAAAAAATCGTTTCAGAATGTATGTCGATGGCAAGAAATATTGGGATTTACCAACTGCATTTGGCGATTCTAATTATAATCAAATCATTTTTTATATTGGTACTTATAAAAACACAACCGACAAGTTTTTTATTTCAAATTTGAAACTAGCCGAAGCTGGTTCAGATACACGTCATAAATTGATAGAAACTGGAAAATTTACAACCAACGAAATTTTATTTGATACCAATAAAGCAACGATAAAGTCATCGAGTAAAACGGTTTTAGACGATTTAGGAAAAGCATTAAAAGAAAATGCATCTGTAAAAATTAGTATTGTGGGGCATACTGATTCTGATGGAAATGATAACGAGAACCTAAAATTATCAGAAAAAAGAGCACAAAGTGTAGCCAATTATTTTGTTACAAATTTTGGTATAGAAAAATCGAGAATGACAACTTCAGGAAAAGGAGAATCTGAACCTATATCTGATAATGATTCTGAAGAAAGAAAAAAAGAAAATCGAAGAGTCGAATTTAATAGTATAGAATAATCTCAATTCGTGATAATGCTAAAAAACTCTAAAATATATAGTGCTGATTTAGAAAAACTTACATTCAATAAAATTTACATTAATGTAAATCATTTGAAAAAAGGAAATTATGAACTCAATATTATTAATAAAAACAAACTGATTACCAAAACAAATTTCAAAAAATAATCTTTAACAAAAATCCTTATGAAAACAACTTTTTTAAAACAACTTTTAATCTTATTTTTTGTAACTTTTAGTCTTATATCATGTAATAATGATGATGTTGCAAGTCCACCGCCTCCACCAGGATTACCAGAACTTTTATATGCCGAAGGTGGAGCATCAAGTATGTCATCTGTTACAAATCCTATTGCAAATGCAAGTGAAAAAGAAATTTTTGGGAGAAATGGAACAAGTGAAATTATTAAAATAAAATTAACTTCCTTAGCCGTTGGAACTTACACAATTGATGGAGGTAATGAATTTACATACACAAGACCTACAACATCAAGCCCTTGGGTTGCTGGAACAGGTACTATAACCATTACATTAAATGTAGGAAATCAATTATCTGGCACTTTTGATTTAAATTCAGGAACTAGCACTCTAGGAATTAATCAAGTAAATGGTCGATTCTCGAATATTGTAATTAATCCTTAAAAATAATAGTTATGAAAAAATATTTTAAAATACTTATTCTATTGCCTTTCTTTTCATTGGCACAAGTAGGAATAGGCACTACGACTCCTAATGGAGCGTTAGACATTCAGTCGTCAAACAATGGACTAGTTATACCACGAGTACAACTAACTTCCATTGCTGACAATGTGACAGTTGTAAACCCAAATGCTTCACCATTATTAACATCTACACTAGTATATAATCTGGCACCAGCTGGGGTTGTACCTAATAATGTAGTAGCAGGTTTTTATTATTGGAATAATATTGCAAGTAGATGGATCGCAGTAAATGGGGTTGCAGGCTGGGAACTAGATGGTAATACAGCTATTACTAATCCTGTCGTTCCTGTTACTTATGGGACATCGACTATTGGTGTAGCAGAAAATTTTTTAGGTACAACCGATGCAAATGATATTACTTTTGGTACTAATACTATCGAGAGAATGCGTATAAAACAGACCACTGGTAATGTAGGGATAGGACTTGCGAATCCATTATACAAATTAGATGCATTAAGTAACGACTTTAGAACAGGAAATTTTCTAAATAACTATTTAGGAAATTCCGATAGATATGGTGTTTATTCTTCTTCAGTGAATGCTCCTGGATATGGATTAGGAGGTTACTTTGAAGGAGGTTATATAGGTGCAAATTTCCGTGTTAATCCGACTACCTATACGGGTGATGCGTATGGAATTTTTGTTAGTGCAACAGGTAGTGCAGGTAATAGATATGGTGGGAATTTTAATGTTTCTGGTACAGGGACAACTAATTATGCAGGTTTTTTCTCATCGACAGGAGCAACAAATAATTATGGAGTTATTGTTCCTAATGGTTCTGGGCGAAGTGGCTTTGGAACTGTTGTGCCAGAACAAGTGCTTACCTCAAATTATGGATTAAATATTGATCAAAATAATTCTAATACAGGAACTCCAACAAATGCTCTTACCTTTGGTAGTGGTAGCGGAGAAGGAATAGGTAGCAAACGAAGCGCTACTGGAAATCCGTTTGGACTGGATTTTTATACCAATTTTGTAAATAGAATGCGTATTTTTAATCCTGGAGAAGTAGTTATTGGTCAAAATAGTGGTGGTGTTATTACTCCAGGAGTATTGGGTAGTTTAAATTCAAGTTTAACTGTTTGGAATCCGTCCACTGTATCTGGAACTACAGATATTCCTGTGCTAATTGCAAAACATTCGGGTAGTTCGGGTACAACTTGGCAAATGGGAAGTATCGAATATTATACCGAAGGTGAGGCAAATATTGGCTTTACATATCAACTTTCTCCTTTAAACAGTCATACAGGGACAAACTTAGGGGATCCAATCGGAAGTAAATATCTTGGATTCAGATGGAACCAGCTATTTTGTTCAGTAGCTCCTAACGTGAGTTCGGATATTACGTTAAAAAAAGACATTCAGAAAGTGCCGTACGGAATACACCAATTACGTGATATAAGCCCTATAACGTATAAGTTTAAAAAAGATAATGCTGGAACCGATAGTGATGTTCCAGATGACGAAAAAAGAACTCACATTGGGTTTAGTGCACAAGAGCTAAAACAAATTGTCCCTGAAATTGTTTCTTCGTGGGATTATATGTCTAATAATGAAGAAGGCTATATTAAAGCAAAAACACCAACATTAGGAGTAATATATGAAGAAATAATCCCTGTTACTGTAAATGCAATCAAGCAATTAGATCAGCAACAGCAAGATATTATAAAAACCATTACCATTTCTGATTTTGGAACAATCGAATCGAATACTGATGAGGTTATTGTAAATTATAGTGCCGAATTTATACAAAAACTGCAAGGAAATCCTATTGTTACTATTACAGCAATTGTTCCTAATGCTAATTATTTTATAAAAAGTCAGAATAAAAATGGTTTTGTTGTAAAAAATAATAACCCCAATCAAACTGTCTCTTTCAATTGGATGACAATGGCAAAAATAAATGAAATTGCTTTAGAAATAAAAACAGATTATACACCTGAAATGCACCAACAAAAGCTAAGTCAAATAGCTGCTTTCGAATCTTCTTTACCTACAAACGAAGCTGCATTAAGTTCCGTTATGGCAAAGATAAGGGCTAAAAATAGTCAACAAAAAGCACAAACAAATCCAGCACAAGAGCAAATGATAAAAGATGCAGAAAAAGTGAGAGAAAACACGCAAAAATTGCAAAAAGAATATTTAGAACATGAGAAAACAGAAACTAAAAAAAGAGAAAATATAAACAAATAATCGTTATGAAAATAAACAAAAAATATTTTTGTTAGTTGCTTAAAGAGTTTGTTTTAAATAATAAAAAGCAGTACCAAACTGCTTTTTATTGTTTAAGGTAATGTTAAAAGTACTTTAATTGCTTGGCACAGATTTTTTCTTCTCCATGATGTTTACTTCTTCTGGAAC
>DZAU01000095.1 GCA_022729635.1 Flavobacterium psychrophilum
GAACGCTAATTATAATTACATCACCGTTATTCATTGGGTTGAAACCAATATTTGCCACCATAATTGCTTTTTCGATAGGTTGCAACATTTTCTTTTCGTAGGGTTGCAACGTAATCGTTCTTGCATCAGGCACATTAATATTTGACACCTGCGAAAGCGGTGTAGCTGCGCCATAATAATCAACAAAAACACTTCCTAACATGGCAGGATTTGCTTTTCCTGCACGAATATTTAAGAATGATTTCTCTAAATGTGCGATAGAACTTGCCATAGATTCTTGAGTGCTATCTAAAATAAATTCAATTTCTTCAGTCATTTTTTTTCAGATTTCAGATTTCAGATTAACTGCAAACTGCAGTCTGCTATTTATATATTTACTTCAGTTCCAATGTTTTCGCCTTCACAAATTTTTAATAAATTTCCTTGTTTATTCATATCAAAAATCACGATTGGGAGTTTGTTTTCCTGACTCAAGGTGAAAGCTGTGGTGTCCATAACGTTTAATCCTTTTTTAATTACATCTTCAAAGGAAATATAATTAAATTTTATTGCCGAAGCGTCTTTTTCAGGATCGGCAGTATAAACTCCATCAACCCGAGTTCCTTTGAGAATCACATCGGCGTTGATTTCTACACCGCGTAAAACAGCCGCAGTGTCTGTTGTAAAATAAGGGTTTCCTGTTCCTGCTCCAAAAATTACAATTCTCCCTTTTTCGAGGTGACGATCAGCTCTTCTTTTTATGTAAGGTTCAGCAATAGACTCCATTTTTAAGGCTGTTTGCAAACGGGTTTTCATTCCTTTGTCTTCGAGCGCACCTTGTAGTGCCATTCCGTTAATTACAGTTGCTAACATTCCCATATAATCTCCTTGAACACGATCCATGCCATTGCTTGCCCCAGCAACGCCTCTAAAAATATTTCCGCCTCCAATCACGATAGCAATCTCAACCCCTTTGTCATGAATTTTTTTTATTTCATCGGCATATTCGGCTAATCTCGCAGGATCAATACCATATTGTCTGTCGCCCATTAAAGCTTCACCACTTAATTTTAGAAGAATTCTTTTGTATTTCATTGTTTTTGTTGAGTTGAGTTGTGCAAATATAGACATATTCTGATTTTTTTATAATAATGTTTTCGAAAAATTAGGATAGATTTATGGTTGTAAAATTTTAAAACAAAGAGTCTCCCATACAAATATTATTTCCCAGATGTAAAACTTAAATGCAAAAAGGAATGAAATCTTAATTTTTATTTAAATAATTTCAGAAATATTTTTTTATTTAAAAAAAAATTGTAATTTCACAATCTCAACCAAATCTACTATTTCGATTTACTTTTTTATGGGTATAAAGATTGTTTAACAATTAAAAACACCATAATGAAAAATCTATTCGAAAGGTTTTATAATTATGTTTCGATTTTGCTTTTTGGAGGCAAAAGCACGTCTCATTATTAAACCGCAGCAGTGCTAAGTCAAGCAAATTAGAAGTGTATTAAATAAAGCACTTGGATATTTGACTACAATTGTTGGGATAAACTTTGTTCAAATAAAGTAACGTCCACGGCATTTTTTACATCATATTCTCCAATTTTTGTCCTTCGCAAAACTATTAAATGCGAACCGGATTTAATCGCTTTTCCAAAATCATAAGCTAAGGAACGAATGTAAGTTCCTTTACTGCAAACCACTCTAAAATCTACTTCTGGAAGAGCGATTCTTGTAATTTCAAATTCGTGAATAGTGGTTTTTCGGCTTGCTATTTCTACAGTTTCTCCAGCGCGAGCGTGTTCATAAAGACGGATTCCGTCTTTTTTTATGGCCGAAAAAATAGGTGGTTTTTGATCAATTTCACCCAAAAATTGTTTTGCTGTTTCGCAAATTAAACCCTCGTCAATATGTGAAGTTTCGAAAGTTTCGTCTATTTCGGTTTCTAAATCATAGGATGGAGTCGTTGCTCCAATATAGAAAGTTCCAGTATATTCTTTGGCCTGACCTTGAAGTTCTGTAATTCTTTTGGTAAATTTTCCGGTGCAAACGAGCAATAATCCAGTTGCTAATGGATCTAAGGTTCCGGCGTGACCAATTTTAAATTTTTTTGGCAAACCCACTTTATTAATCAGTAAATATTTCAATTTATTTACCGCCTGAAAAGAAGTCCAATGCAAAGGTTTGTCGATTAAAAGGATTTGTCCGTTTAAGAAATCTTCGGCCGACATTAAATTACGGTCAATTTATGAATGAAAAAGTGAATTACTAACAATACAATTCCAGCAATAATTCGATAATAACCAAATACTTTGAAGCCGTGTTGAGTCAAAAATCCGATAAAGGATTTAATGGCTAAAAGTGCCACAATGAATGCTACGATATTTCCAATTATTAAAAAATTGATTTGGTCGTGAGAAAGTACAAGACCGTCTTTATAGTAATCATAACATTTTTTTGTTGTCGCACCAAGCATCGTTGGCACAGCTAGGAAGAATGAAAATTCGGCGGCAGTTGTACGTGATAATTTTTGTGACATTCCGCCCACGATACTTGCTCCGCTTCGGGAAACTCCTGGAATCATTGCCAGACATTGAAACAACCCAATTCTAAAAGCTTGAGTATAACTGATTTCATTTGAAGTTTGTGTTTCTTCGGAGTTAGTAAACCAGTCATCAACTTTTAACAAAATAATTCCCCCAATCAAGAGAGAAATAGCAACCGTTAAAGGGCTTTCGAGTAGAGCATCTATTTTTTTACTGAACAATAATCCGAAAACTACTGCAGGAACAAAAGCCACTAACAATTTAAAATAGAAATCTAATGTTTGAAAAAAGCGTTTAAAATATAAAACCACAACCGAAAGTATGGCGCCAAGTTGAATCACGATCGTGAAAAGTTTGGTAAATTCATCGTGTTCAATTCCAAAAAAAGAAGAAGCAAGAATCATATGACCTGTCGAAGAAACAGGCAAAAACTCAGTAATTCCTTCGATAATAGCAAGAATTATAGCCTGAAAAGTATTCATTTAATTTTAGATTTTAGAGTGTAGATTTTAGATTTTAGTTGTGCTAACTGAACACTGAATCCTGCAAACTATTTTTTAGGGTTTTTGAGAATGGCATAAATGGTAATTCCAAAACCGATTAAAACTGTGGTTGGAGCCAGACGAATTCTTCTAAAGTTGAAAATAGCTTCATTAAATACATTTGGATCATCGCTACCGCCACCTGACATTAATATAAATCCAATGGCAATCACAGCAATCCCAATAATCAGAATTTTATAATTTATTTTTTCAAAAAGAAATTCGTGTTTTTGCTCTTGTTTTTTTTCGGTCTTTTTCATTTCCTCTATCTAATATAAATCATCAGTTCTTAAATTCAAAAAGCGTTGAGTTGCAAAATAAGTGCTAACCCAGGTAATCAAAACACCAATACCGAAAACCAGCAACAGCACTAAAGCTACAAGTAATTTATCGTCAAGAATTCCTAAACTAGGGAAATTTACCTGTAGATAAACTAAGACACCAATCAGTGCAATAATGGCTAAACCCGCGCCAATCACACCTAATTTTATGCTCCGCACCACAAATGGTTTTCTGATAAATGCTTTTGTAGCACCAACCATTTGCATCGTTTTAATTATAAATCGATGAGAATAAATGGATAAACGTAACGAACTATTAATCAATAAAACAGCTATAATAGTCAAGAAACCACTAATTATTAATATCCACAAACTCACTTTTTTGATATTATCATTTACTAAATTCACTAATTGTTTGTCATAAACAATATCTGCAACCATTTTGTTTTGTCGTAATTGACTTTCAATTTTTGCAATACTGTCTTTTTCAACATAATCAGCTTTTAAATGAATGTCATACGAATTTTGCAAAGGATTTGTGCCTAAAAACGTCATAAAATCTTCGCCAATAATGTCAGTATGTTGTTTTGCGGCAGCTTCTTTGGAAACATATACATACGATTTTGTGAAAGAGGCAGCTTTTAGTTCTTTTCCAAAAGTTTTCATAATACTGTCATTGGCATCGTTCTTGAAAAACACGGTCATGGCAATTTCTTCTTTAAAATTGTCAGCTAGTTTTTTTGAATTTATTATAAAAAAACCTAATATTCCTAATAGGAATAAAACCAAGAAAATACTTAGCACAACCGAAAAATAGGAGGAAATTAACCTGCGTTTTTGAAATTTATCAAATGAAGAAGCCATAGTTTACTGTAATTATGGGGTAAAAATAACAAAGAATTTCTTTATTTAAAGTTAATAACGCTCAAAGTTTTAACTTTCGTACAATAAATGTAAATTTGTCGCTCAATTTTCGCAATCCTTTCAGGGTTCAAAATAATACCAAATATGAAATACAACCCTAATGAAATAGAATTCAAATGGCAAGAATATTGGAAAACCAATAAAACTTTTGCAGCTTCAAATATTTCCGAAAAACCAAAATATTATGTTTTGGATATGTTTCCTTATCCGTCTGGAGCAGGATTGCACGTTGGTCATCCGCTGGGTTACATCGCTTCGGATGTGTATGCAAGATACAAAAGACACCACGGATTTAATGTTTTGCACCCAATGGGTTACGACAGTTTTGGATTGCCAGCCGAGCAATATGCCATACAAACCGGGCAACGTCCAGAAGACACCACTTCGGTAAATATTGACGGTGGCGTTGACAAAGAAGGGAATAAAATTGCAGGTTACCGTAAACAACTCGACAAAATTGGATTTTCATTCGATTGGGATAGGCAAGTGCGCACTTCCAATCCAGATTATTACAAACATACGCAGTGGATTTTCATCCAATTATTCGATTCTTGGTACAATAAAAATACGGACAAAGCAGAAGATATTTCGACCCTAATTTCCATTTTTTCAAAAGTAGGAAATGCAAATATCAATGCAGTTTGCGATGATAACATTGAAGAATTTTCGTCAAGCGAATGGAACGCACTTTCATCAGAAGATCAACAACGAATCCTTTTACAATATAGATTAACGTATCTCGCCGAAACTGAAGTAAACTGGTGTCCAGGATTGGGGACGGTTTTAGCCAATGACGAAATCGTAAACGGCGTTTCGGAACGTGGTGGTTTCACAGTTATTCGCAAGAAAATGACCCAATGGTCTATGCGAATTTCCGCTTATGCCGAGCGTTTGTTGCAAGGTTTAGAAACTATCGATTGGAGCGAAAGCATCAAAGAAAGCCAGAGAAACTGGATTGGAAAATCGGTTGGAGCGATGGTTGAATTTAAAATCCTCACCCCAACCCTCTCCAAAGGAGAGAGAGCCGATGCTGGATACCTGACTGGAGATTCTCAAACGGCATCAATATTATTGGGTCACGCCAAGGAAATGAGAAAAGAGCCAACATTAGAAGAAGCAATGTTGTGGGATGAAATTAGAAATAGAAAATTAGACGATAAATTCAGAAGACAACATTTAATTGGAAAATATATAGTTGATTTTGTTTGTCTTGAAAAAAAGTTAATTATTGAAGTTGATGGAGGATACCATAATGCAAAAGAACAAATTGAACTTGATGAGGAAAGAGCTTTTGAATTAGAACAAAAGTATCTTTTCAAAGTAATTCGATTTACAAATGAAGAAGTAAAATTTGAAATTAACAAAGTTTTATTAAAAATAAAACAAGAATTAGATTCAAGAAATACTTTAAAACAACACAATCAAGACTCGTCTCCCTCTCCTTTGGAGAGGGTTGGGGTGAGGATATTCACCACTCGTCCCGACACTATTTTCGGAGTTACGTTTATGACATTGGCGCCAGAACACGAATTGGTTGCACAAATCACGACTCCAGAACAAAAAGCCGAAGTGGAAGCGTATATCGAAAAAACAGCTAAGCGTTCAGAAAGAGAGCGTATGGCAGATGTAAAAACCATTTCGGGAGTTTTCACGGGGGCTTTTGCCGAACATCCGTTTACGGCAGCCCCGATTCCGGTTTGGATTGGCGATTATGTTCTCGCAGGTTATGGAACTGGAGCAGTAATGGCGGTTCCGGCTGGTGACGAACGAGATTATGC
>DZAU01000096.1 GCA_022729635.1 Flavobacterium psychrophilum
ATGAAACTTAATTTAAAGATTTTAAAAGCAATTATCTGTATTCAGATATTGTTTATTTTTACCAATGTTTCGGCACAAAATCAACCTTTTTGGAATGATGTTCAAGCTTTCAAAAAGCAAGATAGCATTGTAATGCCAGTACATTATAAAACCCTATTTATAGGAAGTTCATCCTTTACGTATTGGAAAACTTTAGAACAAGATTTGCCTGAATATGCGCCATTGAATCGCGCTTTTGGAGGTTCCACTTTATTGGATGTTTTTCGTTATAGAAAAGACATCATTGACAAATATAATCCTGAAAAAGTCATAATTTACTGCGGTGAAAATGATGTTGCTTCCTCTGATACCGTAACGGGAAAAATTGTTTTTGAGAGATTTGTAACGCTTTACAAACACATTAGAGAAAAATTTCCGAAGATAAAAATATATTTTATTTCACTAAAACCAAGTCCTCTTCGATGGAGTATGCGAGAGAGAATGATGGATGCCAATGCCCGAATTGAGCATTTTTGTAAAAAACAAAAACACACGTATTTCATTAGTATTTGGAATCAAATGCTTGAAAATTCGAAACCTAATCCAGCCATTTTCAAAAAGGATAGTTTACACATGAATTCGAAAGGATATGAAATTTGGATGCGGGAAATCAGGAAAAAAGTAAAAACCTAAGTAAAGATTTAAATCATGATTTGAAATTAAAATGTGATATTTCTTCTTCAAGACCTATGAGATTTTTAAAACCTCATAGGTCTGTTCTTAAAAATCAAAAGGATATAAATTTTCATAAAATGAAAACCATTAAAAAAATATTAAAAATCGTTGTTGGACTTGTGTTAATTGTGGCATTTATCGGATTTATTTTTGGTCCAAAGTATATCGATCAGTCCAAAAACAAAGTTACTTTAGCGACCGATTTTTCAAAGAATGCGACTTTAGATTCTATACCTTTTATAGCTGATTTGCATTGTGATGCCTTGCTTTGGGATAGGGATTTTTTAGAAAAACACGATTATGGTCACGTAGATTTGCCACGAATGCAACAGGCAAACATGGCTTTGCAGGTATTTACAATTGTAAGTAAAGTGCCAAAGGGAATCAACATTGAAAAAAATGATGCCAAAGCCATCGACCAAATTGCCTTGCTCAATTTCTTGCAATTGAATCCAATTTCTACCTGGTTTTCTATCAAAAACAGGGCTTTGCACCAATGTGAATCTCTTCGTGATTTTGCTGATCAATCTGAAGGTCAATTCAGGATTATCACAAGCAAGAAGGAATTGAATCAATTTATTAAAGACAGAAAAATGAATCCTAAACTCAGTTCCGGAATGTTAGGAATTGAAGGAGCTCATTGTTTAGAAAATGATTTAGATAACCTTGATGAATTTTATAAAGCTGGCGTAAGATACATCGGTTTAGCACATTTTTTTGATAATGAATGGGCAGGTTCTGCTCACGGTATGGTAAAAGGAGGCTTGACACCAAAAGGGATTCAGTTAATCAAAAAGATGGATAGTTTGCATATAAACATTGACTTGGCACATTCCTCACAGCAAACCATAGATGATGTTTTTAAATATTATAAAGGCTCAGTTTTAGTCTCGCATACTGGTGTAAAAGGGGTTTGCGATAATCAGCGCAATCTTTCGGACACGCATTTGTTGGAGATTGGTAAACGAAATGGTTTAGTGGGAATTGGCTTGTGGGAAACCGCCGTTTGTGGGAATGATGCCGTCGCAACAGCAAAATCCATTAAATATGTGGCTGATAAAATCGGCGTTGATAAGGTCGCACTTGGTTCTGACTGGGATGGAGCTTTAAAAACACATTTTGCCATAACCGGATTACCTCTTTTGGTTGCCGCATTAAAAAAAGAAGGATTTTCTAAAGAAGCTATTGATAAAATAATGGGTGGAAATATTCGGGATTATTTTTTAAGAAATTTACCAGATTGAAGGAATATTCTAAAATCTGATCACGAATCCTATACAAGATCCTAATTAGTTTTTTCTTAAAAAAAAACAATCAATTTATTGATTTTTAACAGCTTATATCTAAAAAAACATCCGAAACAGTTCTGTTAAATCACCAAAAAGTGTACGTCTTTGAATAAAAATCGGATACAATCTAAAAATGAGATTTAACCAAATCAAAGAACAGCTCAATTAAAATTTAAAAAAATTAAAAATACGTATTTCTTCGTATTGATTCACATTCCTACTTACAACACTTTTGTTAAGGACTAAATTATTAATTTATAACTTAACATTATGAAAACAAATCTTTTAAAAATTGTATTTGCATTTTTAGTAGTTACAATTGTTTCTTGTACTAGTGATGATTCTACTAGCGACACACCTGCTGGAACTGATCAAACTTCATTCAAATTAAATGGGACTTTAATTACTCCCGACGCAGCAACGGCAACACATTATACAAACGTTGTTGCGGGAGGAAAATACATAGACGTGTTTGTGACCAAAGGTGGAAAAGAAGTTTTAGAACTACATTTTCCTGCAGTAGCAGGAACATATCCTGCCCAACAAAATTTCAATATGACAACTTCGTGGCTTACCTATAAAGCAAACGGCGGCGCTGCTTTTCCCGCTGATTATTTCCACTCCACTTCCGGGGAAATTAAAGTAACAACCTTGGATGTAACAGGAAAAAAAATTAGAGCAACCTTCAATTTTGTTGGAAATAATGCTACTACAAATTCAACAATTACCGAAGGTGTTTTAGTGGTAAATACAATTACTGTTCAATAATGAAACAGCTATTTTTTTTCTCATTTGCCTTTATTCTGTTCTTTTCCTCATCTGTTTTTTCTCAAAAACTGGTTCTTACCGATGAGGAAATAGTTGCAGAAACAGTGACCAAAGAAATCGATGGTATTTTTCAATCAAAAGATTTTTTGAAACAAAAAAGCAAAAAATTTGCTGAGGTAAAAGGAACCATTGTCGTTGACATTGGAGTGATACAAAGCGGGAAAGTTTCCACACTTTTCAAAGTAGATAGTGACATAAATAATCCAAATTTCACCAATTTTCTTTCGGATTATATCATAGATTATAAGTTCAAATTCAAATTGCAGAAACAGCAACGATACAAAATTAGATACACAGCAACATTTTAATCAATAACTAAAAACGCAAAACAATGAAAAAAGTAGTAACACTAACGTTGACCATTTTTTTGATGGCGACTATGCCGACTTCGGCACAATTTGGTAAACTTTTAGACAAGGCCAAAAATGCGGTTTCTGGAGGCGGAGCCGGAAAAAAATCAGGAAGTTTTACAACAGTATGGGAATCCGAATTCGAAAACAAAGCCTCTAGACTAGCAGTTTGCGGAGGTGATGGCGAGTTAATCATTGGCACCGATGATAATTCGGCTTCTGTTTTAGATGCTACAGGAAAAGCGGTTTGGAACGGCGATTATAAAAAAATCACCACTAATGGCACTAATAAATCAGAATATCAATACACCCAGTGGAAAAGCGGTAAAGGAGGCTATCTTTTTCTTTTTGACGAAAGAAAACTAGGAACAGATAGAGTGGCTTGTATCAGTATTGAATCCGGTAAAGAATTGTGGAGTTCTGAAGCCTATCAAAATTTAATTCCAAAAGGCACAAAAGCAGAGGAAGGAACAGATCAAGGAGAACTGGAAACAGTAAAATATATAGTAGAATTAGATGCTTTTTTAATCTCTCAAAAAGGGTCAATAATACTTGTAAAAGCAAATACAGGAGAAAAAATTTGGGAAACCAATAGGTTTAAGGGAGGAGTTGGAAAATATATTTATAACAAAGAAAAAAATGAAATCATTTTGGCGAATTTCAAACCTACAGCTTTAGGAGCTTTGTTTGCCGGATTCAAAAATCAATTAGTAAGAATTAATGCTTCGAACGGAGAAATTTTATGGGACGCTACTTTTGTAGGAACTGTAGAAAAAGAATTGGTTACCCGTAGAGCAATTTTAGACATTTGGATTAAAAACAATAAAATATTCCTTTATTTAAACGGACTAATGGTTTATGATTACAATAATGGTCAAAAACTTTGGGAAGCCATTTATGAAAATGATATGGATGGCGGCGGCGGAATGTTCTCTAATTCACAAAACAAAAAATATTACAGAACCATTGCAGAACCAATTTTTACAGACAATGCGGTTTATATCGTGATGTTAGGAACCAGAGACAGAACTAAATATATCGAAAAACACGATCTGGAATCCGGCAAATTATTATGGGCTACCGAGAAAGTCACAGGGTCTTTTTGCGTTCCGAATATTTATAAAACCGGAAATAAAGTGTTGATACAAATAGGAGGAAAAGTACAAGTGCAAGAATACCGTATGGAAACTAGGTCTGATGGAATGGGAGGAACCTATAAACAGCGAGTTCCTTATATTTATTGGGATTACAAGGCTCAGAAAAACGGATTGGTGTGTTTAGATGACAGCAGCGGAAAATTAGCCTGGCGTTCCGATAAATTTGACAAGCGAATTACGGATTTGATTCTTAATGAAGATAAAACCGTATTTGCAGGCGATGGCGACCAGTTTTATTGCTACGAAATTGCATCCGGAAAACAAATATTCGATGTAAAACACGGCGATGCAGGAGTTGGGAAAGCTACCGATGTCATTGATTTTGGAGATAAAGTGGTGGTACTTTCTGAAAAAGGACTTGGAGCTTACAATAAAAAAGATGGCTCTCGTGCGTATGCAACCGACAAAATAAAAGGAGTTGATTATTTTTATCACATTGGCGATAATTATTTTTTGAGAGATCAAAGAAATAGCAAAAACATTATTTACGGAATCGATATGACTAATGGTGAAACCAAAGGTTCAGTTCAATCTAAAGGAAAAGGAGGAAGCCCAAAATATGGAGACGGAATCGATATTACCACAGACGGCGAATATATTTTTGCTTTCAAAGGCAAAAAAGTAGAAAAAATCAAAGTAAACAATTAAGCGTTTTTAGTTGTGAACGAAAAGGGTTGTGGAAATTTTTCTGCAACCTTTTTCTAAATTTTGGCGTTCCCACAAGGGTCGGGCTTTCCGTTACAATCTTTTTTTCGGAAAAAACCTCAAAAAAGGATTTTCACTGCAATCCCTAACGCTAGCAATAGTGTAAATACAGTCTATTATGAAAAAATCAATACTACTTTGTTCTCTATGCTTTTTTCTTTTTTCTGCGAAAGCCCAACAAATTCAGTGGGCGAGTAAGTTAATTAAATTCTCGACAGATTTGGGAGGAAAGCAAAACGGAATAAAAAAAATTCTTGGCAAACCCGATGCTTTTCCTCAAGGTGGAAGTTCCGCCAATGCCTGGATGCCAAAAAACGCCCTTGACGGACGTGAAATTGTAGAAGTAGGTTTCGAAAAACCTCAAACTGTAAAACAAGTGGCAGTTTTCGAAAATTTAAACTCCGGTTGCGTCATAAAAATTTCGGTGGATAATGGTTCTGGAAATTATGAAACCGTCTGGGCACGAAAAAAAGATTGGAAAACACCCACTTTCAAATCTACTGCAAATGCGGATCACGCCTTTTATTTTGGTCGAAAAAGAAGAAAAATTCAGGATGTACCAGATGTTTTCAATCCCGGAATTGAATATGCAATTCTAGAAAATGCGGTTGCCAATGTGGTTGCGGTAAAAGTGGAGTTCAGTTTTGCACTTATTCCAGGCCAAAAACAAATTGATGCCATAGGAATTTCGGATTCTGAAAAACCAATCGAAGCAAAAATCAATACAAATTCTGATTTTGATTCCCTTTCAAATCCAGAATCTTTGGAGTTTGAGAACAGCGAAGTTTCGAATGTGATAGTTTCGCAGGACGGACAAAAAATTTTCTATTCGGCTTATGCAGAAAATAAAGATATGGTTTTTTCGAGCCAAAAACAAGCCGATGGTAAGTGGTCAAAACCCTTGGCAGAAGCCAGTTTGAGCACGAATGACGAAAATAATTATCTGGAATATTACAGCGATACTTT
>DZAU01000177.1 GCA_022729635.1 Flavobacterium psychrophilum
AATATTGTGATGACCATTAATAAAACCTTGTCGGCAAATTTTACCTATCAGACCATTTATGACGACAATGCTTTTCAAGGTTTTCAAACCCGAGAAGTCTTTGGTTTAGGCGTTAATTACGGTTTCTAAAATAGATGTTTTAAACGAAAATCCCTTTTGAAATAAATCTCAAAAGGGATTTTTTTATTCCTCTTTCTCCACAGCATCCTTATAATCAGGATACAAAAATTTATTGTAAGGAAACCGTGTGATGTGAATTTGTCGTACTGCTTCATAAACTCGCTCTCTGAATTCCTCGAAATTTTCTTTATTTGTTGCCGAAATAAACAAGGCGTTTTCTTCACCCACACGATTCATCCAAGTGGTTTTCCATTCTTCGAGTGTGAAATGTCTTGGAGTTTTCTCTGTGATTAAATCATCTTCATCAATGGTCAAATGTTTGTAGGCATCTATTTTATTGAAAACCATAATTATTGGCTTATTGTTCGCTTTTATATCCAATAAAGTTTGATTTACCGATGCGATGTGGTCTTCGAATTCAGGGTGCGAAATATCGACAACGTGCAATAACAAGTCGGCTTCACGAACCTCATCAAGCGTACTTTTGAAGGAATCTACTAGTTGTGTTGGCAATTTTCGAATAAATCCTACTGTATCTGAAAGTAAGAAAGGTAAGTTTTTAATCACTACTTTTCGAACGGTAGTATCTAAGGTGGCAAAAAGTTTGTTTTCGACAAAAACATCGCTTTTCCCAATGGCATTCATCAAAGTTGATTTTCCAACATTGGTATAACCCACCAAAGCCACACGAACCATTGCGCCGCGATTGCTGCGTTGCACACCCATTTGTTTGTCGATGGCTTTTATTTTTTCTTTCAATAAAGAGATTCTGTCACGAACAATTCGGCGGTCAGTTTCAATTTCGGTTTCTCCTGGACCACGCATCCCGATTCCTCCTTTTTGACGTTCTAAGTGCGTCCACATTCCCGAAAGTCTGGGTAATAAATATTGACATTGTGCTAGTTCTACTTGGGTTCTGGCATACGAAGTTTCGGCTCTTTGGGCAAAAATATCCAGAATAAGATTTGTCCTGTCCAGAATTTTACAATCTATAATTTTGGAAATATTTTTCTGTTGCGAAGGCGTTAATTCATCGTCAAAAATCAAAGTTGAAATGTCATTTTCTTTTACAAAATGATTTATTTCGTCAATCTTTCCGGTTCCAACGAAAGTCTTAGGATTTGGGCGTTCCATTTTTTGCCAAAAGCGTTTTACCACTTCGCCACCGGCAGTGTAAGTCAAAAACTCTAATTCGTCGAGATATTCGTGTAGTTTTTCCTCGTTTTGGTTTTGAGTTACAATCCCAACGATGGCGGTTTTTTCGAAATTTATGGTTTCTTTTTCTAACATAACTATTAATAAGTTGCAAATTTAATGATTTGC
>DZAU01000178.1 GCA_022729635.1 Flavobacterium psychrophilum
GAAATTGGATTCTAATACTCATCATGGATTTTGGTAATAATTCGTGTCATTTCGTTCCGAATTTCAGTAGTAGTTCTGGTGAAATTATTATTCATAAACGAATATATTAATCGTTTCCCTTTCCTTGTAATGATATAACCACTCTGATTATGTACATTGGTCAATGTGCCTGTTTTTGCCCAAACAAAAGGCTTGCCATTATCCGTTTTATACGCTCTTTTTAAGGTTCCGGAAACTCCGCCAGCAGGAAATAAACTGTGCAGTCTTTCGTCATCATTGATTTTGGAACTAATTTTTTTTAGCAAAACAACCGATGTATTTGGGGTAAATAAATTATAACGAGACAAGCCGGAACCGTCAACCCAAGCCATATCAGTGGCAATTTCTTTCATAAAATTAGTTTTGCTGTAGTCGATTATTGTATTGGTAGCTAAATCGTTAGACAATGTTGAGGAACATACCAAAAGCAATTGTTCTGCTATGAAATTATCACTGACCATCATCATTTTTCTCAAAACATCGTCTGTTTTTTCGCTGTAAATAATTTTGAAATCTTGTGGTAATGCAATGTCAATGAGTGCAATATCTTTGTTTGTTTTTTCTTTAAGAAGCGAAATTGTTAATTCTGGACTTGTCTTAAATGGAATTTCTTGAAGATAACCCGTTTTAGAAATATTCGCCGGATACGTAAATTTATTGGTATAAAAGTCACGTTTGATAATTAAATTTCCAGGAATAAAATTGGCGTCAGGTTTAAAAAAAGGCTGTAAAAAAGAGGGTTTTACTATTACTTCGCCACTATCATTTTTATATACTTTGGCAGTATTTCCTTCGATAGGAAAAGCAGTCATTTCAGGTTGGAAATCTTCTTGGTAATCGTCATAATTCCAACCGGCTCCATAAAATTCACCTTTGTAATTATTAGAAAAGAAGAATAATTTTTTGTCGGTTTTCTTCAAAAAATCCAACACTTTATTCGATTTAAAACTAGAATAAGCAAGCGTTGGATCTCCAGTTCCCCAAAAAATCAAGGAATCGCCTTTGGTTACATATTTCAGTGCCGGAATCGAATCGCCCAACATATTTAAAACCGTATAAAATGTGTACATCTTTGTGTTCGACGCTGGAACAAAGTGTTTATGGGCATTTAGCTCATAAATTATTTTGTCTTTGTCCTGATCATATAATTCAAAACCTGTAAAGTGATCGTTTAAAATTTCCGATTTTTCAATCAATTTTTTAATCTTTCGATGTGGAATTTTTTGCGCAAAAAGGCTTGCAGAAAAAAGCAAAAGAATTAGTGTGGCAAGTACACGAAATTTTGAGTCTGTTCTGTTCATATTTGATTGATTATAAGATATCCGAAAATATAAATAAATTTTAACCCTTTGGGTGAAATTATTAAAAACGTCTGTTCGAGTGTTTTTTGTGCAGAGAAACGGA
>DZAU01000179.1 GCA_022729635.1 Flavobacterium psychrophilum
GCGAATCTGCGGTTAATTTTTTTTACTTTTTCAAAAGTAAAATCGCATTCGAAACCAGTCTTTCACCTTCTTTATCACTCGGAAAATTCACAATTCCTTTGTCTTTAATCCACATTGTTGTAGAACCACCGCCATCTAAATTTATGGCATCATAACAGCCTAAATCCAACAAATATTTTTGAGTTTCCATTAGATTCATTCCTTCGGCTTGTTCTGATCTGCCGTCAATAACAATAAAAATCACCGATTCTTTAGTAATGCACAGGCAAGTTCTGGGATGGCGCTTGAAGGAAAAACCCATATTGGGCAGTTTCTGTAAATTTGAATGATAAATCAGCAAAGGTCCGGTCACTAAAACAGCGGCTTCTTTTTCCGATTCTTCATAGAATTGACTTTTTCTAGCCGGCTCAATAATTATTTTGTGATTTTTGGTCAATACGATTGCGCCATTTGTCAAACTATCAGGAACGGCCCACTTGATATTGTCAGGTCTTTTTTGGCTAATGACCGAATCATTCAGTTCAAAATAACTTACGCTTCCTCCGTGATCTCTGTCAAAAAAACCGCCGTTTATCGCTGCTTCAGCCTTGTTTTGCTGAGCAATTATACTTGTTTTTACCAATTTGGGTTGGCTGTTGCCAATGACGATTTTATACTTTTTGAAGGATTTGTTGGGGATTACCAATTGGTTTATGATTTGCTTGCTTTTAAATAAGCTGTCTGTTTTAATTTGAACAGAATAGATAGAATCCTTAGTTGTTTTTTGTGACTGATTGCCTGAATTATGAAAGGTGGAACAGCCATTGACAAAAATCAAAAGGAGGGAAAAACGGAGTAAATGGAATGTTTTTTTCAAAATATTTAATTTTTTAATGGGTTGTTCTATTGCTACTTAGATTCCACAATTCCGAAAGCTTTCGGAACCGACTTTGAGGTGGTGATCATCGGTTTTTAACCGAGTTTTTGTAATTTTAAATTATAGTTTCAATCTATGACTAACTAGCTTATCCTCGAAGTCAGAGACTTTGAGGAACTGGTTTAGCAATTTCGCCTGAATTTACCCAAGTCAAAAGTGTTTCGATAAGTTGTTGTTTTACTGCGTATTTTTGCATCTTTTTAGGACTTTTAGTTTTGATTTTTGAGGCATATTTGCTTAAAAAACGTTGTTTATCTTCTCAAACCAAATTAGATTGTTGATAATATATTTCTCTCAAATGTAACTATTTTTCTTTACAAACATTATTGAAATATAAAAGTATCATTTAAAACAATATTTGCATTTGCGTGAAGGATGGAAGCGGCATCCTTTTATGGAGCGAAAGCGCAATAAAAGATACAGTGTACAGCCTGACCCGTAGTTTTTACGGAGGGACACGCCCAAATAAGGCTAATTTAAAACCAACTATTCCGCTATTTCCAAAAAAAGTATATCTTTAGCCAAC
>DZAU01000097.1 GCA_022729635.1 Flavobacterium psychrophilum
TTTGCGCACGAATTAAGAAAATCTTGATTCCTACATAATAATCATTTAAATAATATTGGAATGTATTTAACAAAAGAAGTTAAAGAAGAAATCTTCGCTAAACACGGAGGAGCTGCAACAAACACAGGTTCAGCAGAAGGGCAAATCGCATTGTTCACACACCGAATCACTCACTTAACAGAGCACTTGAAAAAAAATCGTCACGATTATAATACAGAACGCTCATTGGTTTTGCTGGTAGGTAAAAGAAGATCTTTGCTGGATTACTTGAAGAAAACTGAAATCAACAGATATCGTGAGATTATCAAAGTATTGAATATCAGAAAATAATCAATAGAAAAGAGGTGCGAAAGTGCCTCTTTTTGTTTTCAAAAAAGCCTATAAGGTTTTAAAAACCTTAATAGGTCTAAACATTAAAAAAAGTTTGGTTTTTCATTGGAACACAACAACTACAATCCGACTTACTATCGGAACACACAAAACAACACAACGCTGCTGACAGGCAGAAAACCAATGTAAAATTAAAAAAGGAAAATTTATGATTCCAAAAGTTTCAAAAGAAATTATCGATTTAGGAGATGGCAGAAGCATCTCAATCGAGACCGGAAAATTGGCTAAACAAGCCGACGGTTCTGTAGTAGTACAAATGGGAGATTCTATGTTGCTTGCAACAGTAGTCTCTGCCCGAAAAGCAAGTCCAGGCGTAGATTTTTTGCCTTTGACAGTAGATTATCGCGAAAAATTTGCAGCAGCAGGACGTTTTCCTGGCGGATTTTTCAAAAGAGAAGCAAGACCAAGCGATAGCGAAGTTTTGACAATGAGATTAGTTGACCGTGTTTTACGTCCGCTTTTCCCAGACGATTATCACGCCGAAACCCAAGTTATGATTCAGTTAATGTCTCACGACGATAATGTAATGCCAGATGCTTTGGCAGGATTAGCCGCTTCGGCAGCATTGTCCCTATCTGACATCCCGTTTTCAACATTAATTTCTGAAGTTCGTGTGGCAAGAATTGATGGAAAATTCATCATTAATCCTAGCCGTACACAATTAGAGCAATCAGATATTGATATGATGATTGGAGCTTCAAAAGATTCTATCGCAATGGTAGAAGGTGAGATGAAAGAAATTTCAGAACACGAAATGGTTGAAGCCATTAAATTTGCCCACGAAGCAATCAAAATTCAAATCGAAGCTCAAGAAAGATTGCAAATTGCTTTTGGTAAAAAAGAAATTCGCACGTATGAAGAAGAAAAAGAAGATGAAGCCATTTATGCTAAAGTAAAAGCAGCATCTTATGATTTGTGTTATGCTATTGCAAAACAAGGAACAGCAAAACACGAAAGAACAGCACAATTTGCCGAAGTAAAAGAGGTAGTAAAATCTTTATTCACTGAAGAAGAATTGACCGAAAACGGAGAGCTGGTTGGAAAATATTTTTACAAAGTAAACAAAGAAGCGGTTCGAAATGTAATCCTTGATTTAGGATTGCGTCTTGACGGAAGAAAAACTACCGAAATCAGACCAATCTGGGCTGAAGTAGATTATTTACCATCCGTTCACGGTTCAGCAATTTTCACAAGAGGAGAAACTCAAGCTTTGGCAACAGCCACATTGGGAACTTCAAGAGAAGCCAATCAAATTGATTCGCCTAGCGAGCAAGGAGAAGAAAAATTCTATTTGCATTATAACTTCCCACCTTTCTCAACTGGCGAGGCAAAACCTTTAAGAGGAACTTCTCGTCGTGAAGTTGGTCACGGAAACTTGGCGCAAAGAGCCTTAAAAAATATGATTCCTGCTGATTGTCCTTATACCATTCGTATTGTTTCGGAAGTATTAGAATCTAACGGTTCATCTTCTATGGCGACAGTTTGTGCCGGAACATTATCTTTAATGGATGCCGGAATTCAAATGATTAAACCAGTTTCTGGAATTGCAATGGGATTGATAACAGATGGTGATCGTTTTGCTGTATTGTCTGATATTCTTGGTGATGAAGATCATTTGGGAGATATGGATTTTAAAGTAACCGGAACTGCTGACGGAATTACCGCCTGCCAAATGGATATTAAAATCGAAGGATTGAAATACAACATCATGGAACAAGCATTGTCACAAGCCCGTGAAGGTCGTTTGCATATTCTTGGAAAAATAACAGAAACATTGGCAGCACCAAGAGTCGAAGTTAAAAAACATTCTCCAAAAATTATTACCAGAACCATTCCTGGAAACTTTATTGGCGCTTTGATTGGTCCAGGTGGAAAAGTAATTCAAGAATTACAAAAAGCTACTGGTTGTACAATTGTAATCAACGAAGTAGATGAGCAAGGCGTTGTTGAAATTCTTGGAACCAATCCAGACGGAATTGCAGCAGTATTAGCCAAAATTGATTCAATCATTTTCAAACCTCAAATGGGTGAAGCTTATGAAGTGAAAGTAATAAAAATGCTCGATTTTGGGGCAGTTGTAGAATATACGGCAGCACCAGGAAACGAAGTATTGCTTCACGTTTCAGAATTAGCTTGGGAACGTACTGAAAATGTTTCGGATGTGGTAAAAATGGGCGATGTTTTCCAAGTGAAATATCTTGGTGTTGATCCAAAAACACGCAAAGAAAAAGTGTCGAGAAAAGCACTTTTACCAAGACCTCCTCGTGAGGAAAGAAAAGAGTAATCAGATCTTAGTTTACTAAAGGTTCATTTATAGGAAAACCCTGTTTCATTGATTTGAAATAGGGTTTTTGTTGTTGAAAAATATTTTTCAAGTAATAATTGTAAAAACAACATTAATCTTATACTTAATTCAAAGAAAAAAAATATCTTTAACCGTATTAATCTGAAAAAGAAATTTAATTATGGCATTTAAAGTTATCCAAAATACGAAAATCAACACTCAAGTTTTTAACTTCACAAGTTCTGAAACAGTAAAATATCCTGTAGCTCCTTTAGTTTCGGCAAAATTCTACAGGCCTAATGGTGTATTAACGCTAAAAATCAGAGCTACTTTGTACATGAATTCAGACGATATTGTTCCGCCAATAGTTGAAGAACCTACAGAATCAGGAACTACTTTGTCGATGAACTACGACTATGATTTCTCTGAAGTTACTCCAGAAACCTGCGATGTGTATTACATAGAAGTAGATTACACCTCAGAAACAGTAGGAGATATTACAAATGTTATGTCTTATATGGTAAACTTAGATCCTGAAACTTCGAGAGGAACAACAACAAAGCTTCCTTAAAAATGGAAATAAAATTCAAAAATTATTTATTTTGTTTTGTTTTGGCATTTCCATGTCTTCTTTTTTCACAAACCAAAGAAAATAATTTATTTGAAAAAAAAATTCTTCATCAAAAATCAATTGAATTTAAGGAGGAAAAAAACTTTGTAAAAGCCCAATCTTTTTATCTGAAAAAAGATTGGGATTCGACCTTAATTTATTCAATGAAACAATTAAACAATTGCAAAAGTAAAGATCTTGCAGATTATTGTCATTATTTTAGAGGAACCAGTTTCTATTACAAAAATTTATATAAAGAGACACAGAAAGAATTTTTATTAACATCAGATTCTTTTCTACTTTCTTCTGTCAAAAATTTTATTTTAGGAGCTTCAATTTTAGAATTTAGAGATTATAACAAAGCCCTTTTTTATTTTAAATTATCGGAATCATTATCTATCAAATCAAACAATATAGAATGTTTGACTGATGCATATAATGGAATTGGCACGACTTATATTTTTTTAAAACAATTTGAAAAAGCTGAAAAATATCTTCTTAAAAATTTACAATTAAGCAAAAAAATTAAAAACGAGGATAGAACTTGTACCTCATATATGAATCTAGCAAATTTATATTATGAACAATATAAAGACGATTTGGCTATTTATTATTTTAAAAAATCCTATGAAACATCAAAAAAAGCAAAAGCTTTTGATAAAAAAAGAGATGCCTCAAAAAACATGGCTGTAATCGAAGAAAACCGAGGCGATTTCAAACAAGCTTTATTTTATAGAAAAGAATTTGACCAATGGAAAGATTCCTTGTACGACCAAAATAAAGTATGGGCTGTGGCTGATTTTGAGAAAAAGTTTGCGGTAGCTCAAAAACAAAAGCAAATCAAAGTACTTGAAGTCGAAAATCAGTTAAAAAATAGCCAACGAAATTGGTTGTTTTTCTCTGCAATCAGCTTATTATTGTTACTAACGACTGGAGTGTATTTTTATGCCCAAAAAGTAAAAAATGCCAAAATAATTCTCCTTCAAAAAAACAAACTCGACGAACTCAACGCTACCAAAGACCAACTTTTCTCTATCGTAAGCCATGATTTGCGTTCCTCAGTAAATGCCTTAAAAACCAGCAATGCCAAATTATCGGCAACGCTCGAAACCAAAAATTACAATGAACTGAACCAACTAATTATTCAAAACAGCGGGATTGCCAACGGAGCTTACAGTTTGTTGGATAATTTATTACATTGGGCATTGTTACAAACCAAACAATTGTATTTTAATAAAGAATCGGTGCATTTATTTTCGATTGTGCAGCAAATAGAATACAACTACAAACCCTTATTGATAGATAAATCCATTACTTTTGAGAATTCAGTTTCCAAAAATATTTTTATCTTCGTGGATCTCGATTCGCTAAAAATTGTGCTTCGAAATTTGCTTGACAATGCCATCAAGTTTTCGAATGAAAACGGCAAAATCAGTTTTTATACACAAGAAAAAAATCTTGAATCTTGTCAACTCGTTATAGAAGATACTGGCTTGGGGATGGATGAAAAAACCATCATAGAAATATTAAAAGACGACGAATTATTAGCCAAAAAAGGGAAGTCCGAAACCATAGGAACAGGTCTAGGAATGCAATTGTGTAAACAAATGATCAAGAAAAATGGAGGCACAATTCGAATAGAAAGCGAACTCCATAAAGGAACAAAAGTGATATTGACGTTCCCAAAAACAGAACAAAATGGATAATATCAATGTACTGATAATAGAAGACACGCCCGAGCAAAGTGACGCACTTAGCAAAGTTCTTTTGGACAACAAATACAACATTGTAGGCGTTGCCAGAAGTTATACAGAAGCACTAAAACTTTTTTACGAGCATGCTGTTGACATCATCATTATTGATGTTTTTCTTGACGGAAAACCCGACGGAATCACCTTTGCCGAAACCATCAATATTGTTCCCAATGCTTCAAAACCATTTGTGTTTTTGACCAGTTCGCAAGACCGTCAAATATTTGAAAGAGCCAAATTGACTAAACCATTCAGTTTTTTGATGAAACCTTTCAACGAATTGGAAATTCTTTATGCTATAGAAATGGCTGTAGAAAAATTCTACGAACAAAATAATGTCTTTCTTAGCGAAGATCAAGACACCGTAATCAGCAACGATTTTCTGTTTATAAAAAAGAAAAATGCTTTGAAAAAAGTAGCCATCAACGACATTCTTTATATCGAAGTCGAAGATCGTTATTGCAACATTATAACCGAAAAAGAAAAGTTTGTCATCCTAATTTCATTAACCAAAATCAGTGATTTACTCGATAAAAATAAATTTATAAGAACACACCGCAACACCATAGTCAACTCGGATAAAATTGAAGAAATCATTCTTGCCGACAATCTGATTATTCTGAAAGGGAATCATAAAATAAACCTTAGCGACACTTATAAAGACTTTATAAAAAAAATGAATATTTTGTCTTAGCCAAAATTAATAATAAACGGCGATATTCTAAAAAGAACAACATTTTTCCTTGATTTATGTTTTTTGCGTGAGGGATAGAAGTGAAAATCCTTTTTTGCCAATTTTTTTTGGCAAAAAAGATTGAAACGAATAGCCCGACCCGTAGTTTACGGAGGG
>DZAU01000180.1 GCA_022729635.1 Flavobacterium psychrophilum
GAGAGGAGTAGGTTTTCGTCTTGGAAGCGTTGCGGTTGTGGCATATTTTTTTAATAATTTTTATTTAATAGAGCAAACCAATCATCCAAAGCGGTATTGTATTTAGCATTGGCAATTCGATGTTGTCTTTTACAATCCAAGCATTTTCAATTCCATCAATTTGTTTTTGTCCCTTATTTTTTCCGCCAACCTCAAAAGTGTATTTGCCATCAATTATAAAATCTGCTTGTTTAGAAAGTTGTACTTTATGAAAAGTTTGTAATTGTGACACGAAAAATGTTTCCCGAATAGTCCCAACAAGTGATTTTTCTTCAGCGAGAGCATTGAGTAAAGTGGTATTGTTCAGCACTATTTTTTCTGGTTTTTGCAATGTGGCAATACTATTTCCTGTTGGAAATAATAACGAAATGATTTTTGCCTGTTCTAAATAATGCAAATAATTATTCAACGAATTTCGATGAATTCCTGTTTTGATGGACAAGTTTGATATATTGGGTTTGAATGGTACTTGCTGTGCAATAACATAAATTAATTGCAATATTTTTTTAGCATTGCGAATGTCAAAATCCCTTAATTCTGCCATATCTATTTCAACAATTGTTCTAATTAATTGATTAATACGTTGATATGCAGAAGTTTTATCGGCAAGTCCAAACGGATAATACCCATAATTCAAATAATTGCCAAAATGATTCAGCGGACGAAAATCATTGGGTATCATTTTCTTAGCTGCTGTATTATTAAACAGTAAATCGTCCAAACTCAAAACGGGTAAATCAATGATGTGAAGCATTGTTAAATATTCTCTGAAGGACAAACCAACCAATTCATACAGTAAAGCTCTTCGGCTTAAATCGCCTTCTTGTTTTGCTATATCAATAATGGACGAGCCGGTAAAAATAATTTTCAAATCAGGATAAAAATCATAACAGTTTTTTATTTCCCGCGACCAATTTTTATATTTATGCACTTCGTCTAACACCAAAATTATCCCTCCGTTCTTATAAAAATGGTTTACGGTTTCTTTTAAGGAATGATTTGTGAAATACAAATCATCTAACGAAAAATAGGCTGCTTTTTCCGTTGGCAAATTCTGTTCTTTTATAAATTGCAACAAAAGCGTTGTTTTTCCTGTTCCTCTCGCACCTTTTATCCCTATTAATCGGTTTTCCCACTTGATGAAATCGAATAAATAGCGCTTAAAATCAAGACTCACACCAGCTACCAATCTTTCGGATTGTTCTAATAAAGTGATCATAACTTTCTGTTTTACTTTGCAAATATATAAAAATGCACATTATATTGTGCAAATAATTAATAAAATTGCATATTCAATTGTGCAATTTTAATTAATAATCTTATTGTAAGTAAAATAAATGACCATTTTTAGCTTCAAAATTATCCTTTGCCAAAGTTT
>DZAU01000037.1:0-15260 GCA_022729635.1 Flavobacterium psychrophilum
TTTAATAAAAGAAAAAGCTCAAAAAGGAGAAATTTTTGTGTTAGGTTTAGCCACAGGATCATCCCCAATTAAAGTTTATGAAGAATTAATTAGACTGCACAAAGAAGAAAACTTAAGTTTTAAAAATGTTGTAACTTTCAATTTAGACGAATATTTTCCGATGAATAGAGATAACGTGCAGAGCTATTATTATTTTATGCACGAATATTTATTCAATCATATTGACATATTACCTGAAAATATCAATATTCCAAAAGGCGATTTCTCGATTGAAGATACTTTAAAAATTTGTAGCCAATACGAAGAAAAAATAAAAAATTATGGTGGTTTAGATTTTCAATTATTAGGAATTGGACGTACAGGTCATATTGGATTTAACGAACCAGGTTCACATCAAAATTCAACAACTCGAATGGTAACTTTAAATTACCTAACTCGTTCTGATGCTTCGGAATCTTTTTTAGGAATGGAAAATGTTCCTAAAAAAGCAGTAACAATGGGAATTGCAACAGCAATGGAAGCTAAACGAATTGTACTTTTGGCTTGGGGAGAAAATAAAGCCGATATTGTAAAAGAAACAATTGAGGGCAAAATTTCTACAAAAAAGCCCGCTACTTATTTGCAAAACCATCCAAACGCTACTTTTGTTTTAGACAATGAAGCCGCTTCTTTACTCACTCGGATTAATACACCTTGGGTTGTTGATAATTGCGAATGGACACCGCAACTTATTAAGAAAGCTGTAATTTGGCTTTGCGAACAAACCTCAAAAACAATCTTAAACCTAACCGATAATGATTATCACGAATATGGTATGGAAAGTTTATTAGACAAAGAAGGCAATGCTTACGATTTAAATATCAAAATATTTGGCAAACTCCAAAATACTATTACTGGCTGGCCTGGGGGAAAACCAAATTCGGATTCTACAACTCGACCCGAGCGTTCGACACCTGCAAAAAAACGAGTTCTTATTTTTAGTCCGCATCCTGATGATGATGTAATTTCGATGGGGGGAACTTTTGATCGATTAGTTGAACAAGGTCACGAAGTACATGTTGCTTATCAAACTTCTGGAAATATTGCCGTTTCAAATTATGAAGCATTAAAATTTGCCGAAATGGGATTAGAAATAAACCCTGAAAGCGAATACTATAAAAAAATAATTAGTTTTATTAATAGTAAAACTAATAACGCTATTGATATTCCTGAACTTCGCAAATTAAAAGGATTAATTCGTCAAAAAGAATCATTAGCAGCTATTCGTTATCTTGGTGTTCCTGACGAAAACGCTCATTTTTTAAACCTTCCTTTTTATGAAACAGGTACCATCAAAAAGAATGGACTCGGGGCAAAAGACATAGAAATTATGTGTGATATAATTAAAAAAATAAAGCCTCATCAAATATATGCAGCTGGCGATTTAGCCGATCCACACGGTACACACAAAGTTTGTTTAGAAGCTTTGTTTATGGCTTTAGAAAAATTAAAATCAAAGCCTTTTATGGATGATTGTTGGGTTTGGTTATATCGCGGCGCTTGGCACGAATGGGATCTCCATGAGTTAGATATGGCTGTGCCAATGAGCCCGAATCAAGTTTTGAAAAAGAGAACTTCCATCTTCTTTCATCAATCACAAAAAGATGGAGTTATGTTTCAAGGGGATGACTTAAGAGAATTTTGGGTTCGTGTTGAAGAACGAAACAAAGATACTGCTCAAAGATTTTTAGATTTAGGATTTGCCAATTATGCTGCTATCGAGGCTTTTAAAAGATACTATTTCTAAAAAAAATAAATAACCGCATAGGAAATAATTTTAGTACTATTTAAAAAACTAATTATCTCTATTAAATAGAATTGTTTTCATTTTTTTGATTTTGGTTTGGTATTTTTCTGTTTTTTTTAGATTTTTTCAAAAATAAATAACTAAAACTTTCTATGTGGTTTTTATAATATAAAAATAATGCAACTTTGTCCTTATTAATTTAGATTTATCAATTTATGGTCGAATCCGTGTTACAAAACTTAAGTGATTCTTTAGAAGGAAAACTTCTATTTGATGACCTTCATAAAACCATTTATGCTACGGATGCATCGGCTTATCGAATGATTCCAATTGCTGTTGCCTATCCAAAATGCAATGAAGATATTGTCAAATTGATTCGTTTTGCAACCGAAAATAAAATTTCTCTGACTCCGAGAACTGCCGGAACTTCATTGGCCGGACAAACCGTGGGACAAGGAATTATTGTCGATGTTTCTAAACATTTCACAAAAATAATTTCTTTAGATTTAAAAAATAAAACCGTTACCGTTCAACCCGGTGTAATTCGTGATGAATTGAATTTGTTTTTAAAACCACACGGATTATTTTTCGGACCTAATACTTCAACTTCAAATCGTTGTATGATTGGCGGCATGGTGGGCAACAATTCATCAGGAACAACATCCATTCGTTATGGCGTGACTCGAGATAAAATTGTGGAAATAAAAGCCATTTTGAGTGACGGCTCTTCGGTTGTATTCAACGAAATTTTTTCGCCTGATTTTATCGAAAAAACAAAAGGAGATTCTTTAGAAAATAAGATTTATAAATCTATTTATGAGGAACTTTTGGATGTCGAAATTCAAAACGAAATCATTAAAGAGTTTCCAAAACCAGAAATTCATCGCCGGAATACAGGTTACGCAGTCGATTTATTATTGAAATCAGAATTATTTTCTGGGACTGAACCAACAATAAACCTAGGAAAATTACTTTGCGGAAGCGAAGGAACACTTGCTTTTACCACTGAAGTTATTCTAAAAGTTGATGATTTGCCACCGGCAAACAATATTATGGTTGTGGGGCATTTTCATACCATTCAGGAAAGTTTAGAAGCCGTTGTTGTGGCAATGAAACACCATCTTTACACTTGCGAAATGATGGATGACACGATTTTGGACTGTACCAAAAACAATCGAGAACAAGCAAAAAACAGACTTTTTATTGAAGGAAATCCAAAGGCAATTATGATGTTTGAAGTCGCTTCTGAATCGATGGAAGATGCCGAAAGACAAGCAAATGCTTTAGTCGAAGAATTACAGAAAAATAATTTTGGTTACGCCATAATAAAGTTATACGGAGACGATATTGACAAAATTATAGAACTCCGAAAAGCAGGTTTAGGGCTTTTGGGAAGCATAGTTGGCGACGAAAAAGCTGCCGATTCTATCGAAGATACAGCTGTAGAATTGAGTGATTTACCCAATTATATAGCTGAATTTTCGGCAATGATGAAATCGTATAACCAGGATGCAATTTATTATGCACACGCAGGTGCTGGCGAAATACATTTGCGTCCGGTTTTAAATTTAAAGAAAAAAGAAGATGTCGTGCTTTTTAGAACCATCGCAACCGAAGTGGCACATTTGGTAAAAAAATATCGAGGCTCGTTGAGTGGTGAGCACGGCGACGGAATCGTTCGTGGCGAGTTTCTTCCGTTTATGATCGGCGAAAAAAATTATGAATTGCTCAAACGAATAAAACTAGCTTTCGATCCAAACGGTGTTTTAAATATCGGGAAAATTGTAAATGCTTCAAAAATGGACGAAAATCTACGTTTTGAGGCAGGAAGAATGGAACCCGAAATTCAAACAATTCAAGATTTTTCGGATAGTTTAGGGGTTTTGCGAGCCGCCGAAAAGTGCAATGGTTCTGGCGATTGCAGAAGATTGCCATCAGCTGGAGGAACTTTATGCCCAAGTTATCGAGCCACGAGAAATGAAAAAGATACCACTCGAGCCAGAGCCAATGCATTGCGTGAATATCTTACAAATTCCGAAAAAGAAAACAAATTCAACCATAAAGAATTGTATCAGGTTTTCGAATTGTGTGTAAGTTGTAAGGCTTGTGCCAGTGAATGTCCAAGCAATGTAGATGTTGCAGCTCTAAAAGCGGAATTTTTGTACCAATATCAAAAAGCCAATGGATATTCGTTGCGAAACCGAATTTTTGCAAACAATGCAAAAATGAACAGTTTAGGAAGTTTGGTACCATCTATAACTAATTTTGTTTCAAATTTGAGCTTTGTAAAAGAGTTAATGGGAGTAGCTCCTAAAAGAGAAGTACCCCTTTTATCCAAAACTACTTTTAGAAAATGGTATGATAACAATCAGGCAAAAACAAATAGAGATTCATTCGAAAACGGAAAAGTCTATTTGTTTTGCGACGAGTTTACGAATTATTATGACGTTTCAGTGGGGGTTGATGCTGTTGAATTATTGACAAAATTAGGGTACGAAGTTTTGATGATTAATCACGAGGAAAGCGGTAGAGCCTATATTTCAAAAGGATTTCTTGAAGAAGCTCAAAAAATAGCTAATAAAAATGTGGCGACTTTCAAAAATTTAATTTCCGAAAACACACCGTTAATCGGAATTGAACCTTCGGCAATTTTGACTTTCAGAGACGAATACATCCGATTAGCAAAAGACAAAGTTAGCGCCGAAAAACTGGCTAAAAATACTTTTACCATCGAAGAATTTTTCAAAAATGAAATCGTTGCCGGTAAAATTCATTCTGAACAATTCTCTGATGTTGAAAAATCGATAAAAATTCACGGTCATTGTCATCAAAAATCTTTAAGTTCCGTTGAAGCCTCGTTTGCAATGCTTAATTTGCCAAAAAATAGTACAGTAACCATTTATAATTCAGGTTGTTGCGGAATGGCAGGAAGTTTTGGATACGAAAAAGAGCATTATGATATTAGTATGCAAATGGGAGAAGACACTTTATTCCCAAAAATACGTTCCACTGATGCTGAAACGGCAATTGCCGCTGCGGGAACAAGTTGTCGTCATCAAATTTTCGACGGAACAAATAGAAAAGCCTTGCATCCAGTGACTATCTTAAGAAGTTGCTTGAAATAATAGTGTAGTTGTTAAAGTTAAATTTTTTTTCAGACCTCAAAGGTTTTTTAACCTTTGAGGTCTGTTAATTTTATACCTTTTATTTTTCAATGAATAATTAAAATTTATTATTCGAAAACTTTGTAAATTGAAATTGTTTTATATATTTGGATTTTTAAAATAATTTGCATTATAAGCAAATTAAAATCGAAAAATTTACAATATATTTATTTTTAACGATAAAATTTACAAAATGACATTTTCAAGTTTATTCAGAAAAAAATCAACAAAAGCTATTATTTTACAAGGAGGAGATGGAGAAGAACATTCGGGATTAAGTAAAGTTTTGACTGTAAAAGATTTAACTTTTTTTGGTATTGCGGCTATTATAGGAGGTGGAACTTTTAGTGCTATTGGTAATGCCTGTTTCTCTGGAGGTCCTGGAGTTGTGATTTTATATATTATTTGTGCAATTGCTTGTGGTTTCACAGCCATGTGCTATGCCGAATTTGCTGCTCGTGTTCCAGTTTCTGGGAGTGCTTATACGTATGCTTATGTCTCTTTTGGAGAATTATTCGCATGGATAATTGGCTGGGCATTAATCATGGAATATTCTATAGGAAATATTTATATTGCTTTTTCGTGGAGTGGGTATTTTACAAATCTACTTGAAGGTTTTCACATTCATTTGCCCGAGTGGCTGGCAATAAACTTTAAATCGGCTCGAGACGCAGCTGAAGGAATAGTTGAGTCTAAAGAAGGACTTGCTGCTTGGCAAAAGGCTCCTTTGATAGGAGGAATGAAAGTTATTTTTGATTTACCGGCAGTTGTAATAAATATTTTGATTACTTATTTGGTTTATAGAGGAACGAAAGAATCTCGTAATTTTAGTAATATAATGGTATATATCAAGTTGGTAATTATTATTTTGATAATCATTGTTGGTGCATTTTATATAGATATTGATAATTGGACTCCATTTATGCCTAATGGATTTGGAGGTGTTATGGGAGGTGTTTCGGCAGTATTTTTTGCTTACATAGGTTTCGATGCTGTTTCTACACTCGCCGAAGAAAGTAAAAATCCTCAACGGGATTTACCCCGTGGAATGATTTATTCGTTGTTGATTACTACAGTATTATACATTATTCTGGCACTAGTAATTACAGGAATGGTTTCTTATACCTTACTGGGAGTTAGCGATCCTTTGGCTGAAATATTTGCTTTAAAAGGGGTAAAATGGATGTTATTTATTGTTTCTATTGCCGCCGTCGTAGCAATGACAAGTGTATTATTAGTGTTTCAATTAGGACAACCTAGAATTTGGATGACGATGAGTCGAGATGGATTAATGCCAAAAAAATTCTCCGAAATACATCCAAAATATAAAACACCAGGATTTGCTACCATCGTAACAGGTTTAGTGGTTGGTTTACCAATTTTCTTTACCGATGAAAATTTTGTTTTAGACTTTACAAGTATTGGGACATTATTTGCTTTTGTCTTGGTTTGTGGAGGCGTTTTAATTTTATCACCACAAAGCGAAGAGGAATTAGCAGACCGCAACACTAAAGGAAAATTTAGAATTCCATATATAAATTCAAAATATATTTTTCCAATATTTACCATTCTAGGAGGAGTCATGATACAGTATTTGTACCCAACATTTTTTGCAGATACATTCAATTTTAGTTCTGATGCATTTTATAGTAATATTACTATGATAATTTTTATTATCATTTGTTTGGTAATGGCAGTTCTATCATTTGTAAAAAATTTGTCTTTAATTCCTTTATTAGGGTTAGTTTCTTGTTGTTATTTGCTAACAGGAATGGCAGTTTCTAACTGGAAATGGTTTGGAGTTTGGCTACTTATAGGCCTTGTTGTTTACTTTGGTTATAGCTATAAAAACAGTAAGTTGAATCTTCGTGACGCTTAAATTTTGCTGAATTGAAATTTATTTTTATGCCAAGAATTTTAAATTAAATTCTTGGCATTTTTTTTAATGGTTCGACTCAAAATAAATTTTTGTGAATTGTTTTTGCCTATATTTGAAATCAATAAAATAGTTCAGATGGAAAATTTACCAAAAGGAAGTCCTAAATTAATTAATGCTTGGGCATTTTATGATTGGGCAAATTCAGTGTATTCGTTAGTGATTGCCACGGCAGTTTTCCCTATTTATTATGAATCTGTGACCAGTGGAAATAACGGAATGGTAAATTTTCTTGGGACTAGCTTTCATAATAGCACATTATTGTCGTATTCTCTTTCTTTTTCGTTTTTAATAGTTGCTTTTTTGTCGCCAATTTTGTCAGGAATTGCTGATTATACCGGAAACAAAAAAGGATTCATGAAGTTTTTTTGTTATTTAGGGTCTTTTTCGGTAATGAGTTTGTTTTTCTTTAAAGATCAAGACACTTTATGGATTGGAATTTTTGCAACCATTTTTGCAAGCATTGGCTTCTGGGGAAGTATTGTTTTTTATAATTCGTATTTGCCAGAAATTGCTTTCCCTGAACAACACGATAGAGTAAGTGCAAGAGGGTTTATGTTTGGTTATTTTGGGTCGGTAATTTTACTGACTTTTAACTTAACAATGGTCATGAAGCCTGAATGGTACGGAATTACAGATTCTACATTGCCTGCCAGAATCTCGTTTTTATCCGTTGGAATTTGGTGGATGAGTTTTGCTCAAGTCACATTTCATTTTTTGCCTTCAAATATATTCAATAAAAAACCCAGAAAAGATTTTATTTTTAAAGGAATAAGAGAGCTGAAAGTGGTTTTAATAAGTTTAAAAAAACTGACTTCCTTAAAACAGTTTTTGATTGCTTTTTTTCTTTACAGTATTGGTGTTCAGACTATTATATTATTAGCAGGAATATACGGAAAAGTAGAATTGGGAATAGAAACCAGCCAGTTAATCATTACCATATTATTGATACAATTAGTGGCTATTTTTGGAGCATTTCTTTTTTCCAGAATTTCCGAAAATATTGGAAACATTAAAACCTTAAAATTGACCATTGCCATTTGGGGATTTATCTGTTTTGCAGCCTATTTATTGGATAAAGATAATAAGTATATTGACCTACAGTTTTATGCACTTGGTGGAACAATAGGAATGGTGCTTGGTGCAATTCAATCCTTGTCTCGTTCTACTTATTCAAAATTATTACCCGAAACCGAAGACCACACGACATATTTCAGTTTCTTTGACGTAACCGAAAAAATAGCCATTGTTTTAGGGACTTTTATTTTTGGTTTTGTAGGTTCCATAACTAATTCGATGAGGAATTCTATTTTTATTCTGGCTGTTTTCTTTTTGCTCGGTTATATTGTGCTGAGTTTTATGAAGAAAATTGAGCCTTTGAAACATAAATAATTTCTTCTCTACACTTCATTTATTGGTAAACAGAATTCTTTTAATCTAAATTTTGGCATAATGATTGTCTGTTTTTAGTGTTAAGCGAATATTATGCATCCTACGTCGATTTTATTAAAATTTCTATCCTTTAAGCCTTATATTTGTTAGCCGAATAAAAATATTTAATGACAAAAAGACCTAATCACTATATGTCACAACATAAAATACGTACTATTGACAATCTGTCACTTCAGGAATTTGATGCTGAAACCGATTTAATTCCCCTATTGACTCCCGAAGATGAAGAGGAAATGAACAACGAAGAGTTGCCCGATTCGTTGCCTATTTTACCTTTGCGAAATATGGTTTTATTTCCAGGGGTCGTGATTCCAATAACTGCCGGACGAGACAAATCAATAAAACTGATTAATGATGCTTATGCAGCCGGAAAAATAATTGGTGTTGTAGCTCAAAAGAATGAAGAAATTGAAGATCCTACCAGAAATGACGTGCATAATATAGGAACAGTCGCCCGAATTTTACGAGTTCTAAAAATGCCCGACGGAAACGTTACCGTTATTCTTCAAGGGAAAAAGCGTTTCCAGTTAGATTCTGTTATTTCAGAAAATCCTTACCTTAAAGCTGAAATTAAAGATATACCAGAAAAAAGACCTAGGAAAAACGATACTGAGTTTATCGCAATTCTTGATTCTGTTAAAGAACTAGCTATTCAGATTATTAAAGAAAATCCAAATATTCCAAGCGAAGCGACTTTTGCCATTAAAAATATTGAAAGCCAATCGTTTTTAATAAATTTTGTAACTTCAAATATGAGCTTGTCTGTCGAGGACAAACAAAACCTTTTGTCGATTAATTCATTGAAAGACAGAGCACTTGAAACCCTTCGTTTCATGAATTTGGAATTGCAAAAATTAGAATTAAAAAACGACATTCAATCTAAAGTTCGTTTTGATTTAGACCAGCAGCAACGAGAATATTTTCTTCATCAGCAAATGAAAACCATTCAGGAAGAATTGGGAGGCGTTTCGCAAGAAGAAGAAATGGACGAAATGAGTCTGAAAGCCAAGACGAAAAAATGGGACGAAAAAACCCAAAAACATTTCGAAAAAGAATTGGCTAAAATGCGTCGAATGAACCCACAAGCACCTGATTTTGGGATTCAAAGAAATTATTTAGAGTTGTTTTTAGAATTGCCTTGGAACGAATATTCCAAAGATAATTTCGATTTAAAACGTGCTCAAAAAATTCTCGACCGTGATCATTTTGGGCTAGAAGATGTTAAGAAAAGAATGATAGAGCATTTAGCAGTTTTGAAATTGCGAAACGATATGAAATCTCCAATAATCTGCTTGACAGGACCTCCTGGAGTTGGTAAAACTTCCATCGGAAAATCAGTTGCCGAAGCTCTAGGAAGAGAATATGTGAGGATTTCTCTTGGCGGTTTGCGTGATGAGGCAGAAATTCGTGGTCATCGAAAAACCTATATTGGCGCCATGCCGGGAAGAATTATTCAAAGTTTGAAAAAAGCGGGAACTTCAAATCCAGTATTTGTTCTGGACGAAATCGATAAATTATCAAACAGCCATCAAGGTGATCCGTCATCAGCATTATTAGAAGTTTTGGACCCGGAACAAAACAACTCCTTTTATGACAATTTCCTCGAAATGGGTTATGATTTATCGAAAGTGATGTTTATTGCCACTTCAAATAATATGTCTGAAATTCAACCGGCTTTGAGAGACCGAATGGAAATCATAAAAATGTCAGGATACACAATTGAAGAAAAAGTCGAAATTGCCCGTCAGCACTTGTTTCCAAGACAATTGAAAGAGCATGGTCTAACTACCAAAGATTTAACCATTGGAAAAAAACAATTAGAAAAAATTGTTGAAGGTTATACTAGAGAGTCGGGAGTTCGTGGCTTGGAAGCAAAAATTGCACAAGTAATTCGAAATGCAGCCAAATCTATTGCAATGGAGGAGGAATACAACAAGAAAGTGACTGATGAAGATATTGTAAAAGTGCTTGGAGTTCCAAGGCTGGAAAGAGATAAATATGAAAGTAATGATGTGGCCGGAGTTGTAACGGGATTGGCTTGGACGAGTGTTGGAGGCGACATTTTATTCATAGAATCTTTAATTTCTCAAGGAAAAGGCGGAATGACCATTACCGGAAATTTAGGCACAGTGATGAAAGAATCGGCAACGATAGCTTTGGAATATATTAAAGCCAATGCCGAAATTATGGGTTTAAACCAGGGTTTGTTATCAAAATACAATATTCATTTGCACGTTCCGGAAGGAGCAACCCCAAAGGACGGTCCAAGTGCGGGAATAGCTATGCTAACTTCTTTGGTTTCTGTACTCACCCAAAAGAAAGTGAAGAAAGGTTTGGCTATGACTGGTGAGATTACTTTGCGCGGAAAAGTTTTGCCTGTGGGCGGAATAAAAGAGAAAATTTTGGCAGCAAAAAGAGCCAATATCAAGGAAATTATTTTATGCCACGAAAATAAAAATGACATCGACGAAATAAAACCTGAATATATCGAAGGGTTGACTTTTCATTATGTTAAAGAAATGAGTGAGGTGTTGAATATTGCAATCACAAATCAAAAAGTTAAAAACGCAAAAGTTTTATAGGCAAAGTTTTTGAAATTGTGAATTCCATCCCGATTACATCGGGGTGGAATTTTTATTTCATTTAGAATTTACTCGGAAACTTCATAAAAAACAAAATTTTAATCTTTATAATTTTATCTTCGCATTTGCGTTTTACTATACAGAATAGCCATTAAAATATGCAGCAAAAACTTTTAATTCTCTTTTTATTTTCGCTTTGTACTGTGTCTTACAGTCAAATAGGAGGGAAATATACTTATCAGTTTTTAAACTTGGTGACTTCGCCAAGACAGGCAGCTTTGGGAGGGAAAACAATAACAATTTATGATGACGATGTCAATCAGGCACATTATAATCCGGCCACGATAAATGAGGAAATGGACAATCATCTGGCACTGAATTATGGAAGCTATTTTGGAGAAGTGACTTACGGTACAGCTTCTTATGCTTATACTTATGACCGGCATTTGCAAACTTTTCAAGCTGGAATAAATTATGTAAATTATGGCAGTTTTGAAGGATATGACGAAAATGGTCAGGCTACTTCTTCGTTTACAGGTAGCGAAGTAGCACTTTCTTTTGGATATGCTTATAATGTTCCAAATTCAAATTTATTTTTAGGAGCAAACGGAAAATTAATATCATCGACTTTAGAAAGTTATAATTCCTTTGGTGGAGCGGTCGATTTAGCTGCTATTTATATTGATGATCCCAATGACGTCAACTGGGCTTTAGTGATTCGAAATATTGGAACACAATTTACAACCTATAATGGTATAAACGAAAAATTGCCTTTAGAAATAATGGCAGGTGTTTCGCAAGAATTAGAAAATGTGCCTATTCGATGGCATTTAACTTTGGATAATTTGCAGCAATGGAATATTTCTTTTTCTAATCCAAATCAAGAACAAACCTCACTTGATGGAAGCACCACTGAAAGCAAAACCTCATTTTTGGGCAATGCACTGCGGCATACCATTTTTGGAGTCGAACTTTTTCCAAAAAAATCTTTCAATCTCAGATTAGGATATAATTTTAGACGAGCCGAAGAATTGCAAATTTTAGATCAAAGAAATTTCTCTGGAATTTCTGTTGGTTTTGGATTGAAATTTAACAGAATAAAATTTAATTATTCCTATTCAAGATATACCTTAGCGGGAAATACGAGTTTGTTTGGTTTGACCATTAATTTACAATAAAACTATTTTGGATAAAAAAATTACCATTGCAATTGACGGATTTTCCTCAACAGGGAAAAGTACTTTGGCAAAAGAATTGGCAAAACATTTAGGATATGTTTATGTCGATACTGGAGCAATGTATCGCGCAGTGGCTTTGTTTGCAATGCAAAAAGGATATATTGGTGCTGCTTTTTTTGACAAAGAATCATTAATTAAGAGCCTGCCTTTTATAAAATTATCATTTAAATTCAATTCTGATTTGGGTTTTGCCGAAATGTATTTGAATGATGTCAATGTCGAGAAAGAGATTCGCACCATAGAAGTTTCTAATTTTGTTAGCAAGGTTGCCGAAATTTCTGAGGTGCGTTCAAAATTAGTCGAACAACAACAGGAAATGGGCAAAGATAAAGGCGTCGTTATGGATGGTAGAGATATTGGAACGATTGTCTTTCCGGATGCCGATTTGAAAATATTTATGACTGCAAGTCCAATAACTCGTGCCGAAAGACGATATAATGAATTAAAACGAAAAGGGGATAATGTTACTTTTGATGAAGTTTTGAAAAACGTAGAAGATAGGGATTATATTGATACCCATCGAAATGATTCTCCGCTTGTTAAAGCAAAAGATGCTATAGAATTTGATAATTCAGATATTTCGAAACAGGAACAATTTGATAAAGTTTTAAAATTTCTCCCTATATAAGAGGAAAATAGAATTTACATATTAATTAAGCCTCGCAATTTGCGAGGTTTTTTTATTTTATAAACTCTTTAGATTTTTTCCATATTCATTTGAGTGTTTTAATAAATAGTTTTTAATATATCGTAAGAAAATTATATAGTAAAAAAAATATTTTGTGTATTTCATCGATATTATTTGTTTGTTAAACGATAAAACACTTATATTTATGCAATAATTAACAAGTTCTTACAATATTAATCCTAAAGAAGTTTGCCCCACAATCTACTTTAAACCTAATCTACTTTTTATTATGAAAGCAAAATTACTTCGTGTATTATTGCTGGTTGCAATAATATTCACAATGAATTCATGTTCACCTGATAGTTCAGAGAATCCTACTTCCTCTGCATCTACACAGAAAGCAATGCCTTATTCTTATAATCAATCAGAGATTGAAGCTATGGCTTTGATTAATGCTTATAGAGTTAGCATTGGTTTAAATGAGTTGAAAGAAATTAATCATATTTCATATAAATCTGAAGAACACGATCATTATATGATTGCAAATAATGTGGTTAATCACGATGATTTTGTTTCACGTTCAGAAAATATCATGCAAGTTTTAGGAGCAAAAAACGTGAGCGAAAATATTGCCTATAACTATAATTCCCCTCAAGCAGCTTTGGATGCTTGGTTGAAAAGCCCAAGCCATAAAGCAAATATTGAAGGTAATTTTACACATTTCGGACTTTCGATAAGAGTTAGTGCTGAGGGAAAAAAATACTACACAAATATCTTTGCGAAAATATAAGCAAGATTTGAATAATTTATGGGTTCTTTAATAGACAGTCATTGATATTGAAATGATATAATTTTTGTTTCAATTCTAACATAAATTTTGTCAAAAACACATTTAAAAGACCCGCTTTATGGCGGGTCTTTTAAATGTGTTTTTAGATTTCAATTTGATGAAACTTGATAAAGTAGAATAATTTTGGAGTAATTATTACTTACTCCACTCCTCAATACTGTCTTTATTCATTTTTACATAGTCTTGATTTTTGGCAATTTCTGCCGCTGCAAGTGATTGTTTTGCAGTTTCTATTGCCCCTTTTTTATCACCCTGTTTGGCTTGAATTTGTGATTTTAATCGAGTGTACCAAAAAGGTTTGTCTTTATTCATTTCTATGGCTTTATTAATATAAGTCAAGGCTTTTGCCAAATCTCCGTTAGATTGAAATAAATATTGGGCTGATGAAAAATAATCTCCGGCCGATGGTCCCGCCAAAGCCTTGTCAATGCTCGCCATTGCGGTTTTTTGAGTTGGAACTTCGAATTTAATAGAAGTCACAGTTTTTTCCCAAGACAATTCTAAAACACCAAAATTGTTATCTAAATTGTTAATGCCAATAGTAAAACTTTCTACAAATCTGTCTAATCCTTCTGATTTTGCACTTGTTCTCAAAGCCACTTTTGTTTCGTCCCAAGTTTCCGGAGTTCCCCAATTGTCTGTTGATGAGTAAAAAACTATTTCCCATTTATCGGCTCTCGGAATTGTAAACAAAGCATATTTCCCTTTTGGCAACGTTTTTCCGTCAATGACCACATCGTCGCTAAATGAGATTGTCGTGTTCTCATTGGCGCCAGTTCTCCATAATTTTCCAAAAGGAACCAAATTATTAAATACATCTCTGCCTTTTGCACTTGGTCTGGAATAGGTAATTTCTACATTAGTTAGACCAACAACCTGTGTTAATGTTGACTTCGGGCTTGGCTGAGGGGTTTTTACCTGAGCTTCGATAACATAGTTGGCAATCATCATTGCCAAAATAACAATTATTTTTTTCATAGCATTTAATTTAGATTTATTCAAAATTACAAATTCAAGTGTTTAAATATGTTAATTATTCCTTAATTTGAAATTAGTATTGTGAGATTTTCTCAAAACTCAACTCATCAAAATGATTAATAACCAAATCCGCCTTTGATAAATCCTGCAGTTTTGAATGTTCACTTTTGTAGCCAATGCATAAAATTCCGGCAGCTTTTGCGGCAATCACGCCGTTTGTACTGTCTTCAATAATGACACAGTTTTCTTTTGAAGCGAGAGATAAATTAGCGGCAAATTCAAATATTGCCGGGTGCGGTTTCGAATTTGGAAAATCCTCCCCGCTAACAATGTGACTAAAATATGGATATAAATTAAATCGTTTGAATACTCTGTCGATGGTTACTTTTGCAGCCGAAGATGCTAAAATTAATTCCATTCCATTTGAATGTAAATTTTTGATTAATTTCTCGACCCCTTCGAGTAAAGCCAAATCTTCTTTGTTGTCGAAGGCATCATTAAAAATTGTGCGCTTTCTTTGAATTAAATCCTCCACTTCATAGCTGAGAGGAAATATTTCTTTCAATTTTTGGAAAGTATTTCTTGTTGAAAATCCAGTAAATGAAGTATATATTTCTTCGGAAACTTCAATATTTAGTTCAGAAAA
>DZAU01000037.1:15360-20591 GCA_022729635.1 Flavobacterium psychrophilum
CTGCAATCTGCAACCTGCCTGCCGGCAGGCAGGTCTGCCGTCTGAAAACTAATCCAGTTTTCCATCAAAATACATTGTCCATTTTCCTTGAACTTTCATCACCTGTTCGATGACTTCGCGAACGGCACCTTTTCCTCCCTTTTTATGCGAAATATATTTAGAAATTGCCTTGATTTCTGGACTTGCATCTTGCGGACAAGTTGGCAAACCCGTGAGTTGCATCACGTGATAATCCGGAATATCATCGCCCATATACAAGACTTGTTCGGGCTTGATATTGTAAAGTTCTATATATTCTTTGAATGTTTCGACTTTGTCCAGTGTACCAAGATGGATGTCAGTTATCCCAAGATTTCTCAATCGTACTCGAACACCTTCGTTGCTTCCGCCAGAAATTATGCAAACATTGTAGCCACTTTCTACAGCTGCTTTCATTGCATAACCATCGCGAATATTCATCGTGCGCAGGATTTCGCCTTCATTGGTCACGAAAACTGAACTATCGGTGAGAACGCCATCGACATCAAATATAAATGTGGTGATTTCGTTCATTATTTCTTTATAACTTTTTGCCATTATTTTGTATGGATTGTGTTAGTATTTTATAAATTGTTGCGTGATTTTCATTGGATAAAAAATCTAAATGAGCTTCTATTGTTTGTGTGTCGTTGCGTTTTGCCGGACCAGTTTGCGCTGCTGCAGGCGAAAGCGTCATTATTTTGTTTACGGTTTCTAAAATTAATGGTTTGAGCAATTCAAATGGAATTTTATTTTCTTCACAAATTTCATTTCCTATTCGGTACATTTCATTGACGAAATTATTGACAAAAACTGCCGAAATATGCAAGGCTTTCCGTTGTTTTTCGTTGCTTTTGAAAGAATTATTTGAAATAGTTTTCGCCACTTTTTCTAATAATTGGTAATCAGAATCATTTTCGCTTTCCAGACAAATGGGAATTTGGCTGAAATCAATGGCTTTGCCTTTTGTAAAAGTTTGTAAGGGATAAAAAATGCCTTTTCTGTTTTTACTATCCAAAGAATCTAAAGGAATACTGCCCGAAGTATGCACTACGAGACGATTTTTGAATGGTAATTGTGAAGAAACATTGGCAATTGCATCATCGGAAACAGCAATAATATATAAATCAGCTTTGATTAATTCATTATAATTTGCAGTAATTTTATTGGAATCGAGTAGGGGAACGATGGTTTCTTTTTGTCTGGAAAAGACTTGCGAAACCTCGATTTCTTTGCTTTTGGCGAAAGCCTGAATCAGATGCTGAGCGACATTTCCGGAACCAATAATTACTATTTTAATCATAAGGCAAAAGTAATTAAAAAAGTCAAAGGATTAAACTTTATTGCCAATGGTGGATAAGAAAATTGCCAATTAAATTATTTATTGTAAGCCAAATTTTAGATTTAATTAACAAATTAGAAAATTTATACTCAACAATAATAAGTACATTTGCTTTTCTTTTTAAAAAACGTAAATTCTTACAGATGAACGAGAAATTGACTTCTATATTGTTTTCTACTCGACTGATGGCCATTCTTTTCCTGACATTTGCAATAGCAATGGGTGCAGGAACTTTTATCGAAAGTAAATATAATACTGATACCGCCAGAATTTTGGTTTACAATGCATGGTGGTTTGAGGGAATTATGTTGTTTTTTATGATTAATTTCATTGGAAACATCAAACGTTATAATTTATTGCGAAAAGAAAAATGGGCAACTCTTATGGTGCATTTTTCTTTTGTTTTCATCATTGCGGGTGCTTTTATTACTCGATATATCAGTTATGAAGGAATGATGCCCATACGCGAAGGTGCCACTGAAAATGTTTTTTATTCCGATAAAATGTATCTCACTCTTTTTGTAGATGGCGAATATAAAGGCGAAATGAGACGTCGGGTTTTTGAAAAACCATTATTGCTTTCGCCAGTGACCAATAATAATTTTTCTATTTCGGAAGAGTTTGATGAAACTAAATTTGAAGTGAATTACGAGAATTTCATAATGGGAGCAAATGAGGTTATCAAGCCCGATCCAAAAGGAAGTTTATATTTCAAAATTGTGGAAGCTGGAGAAGGAGGAAGACATGAGCATTTCCTGAAAGAAGGTGAAGTTCAAAATATTCATAATACGCTTTTTGCGTTAAATAAATTTACGCCAGGAGCAATAAATATTACAATAACCGACTCAACTTCAACAATTCAAACTCCATTTGAAGGCGAATTTATGAGAATGGCCGACAAATTGCAGGGCAAAGTAACCAAGGATGTTGTGCAACCATTGATGATGCGTTCTTTGTACAGTATTGGCGATATGAGAGTCGTTTTTCCTGATATTGCTACTAAAGGAATTGTGGATTACGAATCCAAAAATGATTATAAAGACAAAAGTGGTAATGATGCACTAATTGTAAAATTAACCGCCGAAGGTCAGGAAAAAACGGTAACATTAATAGGTATAAAAGGAAGAACTGGTGAACCACAAACGGTGAAAATAGGCAATTTAGAATATACGTTTACTTATGGAAACAAAGTTTATACCTTGCCTTTCAGTATCAAATTGAATGATTTTATAGCACAGAAATATCCCGGAACCGAAAAAAGTTTTTCTTCGTTTGAAAGCCAGGTTACCGTTCGAGACAAAGCCGAAGTTTTTGATTATAAGATATATATGAATAATATTTTAGACTATCACGGATATCGATTTTTTCAATCCTCATTTGATCCCGACGAAATGGGAACAGTGTTATCTGTAAACCACGATTATTGGGGGACTTTGATAACTTACATTGGGTATTATATGTTGTTTTTTTCAATGTTGGTTCTGTTTTTTACCAAACATTCTCGTTTTGCCAGTTTGAAACAAAAATTAGAATCCGTGAAAATAAAAAAAGCAAAACTATTGACAATAATGTTTTTGTTAATGAGTTTAGGAAACTTTGCCCAAAATCATAACGCTCAGTTTTTATCCGAAAAACAAATAGATTCGATACTCGAAAAACGTAAAGTTTCTGAAAATCACGCAGCAAAATTTGGAAGATTAGTAATTCAGGATGCTGGCGGTAGAATGAAACCTATCAATACTTTTTCGTCTGAATTGTTACGAAAAGTGAGTCATAAGAATACTTACAAAGGCATGAATTCTGACCAAGTATTTTTGTCGATGACTCAGGCAGGAAACATTTGGATTCAAGTTCCAATGCTATATATTAAAGCCGGAAATGACAGTATTCGTAAAATTATTGGCATCGATTCGAAGGCAAAATACGCCACTTTTTTAAACTTTTTTGACGAAATTGGAAATTATAAATTGTCACCATACTTAGAAGATGCATACAAAAATGCAAATCCAAACCAATTTGAAAAGGATTTTATCGAAACCGATAAAAAAGTAAATTTGATGGAAGCTGCATTAAGCGGAAGCATTTTGAAAATTTTTCCTATTCCTGATGATGTCAATAATAAATGGATTTCCTATCCTGAACTAGAAATTGCAGGTTTGAAAGGCATGGAAGCCACTTATACTCAAAATATTTTTCCATTGTATTTTGGAGCTTTAGAAAAGGCATCCACGACAAACGATTATAAACAAGCCGATGAATTATTGGAAAGCATTGACGGTTTCCAGAAAAAATTTGGAAGTAAAGTGAGACCAAGTGAACAAAAAATCACGTCAGAAATTATGTATAATAAATATGATGTGTTCCAAAAACTCCCTTTTTGGTACTTGTATGCGGCGATGGTTATGCTTCTTTTTACCATACTGAAAATTTTTAAGGAAAGAAAATCCTTTAATTTTATTATCAATTCTGTGCATATAATTATTGTTTTGCTCTTTGCGTTGCACACCATTGGCTTAATTGCGCGTTGGTATATTTCGGGTCATGCGCCTTGGAGTAATGCTTATGAATCAATCATTTATGTGGCTTGGGCGACGATGTTTTTTGGGTTGACATTCGATCGAAAATCTAAACTAACCGTAGCTTCTTCGGCTTTTGTAACTGCAATGATTTTGTCTGCTGCTTATATGAACTGGATTGATCCTGAAATTGGCAATTTACCACCTGTTCTTAATTCCTATTGGTTGATGATTCATGTGGCAATTATCGTGGCAAGTTACGGTCCGTTTGCCTTGGGAATGATTCTTGGCGTGGTTTCTTTGTTGCTGATATTGTTTACCAATGAAAAAAACAGACCTAAAATGATTTTGAATATTAAAGAACTCACTTATATCAACGAAATGGCTTTGACGATTGGTTTAGTTATGCTAACCATCGGGAATTTCCTTGGCGGACAGTGGGCCAACGAAAGTTGGGGGCGTTATTGGGGTTGGGATCCAAAAGAAACTTGGGCGTTGATTAGTATTATGGTTTATGCTTTTGTAATTCACGCTCGTTTTGTGCCATCTTTAAGAGGAAAATGGGTTTTTAATTTGATGAGTGTCTTTGCCTTTTTGTCGATTTTGTTCACTTATTTTGGTGTAAATTTCCATTTGGTAGGATTGCATTCTTACGCAAGTGGCGAAGCAAAATCATTGGCCTGGATATGGCAATCATTGTTGGCAATAGCGATATTAGGCGCAATTACTTATCCAAATTACAAGAAATATTATAAAAAAATCAAATAATTTATTTTAAAATTTAATTCAATGAAAAACCTATTTATTATTGCTTTCGGAATTTTCTTTATTTGTTCAAATCAAAGCTATAGCCAGATTAATCAAAGCGCAGAAACTATGGAAAAACAAACGATTTATCAGTTTAATGTAAAAGACCTTTCGGGAAAAGATTTTGAATTTGCCTCCTTGAAAGGAAAGAAAATAATGATTGTAAACACTGCTTCAAAATGTGGATTAACACCACAATACAAGGAATTAGAGGCTTTGTACAAAGAATATGCCGCTCAAGGTTTTGTAATTGTAGGCTTTCCAGCCAATAATTTTAAATCGCAAGAACCAGGAACTAATGAAGAAATTGCCGCTTTTTGCCAACTCAACTATGGAGTTACTTTTCCGATGATGGACAAAGTTTCTGTAAAAGGAGAAGATATGTGTGCGGTTTACCAATTTTTGACACAAAAAACTAAAAACGGATTACAAGACAGCGAAGTAAGTTGGAATTTCCAAAAATATCTTTTGAATGAAAAGGGAGAGTTGGTAAAAGTAATTGCTCCAAAAACGTTGCCTAATGATCCTGAAATTTTGAATTGGATTAA
>DZAU01000037.1:20691-22369 GCA_022729635.1 Flavobacterium psychrophilum
TAACTTCTAACTTCAATAATGATTTATCCCAAAATACCTTTAGCGCAAAGCATCATCCAGATTTGTCTTGCCAAAGGAATCAAAAACATCATAATTTCTCCAGGTTCACGAAATGCTCCTTTGACAATTGGGTTTGTAAACAATCCCGAATTCAACTGTTATAGTATTGCTGATGAACGTTGTGCCGCCTTTTTTGCACTTGGAATTGCACAGAAAACCCAGAAACCTGTTGCTGTAGTTTGCACATCGGGTTCAGCATTGTTGAATTATTATCCCGCTTTTGCCGAAGCGTTTTACAGCCAAATTCCATTAATTGTTATTTCTGCCGATAGACCTTTGGATAAAATTGACATTGGCGACGGTCAAACCATCCGTCAGGAAAACGTATTCAAAAATCATTCGTTATACAATGCAAATTTGACCGAAGAAGCTTCTGTAGAAAATGATTTGAAAATAAATAAAGCAATAAATAAGGCTTTCGCCAAAAAAGGACCAGTTCATATCAATGCGCCATTTGAAGAACCTCTGTATCAAACGGTTTCAAAATTAGATGTCGATGTTACCATTTCTGCTTTTCCTAAAGAGAAAAAGAAAATTTCTATCGATGAAATTATAGAATTTACCAATATTTGGAACAGCTCAAAAAAGAAATTGATTCTTGTTGGAGAAAATGCTCCCAATAACATTGATTCAGAAATTGTTGAATTTTTATCCAAAGAAGATTCGGTTGTGGTGATGACCGAAGCTACTTCAAATATACATCATCCTTCTTTTTTGAATCATATTGACACCATAATCACTCCATTTTCAAATTCAGATTTCAAGAATTTTCGGCCTGATATCCTGATTACTTTTGGCGGAATGGTGGTTTCCAAAAGGATAAAAGCGTTCTTGCGAAAGTACCAACCCAAACATCATTGGCATATTGATTCCTTGAGAGCATACAACACTTTTGGCTGTTTGACTAAGCATTTTGAAGTCAATCCGAATGAATTTTTTACACAATTCTTGCCTTTTACAATTCCGATAAAAAGCAATTATCATTCTACTTTTGAAGCAATTGCTAGATTGCGAAAAAGGAAACATCAAGAGTATTTGTCCAAGATTTCGTTTTCAGATTTCAAAGTTTTCGAGAAAATAATTCCTTCATTGCCACAGGATTGTATGCTACAAATCAGCAATAGTTCTGCCATTAGATATGCACAATTGTTCGACATAAATTCGTCAATTCAAGTGTTTTGCAATCGTGGAACCAGCGGCATCGATGGCAGTACATCAACAGCAATTGGTGCGGCTGTTGCCAATGAAAAACAAACCGTTTTAATCACGGGCGACATTGGATTTTTGTATGATAGCAACGCCCTGTGGAACGAATATATTCCTAAAAATTTCAAAATAATCCTAATCAATAATGGCGGTGGAGGAATTTTTAGGATTTTGCCCGGCCACGAAGAAACGCCAGTTTTTAACAAATTTTTCGAAACTTCCCATTGTCTTACTGCCGAAAATTTGGCAAAAATGTATGGTTTTGAATATAGCACCACAAGTGACGAAACGAGTTTAGCCAAAAGTTTGAAAACTTTTTATTCCCAAAACGACAAACCCAGTATTCTGGAAATTTTTACACCAACAAAGGAGAACGACAAAATATTGTTGCAGTATTTTAGGGAATTGGTTT
>DZAU01000181.1 GCA_022729635.1 Flavobacterium psychrophilum
AAGATTCTCAAACCTTTTGAAAATGCGAAAAAGAAAGGATTCGATGTTTGTACCTTAATTTTGACTTTGTGTTTATACCGACTGCGCGGCGCAAGTATTTGGGCAATGCAAGAATTAGGAAACAAAATCATTTTCGCAGGTGATGAAAACACACTTTATCGGTTTATGAACAATTCACGAATGGATTGGCGAAAACTGTTAATGAGTTGTGCCAAACAATTTAAAGCCCAAACTGAGAAGCATGGCTCTGATAATGAAAGTATTAAGTGCTTCGTTATAGACGACACAGACATCGAAAAAACAGGACATAAATTTGAATTTATCGGCAGGATATTCAATCACGTTAAAAAGACTCATCCTTGGGGATTCAAAATGCTAACCCTCGCATATTGGGACGGCAAAAGCCTTGTTGCTGCCGATTTTTCATTACATCGCGAAAAAGGAACAAAAGGTAATTTTGGTTTAAAAAATAAAGAGAAAAATGAACAATTCAGCAAGAAGCGAACAAAAGAAATGCCGGCTCATAAAAGAGTCCAAGAGTTGGATATGAAGAAGACACAAGTTGCAATTTCGATGATAAAACGCGCATTGAAAAATGGATTTATGTGTTCTTATGTCTTGATGGACAGCTGGTTTGTAAATGATTACATGATAACACAAATTCGAACCCTGAAAAATAAAATTATACACGTTTTGGGTATGTGTAAAATGGATAAACGAAAATTTCTTATTGATGGAAAAGCACTGAATTCCAAGCAAATAATAATCAAGAATGAGCGTAAAAAATCAAAATACTCAAAAAAATACAAATCCTCCTATATTTCGATAGTTGCTCAATATAAGGGAGTTGCCGTAAAATTGTTTTACATAAAATATCGAAACGCAAAAAAATGGAATCTTTTATTGACCACCGATAAGAGCTTGTCATTTGTCAAAGCCATAGAACTGTATCAAATACGATGGACCATTGAAGTGTTGTTCAAAGAATGCAAACAATATTTGAGGCTTGGAAAAAGTCAAAACACCGATTTTGACGGACAAATAGCCGATATAACCCTTGTTTTATTTACTCACCTCCTCCTGTCGCTAAAATTACGATTTGAAGATTATGAAACCATGGGTGAACTTTTCAGACAGACGCAGCAAGATTTCTTGGAATTAACATTATGGGAACGGATTCAGGATGTTATTCTCAAAATAATTATCGAATTATTGGAGTTTTTAGATATTGATGTTGAGGAAACAACGGAAAGAATAATGAGGGACGAAAGTGCCGGAAAAAAACTTTTCAGTTTCTTTGCTTCGTTTGCGGAAAGTGGCGATAATCTCACATTTGATACAAAAAAAGGAAATGTTGCTGCATAAAGCAGATAATAAATCATTTACAACAAATAAGTGCTATGATTCGATTCCG
>DZAU01000038.1:0-15426 GCA_022729635.1 Flavobacterium psychrophilum
TCCAGCCTTTAGATAGCATTTCACTTTTTCAAAATGAAACGAATATCCAGCATCTACATTCAAAATGGCATAATCTGGCGTTCTGTCTTCACCATAAAAAGGACTGAATTGGGTTTGTGTTGCATTGCCGAGAACCGCAATTTCTGAAGTGAATTTTCCTCTTTTATAATCTAAAGCAGCGAAATATCGCAACGGACTTATAAAAGGTAAATTTCTTTTTTCGAAGTCTTTCCCGTAGCTGTAAACCAATTGTCCTTTCCATTTTAATTCATTGGTAAAATGGTATTCCAAATTCAAATCTGCGTTGAAAATAGTGGCATAATCCAGTGCTGTATAAATTTTTACGCCGCTTGCACCAATAGTCATTGGAATTAAAGTCTCGTCTGGTTTGCCAACAATATAATTGGAAATATGAAAATACGATGACGACATTTTCGCACTCCATTTTTGTGTTTTATAACCAATGAAAACATTTCCTTCTATAGAATTTTCATTTTTCATTTCTGGATTTCCAATGTAATCATAATTATCAAAACTATTGAATAAATAAAACCCATATCCTTCAGAAACCGAAGGTGCACGTTCGCCGTAAGCCAATCCAAAACCATAAGAAAAACTATTTTCATCATAAGAATAACTAGAAGAAATACTTGGCAAAATTCTGTTTTTACTGTCATTCATATCGGGATAAAAAATCTGTAAACTTTCTAAACCCAATTGGCTGTCAACCTTATTAAAATGGTTTGCCAAACTTGTCGAAAATTTCAAACTCGAATGACCATTCAGTGCGATATTGTCTTCTAAAAACAAGGCTGTATAAATTGTTTTCACGTCTGGCCAAGTGTACATAAACATCAGTTTTTCGTTAGAATCAGCAGGATACATCGTCATTTCGGCAACAGAACGATTGTAAAAAGAATTCAAATCGGCCAGAAAATGATGTTTCCCGGAAACTCCTTTTATTTTGGAATAAAAGCCCGAAGTATCGCTCCAACCCGGCATATCCATGTGAATAGGAACCGAAGGACGCTTGGTGTCATCCATTTTATGAGTGATGGTGTTGTAGTAAATTTTGGTTTCCCAGTTTTCGATTTTGGAAGATTTTGGAGCATATTCAAATTTCAGGGAAGTGATTAATGCTTCTGCCAAAGAAACATCCATTGGCAAAGCCGGATAACCTACATTAGTTGCTTTGTCATAGATAATTGAAGCTTCAACCAATTTATTTTCATCAAAATAAAATCCGGAAGTTGCTGAAATATTGAATTTTTGAAACTGTGAAAACAAGACTTCCTGATCATTCCCATCGGAATAATTTTCGGCATCACGAAACATAAAATCGGTGTCAACATAATACAAACTATCTGCATAATTTAGGGCAGTTCCGAAGATTTTTTGTTGGCTATTCGTTTCATATCCTGCGTTTGTTGAAGCATCCCAGCCAGTTTTTGAAAATCCGCTTCGGTTTCTTACTAAATCGACAGAACCTCCAATTGTCGCGCCATGACAAGCACCTTGTTGTCCTGATTTTAGGGTAGCTTCAGACAAATTAGAAACCTCAACATAAGAAGTAATAGGATCCATTTTATCGGTGCAAGCACCAAAAACCCGCATCCCATCAATGGTGATCAAGGTTCTTTCGGTAGTCATATTATTGATTATGGGTTCCCATGCATAACTGCCACGACGAATCATATCTACTTTTGTGGATTGTTGCAAATATTCATCTATTGTAGCCAATGGCTTGGTTTGTTTTTGGTACAGTTGTGCCTTTTTGCCAATGACAATAACTTCCTTTAAATCTTTTGGAGCTATCGTATCTGCGGGTTTTCCTTGGGCAATAACAGCATTGGAAACCAAAAAAAACAACATTATAAAAATGATAAAGTTTTTCATAAAAAAATGTAAAATAATGAGGCTCTCTAGAAAAATTGTCATTTCGACGCAGGAAAAATCACATCTGTTGCTTTCGCCACAGCGAACAGGGTCGTTATGTGATTTACTTCGTCCGTTCGCTTTGCTCGGGTCTCCCTTTGGTCGAAATGACAAAATTGATTCTTAATTTTGATTTTTAGCCAGCCTCATTTCTATTTATTAAAACTCGATTTCGAAGTAAATACTGCTTGCTGGAACGGCATCAGTAATGGTTTCTCCTTTCAAAATAGTTCCCGAAGCGTTGAGTAATTGCAAATTAATTTTCCAGTAACCTGTCATTGTCAGCGATAGTTTTCCGTTGTATAAATCTCCCGAAACCGTTTGGGTTAAATCTACATTATTAGGCGAACTGTGATTTCCCATGCTTGGCATTCTTGGATCAATTTTCAACTTAAAATTATCAACAGCCGGAAAAGTCATCATATCCTGCATTTTCCAGACGCCTGTTATCATATCGTTGATTCCTACTTTTGGATGATGTGGATCTGCGAAAGCTGCTATATATTTCACTCCATCAGAACCAGTAAATGTGGTTACTCTTTGTTTTGCAGAAGCGGGAACATCAATTACAGATGTCATAGAATAGCTGGTTCCGTTTATGGTGTAGTCAATCTTTAAATCCCAGTATTCAGTTGCATTTTGCGCCATTTGAAAAACGATATAACCTTCATAAACCAATCCGTCAGTGGAGATTTTCTCTATGGCAGATTTTGGACAAGAATGTGTCATCGTCGTCATGTGCATTTTAGGCATCCAAGAAACGGTAGCGTTTTTTATGTATTGATTGCTGGCATTGTCTTTGATTTTTAGGGCAATTTCGTTAAAACCTTGCTCTAAGCCTCCCATGTGTTTGTATAATTCAATGGTATGAGTAGTGTTTGTTATTTCTTTAAATTTAGTCATTCCATCTAATTCATCTACAGCCGGTTCATTCGAATCTGAAGTGCATGAAGCAAATATGGTTACTAAAACCAATGGTAATATTCTTAAAAATTTCATTTTAATATTTTTTAAATTTGATAATAAAAAGTCCCTTCGATAAAGATTTTATCGAAAAAATAGTTGCAAAAAACTTGAAAAATTAAGAAATGAAAATGGGAGGACGAAAAACAGAATCACTATTCAAATAGCAGTAAAAATTAGCATAAAAATAGTTTATTGTTGGTGTTTCCTCAAAATATAAAGATTTGATTTTAAATGATTTGAATTCTTCAAAAAATAATACTTCTAATTTATGATTTGCCGATTTTTTATCTGAGGAAATAGGCTTGTCGTTTTCAGAAGCTTTAGCAAGTTCTTTCATCAAATGACATTTTCCATTGCATTTCATTTTTGGTTTGTCCTTATTGACACAAAGTACTTGAGAAATATATTCATAATTAGCGATGTACTCTATAACCGGAAGTATTGGTTTTAGAAGGATGAACAGTGCTAATAGAGTTATAATTTTATTCACAGGACAAAAATATCCTTTTTTAAAGAATTATTTTTATGATTATGGTCATATTTTTTTTAATTTTATAAAAATTAAATTTGCGGTCGTTGAATTTTGCTTTTCGTAAATTGAAAAAAATCAACTTTATTAAAATTATTTATGCAAATAAACATCGATTTACTTTATTCCTGGGGAGCAGTTGCAAAAAAATACAAAAAAAACGAAATTGTTTTTAATGAAGATGAAGTTGCCTTTTTCTATTACCAAATCTTAGAAGGTGGTGTTAGAATGTACAATTCTAATGAAGAAGGAAAGGAATTTACCCAAGGCCTTTTTTGCCCTGGAGATGCTTTTGGCGAGCCACCATTATTTATTAACGACACTTATCCTTCTACGGCTGTTACCATTCAAGACAGTACAATATTAAAATTGTCAAAAGACAAATTTTTAAAAATTTTGGAGGAGTATCCATACATACAAAAATATTTTTTGACTCTATTTGCCCAAAAAATTCATTCAAAAGCAAACACATCAAAAGAAATCATCAATCAAAAACCAGAGTTTAGAGTCATTGCGTTTTTAAATTCATTCAAGAAAAAATCAGGAAATCCCGGCGAAAGAGAATTTATTCCATATACTCGTCAGGAAATTGCCAATTTTACGGGATTAAGGGTAGAAACCGTAATTCGAGTTTTAACAAAAATGAATGAATGCAATAAAGTGGAAATCATCAATCACAAAATATATTATTAAATGCTATTGAACACAAAATTTTGGCTCAAATTCTCTTTGTTAAACTTATGTATTGTTGCATCTCTCGGGGTTTTGATGCGCTATAAAATTGGTTTTGAATTTCCTTATTTTGAGCAAAAAAACTTGCAGCATTCGCATTCGCATTTTGCCTTTGCCGGTTGGATCAGTCATACTTTAATGGTGTTGATGGTCTATTATCTTCAAACCAAAATAACCCATTTTCAGGAAAATAAATACACAAAAACAATTATTGCTAATTTAGTTTGTTCTTATGGAATGCTCGTTTTCTTTATAATTCAAGGCTACGGATTGTACTCCATAATTTTTTCGACCGCATCAATATTTGTTTCTTATTATTTTGGTTACCAATTCTTAAAGGATTTAAAATTATTGGATGAGGATTTACTGGCAAAAAAATGGTTTAAAGCCGCAATATTTTTTAATATAATTTCGTCTTTAGGCACATTTTATCTGGCTTATATGATGATCAGCAAAAATTTTGTTCAGGATTTATATTTGTCTTCGGTCTATTACTATTTGCATTTTCAGTACAATGGTTGGTTTTTCTTTGCTTGTATGGGGTTGCTTTTTGGTTTATTAAATCTTCGGAAATCTGAACATCTCTTCTATGAAACTACATTTAAATTGTTTGCGATAGCCTGTATTCCTGCTTACCTTTTGTCAATACTATGGTTAGATTTGCCTGTTTGGCTGTATATTATTACAGTAATTGCTGCATTGACACAGGTTTTTGCTTGGTTCAAATTCCTATTTATTTTATGGAAAACCAAAAGGAATTCACTTGAAAACTTTTCTCCATTGTTACAATACATTTTAGTTTTTGTGGGTTTTTCTCTAAGTGTAAAATTAGTACTCCAACTAGGCTCTACAGTTCCAGCTATTAGCCAATTGGCTTTTGGTTTCAGACCCATTGTTATCGCTTATTTACATCTTGTTTTATTAGCAATAATTACTTTATTTTTATTGTTTTATATCTATGCTAATCATTTAATTTATCCCAACAAAAAAATTAAATTTGGAGTATTCCTATTCTCTGTTGGAGTTATCCTAAACGAAATTGTCTTGGCTATTCAAGGTATCACTTCAATAAACTATACCATAATTCCATACATTAACGAAATCCTTTTTGGAGTTTCGATTATATTATTTATTGGAATTGCTATAACTGCCTTTTTTTCTTTAAAAAAAGTTAAAAATTATCTTCCTTTATGATTGCACTCATAAAATAATTGTTAAAAAATGAAGTGCTTTGTCTTATAACATTTAAGTTTTTTAAATATGAGAAAATCTATTCAATTAGTATTAATTGCTAGCTTATTCGCTGTTTTTGGATGCAAACAAAATAGCGAAGCTAAAACTGAAGCAACAACCGAAAACACAGAAGTAACACCAACAGGGCAAGAAGCTGTTGTTGACGAAACATCGGCACCAAACATTGTTCAAGTAGCTTCCGGAAGTAAAGACCACACCACATTAGTAGCTGCTGTAAAAGCTGCAGATCTTGTTAGATCATTAAGTAATGCTGGTCCTTTCACTGTTTTTGCTCCTACAAATGCTGCATTCGATAAACTTCCTGCTGGAACTGTTGAAGGTTTATTGAAACCAGAAAAAAAGGGAGATTTGGAAAATATTCTAGGGTATCATACCTATGTAGGCGTATTGAAAATAGAATATATGCAGGATGGTCAGGAGTTTGACATGGTTTATGGCGGAAAAGTAAAAATCACTAAACAGGGAGAGAAAACTTTCGTTAATGGCTCTGAAATAGTTGCTTCAATACCTACATCAAATGGAATCATTCACGTTATTAACGACGTTTTACTTCCAAAATAAAATTACTAATTCATCTTACTATTACCAAAACCCTAAAAAGCGTAAGTTTTAAACACTTACGCTTTTTTTTAATCCATCAATTAAGAAATAGCAGTATTAACCCAATGCTTTATTACTCATCTCTTTCGAAATATTTATAGCTCTCAATTTTATTTCTTCTGCTTTTTCACCAGAAAACAATTCATCTACGGTTTTAACGAAAAGTTCATTCCAATAAGCAAAATGCTCTTGGGTTACTACACTTTTTTTATGTAATTCTTCGTGTGTTACCATAGGATTTCCGTCGTAATCTCCAGTAGAAAACAATATATTTTCAAAAAAACTATACATTTTAGGCAAATGATCTTCCCATTTTACTTTGACAACGTCAGTAAAAAAATAACTGATTCCTGCATCTAACTTAATTTTTTCATAAAAAGCATTGACAAGTATTTCAATATCTGCCCTATTTTTAATGTCTGTCTTCATTTTTTAAAGTATAGTAAACCCAAAAAAAGGCACGAACCATTTTGGAGTTTATTTAAATTACAAATCTTTTATTTTAAATTTTTTGAGAGAAATAAATAAAGGAACAAAAATCCAAATACACAAGAGTATAAATGAAACGATTAGCCCAACTGAAGTTCCAAAAAAATCTTTAAAAATAGCACCTGTGTAGCCCATCATTGCCGAAACATCAAGGTGTAACAAAATTTGGATTCGAGCCAAATCTATTGGACTCAATGCCGTAACCGCTATCATGGCTTTTTCTATTGGATAATCTGAAAATTGAAATAATAGGAACAAAACCATTCCGTCAAAAAGCAAGGCAAAATATAGCCAAGTCATTATGGCAAACCCAATGCCTTTGGCTTTGTCTCTGGTAAGAATAGAACTTAGGAAAGCCAAAGCCACAAAAATAACAGAAATCAAACAGCCTACAAGAATCATCATAATTCCGATAACGTCAGGTGAATTGATTAATAATGGGATTCCTGCACCAATAAAAAAAGCAACCGTCATAGAAAGTGACAATCCGATGAATAGGCTCAACCATATTTTATTTCGCTTAACGGGTTGACTCAATAAAAGTTCAATGAATTCATTAGAATTGTATAAATAAATTGTTGCAAAAAGGATGGAAACTAAAGGAACGGTAAACAAAATCACATTCAATATGGTAAGCAGGCCTTTGGCAGAATTATCTTCTAATGCAAACGAACTCCAGGAAAGTAATGCAAGTATAAAGGTGTATGCCAATACAATCTTGTTTTTTAAAATGTCAAGAATTATAATTTTAATGATTCTATTCATTGCTTTCACTTTTTAAAATTTTGGCAATTGCTTTTGATATTTTTTGTTCGTTTGTTGATTGCAATAAATTTTCAATAGATTTATGAAAATGTACTTTCCCGTCTTGCATAAAAATAATTTGACTAATCATATCGTCTAGTTCGCTTAAAAGGTGAGACGTAATTAATATAAGTTTTCCTTTTTCTTTTTCTTTAATAATTTTCTCTTTTAGTATTTCGGATGCCAATGGGTCTAATCCTGCTGTTGGTTCATCTAAAATCAAAACCTCTGGATTAAATAAAAAAGCTAAAACGGCACTCACTTTTTGTGTTGTTCCGCCTGAAAGTGTTCGCATTTGTTTGTCGAAAATTTTTTCGAATTCAAAGGCTTTGAGTAAATCTTCATCTAAATTCTGTTCAGAGTTTCGGATTTTTTTAATCATTTCTATGATTTGCCTCACTGTCATATAATCTGGATAACGCCCTATTTGTGGCATATAACCAATATTTTCTCTGTATTTGTATTTTTTTAGTATTGATTTTTGATCAAATAAAATATCGCCTTTGGTTGGGATTACCATTCCTAAAATACTTTTTATTAAGGTTGTTTTTCCGCAACCATTTGGGCCAATTAATGCGATGCATTCCCCTTTTTCGAAAGTAAGATTGACATCTTGTAATGCTTCAAATTTTCCAAACTTTTTGTGTATGTTTTTTATTTCTATCATTTTATTGGTTGCGGGTTTCGGGTTTTTCTCTTCAACTTGTGTCATTTCAACCCGGAATTTTTTTCATTAATGGCTTATTGTCTATAAAATTATCTGGCGTTATACTTGGTAATATTTTTTCGGATTTGTCTAAAAGGGTTATCATAAAACTTCTGAATAAAAGCATCGCAGAGGGATTATTTTCAATAAGAACAGCAAACAAGCTCAGTGGATGGTATGGGACATCGCCTATTTCATCTTTATTCAAATCGTATCCTTGATATTTGTCCCAATAATTTGAGTTGAAAGTGTTCAACACCAAGCTTCCATTGGTTCCCATATCAAAGGTGTTTCCAACAAAATTATTATGCACAATCTCATTGTCTATACTACTTGCTTGAATTTGCATAGCCCAACCATTACTTATAAATTGGTTTTTTTCTATTTTATTTCTACTACTTCCTTCAACATAAATAGCCGAAGTATTTTTTATAAATTTATTATTAAAAATGTAACTGTCTGAAATGTCTTTTAAAAGCAACCCATAGGCAGATGCACCCCAATTTTCATCAAAAGTGTTGTTGAACATTTTAACATCTTTGGTGTACATAACCGCAACTCCTGCACCGTTATTTCTAAAAACATTGGTGATATAAGTGTCACTATGAGAAAACATAAAGTGTAAGCCGTATCGTATATTATTTGTGCTTATGTTTCTCCAAATTAAAGAATCATAGACAAATTCAAAATAAATCCCATCTCTATGACCATCAATGCGATTAGCAATAATTAATATGTCGTTTGATTTCCAGCAATGAATTCCGTTTCCAAGTTGTTGCTCTTCTTCACCGTAAGCTTTTAGATAGTTGTTTTTTATGGTACAATTTTGACAATTTTGAAGATAAATTCCAAAAAAATTATCATCTAAAACATTATTTTGAATTAATACATGGCTTTTATTATAAACTTTAATGCCACAAGGATCTGTAATGGTAGCATACGCACTTTTTATTATTTTAAAACCATCTACTACAACACTATCTGCTTGAATTGATAAGACTTCGTGTTTTTTTTCTCCATCTAAAATGGGTAAGCCCTCGCCTTTAAAAACAATTTTTTTATCAATTATGATATTACCTTCTCGATATTTCCCACTATGCACTATAATGGTATCACCATCTTTGGCTAAAGAGATGGCTTTTTTTACTGATTTTACAGCATAATCCTTACCAACGTGAATCGTGGTTGCTTTTAGCGTAAGCGAAAAAAAAAGTAGTAGAATTAGGAAATATTTCATTTCACTTTAATTAATAATTTCTTTCCAAGTAATTGGACTTGCACTATATTTTGTTGCTAATTGTTTTGCTTCATCTTCAGTTTTTACGGCGATTATATTGCCATGCATCGGACTATTTATTTGTTCTCCTTTTACATAATACGCTGTTTCGGCTGGGATTAAAACATTATCTTGGCTAAAATCGTGAATATAAAAAGATTGTATTTGAACAGCTGTATTTTCTTTGTGATATTTAACCATACAATGCATATCGTCAAATTTATAAATTCTTCCTTTGGTAGTGATAAGTTCGGCTCCAAATTTTCCGTCTGCTATTTTCATTTTGCAGAAATCACATCCATCAGAATTTAATTTAATTGGTTCCGCTCCTTTTGGTGAGCAAGAAACCATTATTAAAAAAATTAAAAAAAAAGACAACTTTTTCATTTATATTGATTTTTTATATTTGAATTCTTTTAAAACTACAGTAAACAATAAAATTCCTGCTGCTAAAAGCATCCATCCACCCATATCTGGAATTGAATAAGCTCCAAAATTCAATAATTGTTTGTATCCTATTAATGGCGGTTGATAACTCATTCCAGGGACTTTAATTGCTGCATTTGGGTCGAGATTGTGACCATATTCGTAATTCCATCTGTAAAAATCTATTCCGGCAAAAATTACAAATAGCACAAATATTATCAAAAATCCTAAAACGGCTTTTCTTTTGTTTATGAATATCAAGGCTAACGAAATAATTGCAAAAGCACCAAAAATATACGGAAGAATTTTAAACTCAAAAAAGTTTTCTGTATGTAAAGTTGCCATTCCAATATAGTGATTTAGTCCGTTAATAATATCAACATCACCACCGATTTTATTGGCATGTAATTGAAGCACTAACCCTTCTGGATATTGCGGAGCTTCTAATTCAATTCTCCACATAGGCACAAATAAAGAGCCTAAGAATAATAAGCCAATGACCAAAAGCATGGCTTTTGATAACATTGTTAAATTTGAATTTTTCATTTTTTTTAGGATTTAAAAAAGGGAGCATTTTGATTTGCTCCCTATTTTTGATTTATTTTGTAGAAGAGGCGGGTAAATTAGTACCTAAACTATAACTAATTGGAACATTACTTCCAGCTGGTGATACCCGAATATATCCTTGCATTTCTTGATGTAAAGCACTACAAAAATCGGTACAATAAAACGGAACCATACCCACTTTTTTAGGTTTCCAATTTAATGTAGCTGTTTCACCAGGCATGATAAGTAACTCTGCGGTTGGTGCTCTTCTAATTGAAAATCCATGAGGAACATCCCAATCCTGTTCAAGATTTGTAATGTGGAAATAAACATCATCCCCCACTTTTATTCCTTCAATATTATCTGGAGAAAAATGAGAGCGTACCATAGTCATATAAACATGTACTTTATTTCCTTCTCTAACCACTTTAGTTTCTTTTTCGCCTTTTGCAACTTTAGGGTGATTGTTTTTCTTTATATCGTAAATTTTCAACTGTCCATTATTACGAATTAAATCTGCCGGAGCTGCTTGAGCGTAGTGTGGTTCTCCAATAGTTGGGAAATCCAACAATAATTGCATTTTGTCTCCACTAATATCATACAATTGTGCTGATTGAGTTAATTCTGGGCCTGTTGGCAAATATCTGTCTTTCGTAATTTTGTTATACGCAATTAGGTATTTACCATAAGGTTTTTTAGAATCACCACCAGGAATACATAAGTGTCCAACGGAATAATAAGTAGGAACTCTATCTAAAACTTTCAACGATTTTATATCCCATTTTACCACTTCAGAAGAAACAAAGAATGTGGTATAAGCATTTCCTTTACCATCAAATTCTGTATGCAATGGTCCTAATCCAGGTTTTTGAACTTCGCCATGTAGTACAGAGTTATATTTTAAAACAGGAATCCCTTCGTAGTCACCTTCATAATCTTTTTTAGCAATAGCATTCGTCATTTTGTCAAAACTAAATACAGGGATTAATGCGGCTAATTTTCCAGAACCTACAATGTATTCTCCGGTTGGGTCAACATCGCAACCATGTGGTGATTTTGGACAAGGCATTAGGTAGCAAATATCTTTCATCGCCATTGCATCTAAAACTAACACTTCATCTTTAATTACAGAAGTCCCTGTGTGAGTTTCATCATTCCAGGTATTGTGAGCATATTTTGTTTTTTCAATTTTACCTTTCCCTGCTTTAATATATTCTTCCGCTTTTTTCCAGTTTACTGCCATTATAAAATCTTTATCTCTTTGAGAGGCGTTTACTTCTAAAAGCGTATTGGCTTGTTCTGAATTGTAGCAAGTGAAGAAAAACCATCCGTGAGATTTTCCTTTACCAGCATGAGAAAGATCAAAATTTACCCCTGGCAAACGCAATTGGAAGGCAATACTCATACCTCCTGTTTCTTTATCAACTTTTATAAAACTTATGTGTGCTTTAAAATTTTGTTTATAAGTGTTAATTGGCACATCACCATTTTCATAATCTCCAGGCACACCAAAACGTGTTCCTGCCACGACATATTCTGTATTTTCGGTAATAAATGGAGAGGAGTGATTACCAGCAGAATTAGGTAATTCGATAATTTCTGCCGTTTTAAAACGTTTTAAATCTACTCTTGCAACACGGGGTGTGTTGTTTGCGTTTGCAAAAATCCATCTTCCATCAACTTCACCATTCGTTTGAGATAATTCTAAATGGTGTTGATCGTCCCATGGTATAAACCCTTCAGAGGTGTTTAACATTGGTTTTGATTCTTCATTAAAACCCCATCCGCTTTCTGGATCTACCGAAAAAATTGGAATAACTTTCAACATTCTTCCACTTGGCAAACCATAAACGCTCATTTGACCGCTAAAACCACCAGAAACGAAATTATAAAATTCATCATATTTACCTGGTGCAACATAAACACGTTGAGCAGCATCTCCAGTTACAGCATCTCCAGAATTTTTAGGCTTACAAGAGGCGAAAAAAGCTGTTACTAATACAATAGCAAAAATTGCTTTTAAAAATTTGTTTTTCATATTCATTAAAATTAGAAACCGTCTTTGGATTTAAATACAATAAGACAGTCGGGTTAGTTCTATTTTATTTCATCATTTTTACGCATGAACTCCAAAATATTTCTTGCATCATCATCAGACAAACCTTGATTTGGCATGCGCACAAGGCATATTTCTAATTGTGCTTGTACTTCAGGATCTTTATCAATCATTGGATCTGGATTTGTGATAAAGTTCATAATCCATTCTGGTTTTTTTCTCTTAGTAACACCTTTCCATCCAGGTCCAACTAATTTCTCTTCTGTTGTTTTGTGACATGAAGTACACTTTACTCCCGCTGCCTCTTCTCCTTTTTTGGCCATAGCTTCATCTATTGAAGCTCCAAGATCTACAGTTGTAAATTTTCCTTCACCCCTTTCTGGATCATAAGAAGACGGATCGGTTGTAGCTGTTGTTTCAGTTGCAGCTTCTTTAGTTGAAAAATCTTCGCTAACGTTTTCTTTCTTGCCACATGAAGTAAACATTACAAATGCAAGAATAAATAATAATAATTTGTACATAAAAATTGGTTTTTAAATTTCTTGTCAAATTTCTGAATAGAGTTACAAACAAGTTATGATTGTAATCATACTTCATAAAGTTTTTTTGTCTTGTTTTGATGACAAAAAATGATAAACTTGTGTTAATAATTAAACTTTATAAAGATGTTGAAGTCCTATGACTATAACTTAAAAATATAAAAAAATGAAAAAATTAATTTTTGTGCTAATGCTCGTTGTTGGATTTTCTGCTTTTGCTCAAAACACTAAAGAAATGAGAAACAGAACAGGTAGAGGTTCGATTGAAAAAATGGCCCCAGAACAACGAAACTTGTTAATGTTAAAAAAAATGACGTTAAAACTTGATTTGAATGCAAAACAACAAGAACAAATCAAACCAATCATTGCCGAACGAAGTGCAAGAAGGGAAGCATTAAAAGCTGAAAGAATGGCTAGAAAACAAAACAATGAAAAACTTTCGGCCGATGCTATTTTTGAAATGAAAAGCAAAAGGTTAGACAACCAAATTGCTACTAAAAAAAGAATGGAGAAAATCCTCACTACGAAACAATTCGAAAAATGGGCTTCAATACAAGAAGAAAATAAAAGCTTTCGTCAAGAAAGACTTAAAAACTCAAAAAAAGGAAACAGGGGAGGAAACCAACAATGTGACCAACAAGGAAAAAGACAAAGACAAGGTTAAAAATTGGTTAGTATAATTTGTCTGAAAACTTCCGATTTGTTCTCGGAAGTTTTTTTGTTTTATTCTCATCAAATTGATGTCATCAAAATATTAAAAAGTTTTTGAAACCGTATCAATGGCTTGAATGGTAAAATCTAAATCTTCATAGGTCAACGCATCAGTGATAAACCAGGTTTCATAAGCCGAAGGCGCAATATAAATTCCTTCTTTCAATAATCCGTGGAAGAATTTTTTAAAAGTTTCATTATCGCCTTTTGCAGCACTTTGAAAATCGACAACTGTATCTTTTGAAAAATGTACAGAAACCATTGAACCCACTCTGTTGATTGTAAAATCTACTTTATTTTTCGTTAAAACTTTGTCAATTCCTGCAGCTAAATAGGCTGTTTTTTCTTCTAATCTAGTAAAAACAGTGCTATCATTATTCAATGCTTGCAACATGGCTAAACCAGCTGCCATTGCCAAAGGATTGCCTGATAAAGTTCCTGCTTGATAAACTGGTCCAAGTGGTGCCAAATAATTCATGATTTCGTTTCTCGCAGCAAAAGCTCCTACCGGCAAACCCCCGCCAATTACTTTTCCGAAACAAACAATATCCGCTTTAATATTCAGCAGTTCTTGAGCTCCACCTCTTGCAAGTCTGAAACCGGTCATTACTTCATCGAAAATTAGGAGAATATTATTGTCTGTACACAATTGGCGCAAGTCTTCATGAAAGCCTTTTTTTGGTGGAATACATCCCATATTTCCTGCAATTGGTTCAATAATTATGGCGGCAATTTCGTTTTTATTGGCTTCGATTAAAGCAGCAACGTTTTCTAAATCATTGTATTTTGCAAGCAAAGTATCTTTTGCAGTTCCTGCTGTTACGCCCGGACTATTTGGCATTCCGAAAGTAACGGCACCGCTTCCGGCCTGTATCAAAAACGAATCGGAATGACCGTGATAACAACCGGCAAATTTAATTATTTTATCTTTTTTTGTAAATCCTCGAGCCAAACGAATGGCACTCATACAAGCTTCGGTTCCTGAGTTTACAAAACGAATTTTATCGATATTTGGAACCATCGAAACCGCCAATTCGGCAATTTGGGTTTCAATTTCTGTTGGCATCCCGAATGAGGTTCCTAATTTTGCTTTTGCAATGACAGCGTCAACAACGGGTTGGTATGCGTGACCTAAAATCATTGGACCCCAAGAATTGATGTAATCTATCAATTTGTTTCCGTCTTCATCGAACAAATAGGCACCATTAGCACTTTTGACAAAAATTGGAGTTCCTCCAACTGCTTTGAAGGCACGAACTGGCGAATTTACGCCACCTGGAATTACTTTTTCTGCTTCAGCAAAAAGCTGACTGCTTCTTTTATATATCATTATATTTTGAGTTTTCGGTTTTCGGTTTTCGGTTTTGTGCTTCAAGCAAAACGTATATTCCTAAGCTATTTTTAATTTTTAATTCAAACTTTTTAATTAATTTTTAGGTTTTGACCTATTGAAATTGTGTTTTCAGATATGTTGTTTTTGTTTTTTAATTCCGTGACCGAAATATTGAATTTTTTTGAAATGGAGTACAAAGTATCTCCTTGCATCACCCGATATTCCGAAGGATTTATTACAAGTTGTTCACTCGAATTGTCCTCAACTACATCATTACCTGTAACTCCAACATCATATTTATACAACTGAAATCTTTCGATTAAACCAATTAATTTAGTTGGATATTGTGAATCTGTGGCGTAACCGGCATCTTTCAAACCTTTGGCCCAAGCCTTATAATCGGTTTTATCCAATTTAAAAAGCGAAGCATATCTTGGTCTTCCTGTCAAAAAAAGTGCGTGATCCCGAAAGGAATCGGAAGGATTATTATATTTTCTAAAACATTCGGCAATAGAATCGTCATC
>DZAU01000038.1:15526-22320 GCA_022729635.1 Flavobacterium psychrophilum
CGATTTATTTTCAACCGAACCATTTTTTGCTGGTTTTCTATTAGTGCTGACTGTCGAAATGTTCGGCTTTGATCCTTTCCTTGTGGTTTGAATGACCGATTTGCTCGTGTTACAACTTACGAAAAAGAAAATCGTTATTAAAAGTGATATTATTCTAATCATTGAAATCTATAATTGGTAAATGTTTTGCTTTAAGTTTTAAATTCATCCCTGAAATTCCTTGAAGTCCTCCAGTGTGAATAAGTAATATTTTTGAATTCACAGGGAAATAATCTTTATCCATTAAATCCATAACGCCAAAAACCATTTTTCCTGTATAAATAGGATCTAAAGGAATTTTATTTTCCTCATAAAACTGGTTGATAAAAGCGATTAATTCTGGATTCACTTTCCCGTATCCTCCAAAATGATAGTCCAAAATTAATTCCCAGTTCTCATTTCGGGCAAATTTACGAATTTCATCTTTTAAAAAATCCCCTTTCAAAGCAGGAAATCCCATAACTTTTTGGTGCGGCAAAACGCTGTTTATGAGACCGCTGATGGTTCCTCCTGTCCCAACGGCGCAACAAATATAATCATATTGGGAATCTTCATAAGATAGAATTTCTTCGCATCCTTTGATGGCAAATTCATTGGTTCCACCTTCGGGAACAAGGTAAAAATCACCAAATTCGTGTTTTAAATTCTCGATAAACTCCTTTTCTGTTTTGTGACGGTATTCTTCCCGAGTGACAAATTTGAATTGCATTCCGCATTCCTGAGCAAATTTCAAAGTTGGATTTTCAGGAATTTTTTTTTCTAATTCATCGCCACGAATAATTCCGATGGTTTTGAGACCTTGCTCTTTTCCGGCATAAGCTAGCGCGGCAATATGGTTTGAAAATGCACCACCAAAAGTGAGCAATGTATCTTGATTTTCTGCTTTGGCTTGGACTAAATTATACTTGAGTTTTCGAAACTTATTCCCGGAAATAAATGGATGTATCAAATCTTCCCGTCGAATAAAAACGGAAATAGTTTTGTTTGATAATTTTATTTTTTGAGTTTGAATTTCTTGCACAACAAATAGTATTTGGGACAAAGATACGATTCAGAAAACAGGTAACTAATGAATATTTTTCAAAAATGCCCAAAAAACCCGTCGTTTTAAATAGTCAAGGTTTTTTTCATTGGCGTATGCCTCTCTTTCGAAACTGATGTTTCTATACGCTAAATCAAGGTTTTTATATTGAATCCATCGAACAAAAAACTCCAGAATATACCAAATAAAAAATGGAATTATCAAAAATTCTAATTGCTGTCGCAAGTGAATTCGTTCGTGATTGACAAAAACTGAATTTTCTTTATCAAATTGATGTTTTACAAACACAAACGGAAATAATGCCAGTCCACGATAGCCTTTTGGAATTAAATATTTGGTTACAATTAGAAACATTCGCCTTAAAGTGTATAAATTTGTCGTTATGAACGAACAAAGTAATGAAAAAAAATTAATCGAAGGCGAAGATTTTTATTTCACACCCGAAGGTTATAAATGTTTTACTGAAAAATACCATCTCAATAGAGGATATTGCTGCAAAAGCGGTTGCCGTCATTGTCCTTATGAAAGACCCCTAACCCCCAAAGGGGGGAAAAGAAGAGATTATGAATAAAAAAAGATTATTGATATGAATAATTCACCAGAAATAACTCCTAACTCAGTTCCCCCTTCGGGGGTTAGGGGGCTTAAAGAACAAATTCAAGAAGGAATTCCAAAAATATTACCGCTTCCAAAGCCGTTTGAAGCCAACATCAATCATGCTCCAAAACGAAAAGAAATCCTCACGGCAGAAGAGAAAAAATTAGCGCTTCGCAATGCGCTTCGCTATTTTGAGCCAAAGCATCACGCAGAATTAATCGAAGAATTCGCCGAAGAATTAAAAAGGTATGGTCGAATTTATATGTATCGCTTTCGCCCTGATTATAAAATGTTTGCCCGACCAATTGCCGATTATCCCGGAAAATCCGAACAGGCAAAAGCCATTATGCTGATGATTCAAAACAATCTGGATTATGCCGTTGCGCAACATCCTCACGAGCTGATTACCTATGGTGGAAATGGAGCTGTTTTCCAGAATTGGGCGCAATATTTATTGACGATGCAATACTTATCTGAAATGACCGATGAGCAAACTCTCACAATATATTCAGGTCACCCAATGGGATTATTCCCTTCACACAAAGAAGCACCAAGAGTTGTGGTGACAAACGGAATGGTTATTCCAAATTATTCCAAACCAGACGATTGGGAAAAAATGAATGCTCTTGGTGTTTCACAATACGGACAAATGACAGCAGGAAGTTATATGTACATTGGTCCACAAGGCATTGTTCACGGAACCACAATTACAGTTTTGAACGGTTTCAGGAAAATAAAAACCAATCCAAAAGGCGGATTATTTGTCACTTCAGGATTAGGTGGAATGAGTGGCGCACAGCCAAAAGCCGGAAATATTGCAGGTTGCATCACCGTTTGTGCCGAAGTCAATCCAAAAATCACCCATATTCGTCACAGTCAAGGCTGGATAAACGAAGTCATCGAAGATATTGATAAATTGGTAACGAGAGTTGCTTTGGCGAAAGCCAATAAAGAAATTGTTTCCATCGCTTATTTGGGAAATGTAGTCGATGTTTGGGAACGATTTTATGAAGAAAATATCTATATCGATTTGGGTTCAGACCAAACTTCGCTACACAATCCTTGGGCTGGAGGCTATTATCCGGTGGGAATTTCTTTTGATGATGCCAATGAAATGATGGCCAACAATCCAGATTTATTCAAGGAAAAAGTACAAGAAACGCTTCGTCGTCATACCAATGCCATTAACAAACACACCGCAAAAGGAACTTATTTTTTCGATTACGGAAATGCTTTTCTCCTAGAATCTTCCCGTGCCGGTGCTGATGTTATGTCCGAAAATGGAATTGATTTCAGATACCCAAGTTATGTGCAGGATATTATGGGACCAATGTGTTTTGATTACGGTTTTGGTCCTTTCAGATGGGTTTGTGCCTCCGGAAAACTCGAAGATTTACAAAAAACCGATGCCATAGCGTGTGAAGTTTTGGAAGAAATGATTACAACTTCTCCTGCCGAAATTCAGCAACAAATGCAAGACAATATTCATTGGATAAAAGGCGCACAGGAAAACAAATTAGTTGTTGGTTCGCAAGCCAGAATTCTGTATGCTGATGCCGAAGGAAGAATGAAAATTGCCGAAGCATTTAATCAGGCTATTGCCAAGGGCGAGATTGGAACCGTGGTTTTAGGTCGTGATCACCACGATGTTTCGGGAACAGATTCTCCTTATAGAGAAACCTCAAATATTTATGACGGTTCACGTTTTACTGCCGATATGGCAATACAAAATGTAATAGGAGACAGTTTTCGTGGTGCAACCTGGGTTTCTATCCACAATGGTGGTGGCGTGGGTTGGGGCGAAGTCATAAATGGTGGATTTGGTATGGTTCTCGACGGAACAAAAGAAGCTTCAAAGCGCTTAAAATCAATGCTTTTTTGGGATGTTAACAATGGGATTTCCAGAAGAAGTTGGGCGCGAAATGAAGGCGCAATTTTTGCCATAAAAAGGGCAATGGAAGTTCAACCTCTGTTGAAAGTTACCATTCCAAATTTGGTAAACGATGATTTGTTTGAAAGTTAAAACCAGAGTTATCCTTTTATTGTTTGGTTAAAATCGGCTTCTTTTAGAATTCAGAGAATTTGAACAGTAGAAAAATTGCGACAACTGCAACAATTGTGATAAGGATTCTGTTTTGCCTCTTATTTTTTTATACTTTTATTTTTGAAGATTCTAAATTATTTCATAATCGAAGCTTTTCATTTAACTATTATAAATTCTACTGGCCTATTTTTTTTCTGCCTTCAAAAGTATTATTAGAATCCGTTGGTTTTTCTTCTCCAAACCCATATTTTCCTATATCAACTTATTGTTTTTGGCCTTAGAGATGGCTTCCATTTTGTTATGCACTTGCAGTTTTGCATAAATATTTTCAACGTGTTTGCGAATAGTTCCTGCCGAGAGAAACAAATTTTCGGCGATGGCTTCATACTTCAATCCTTTTGACAGCTGTTCTAAAACCTCAATTTCTCTAGGGGTTAAATTTACTTTATCACAAGGTTTGCAATCTTCAAAAACGATTGGCTCCCGTAATAATTTTAAAGTTTTCATCGCAATGGATGGTGTCATTGCTGCACCACCATTCATTGTTTCAATTATGCCTTCTTTTAATTCCTTTGGATTGACTTCTTTGAGCAAATAGCCATCAGCTCCTGCTTTTATGGCGTTAAATATATTTTCATCGTTATCAAAAACGGTAAGCATTATAATTTTAATTTGTGGGTATTTTTGTTTTACCAAATTTGCTGCTTCAATTCCGTTCATTTTTGGCATTTCAATATCCATTAAAATCAAATCGATATTGCGATTTTTTTCTAGTTTTCCTATTAATTCTACGCCGTTTATAGCTGTAAATTTTATAGAAAAATCTTCAAAAAAAGAGAGTTTTTCTTGTACTGTTTTTATTAAAAACGAATTGTCATCAACGATGGCTATCTTTATCATAATGAATTATTTTTTAATAAAATCTCGATTCGTGTTCCTTCGTTTGAAGAAGAAAGATGGAATTTTCCGTTAATTTCCTCAATGCGTTTTTGCATATTTTGCAATCCATTTCCTTTTTCGATAGTTTTTAAATCAAACCCCAATCCGTTATCCTGAACAATGATTTTTGTTTGATTCTCTATAACTTTTGCATTTATTGAAATGACGCTTGCATTGGCATACTTAATCGAATTATTTACCGCTTCCTGAATGGTTCTGTAGATATTCATTCCTTGAACCGATGTTAATTTTTGGTTTTTCAAATCGGGGTCAATGGCAAATGAAAAGCTAATTTGATCTTTGGCTTCCTTGGCTTTTTCGATATAATTATTAATCCTGATTTCTAAATCTTCAAACGAAATTTCATTACTGTTCATTGCCCAAATCGTGTCCCGAAGTTCTATAATTGTTTCTTTGGCAAAACTGGAAATGTTGGAAAGTTTACTGTCCAGTTTCTTGTTTGTAATATCAAAAGCATATTTAATATTATCGACCGATGAAATTATGAAAGTAAGTTGTGCGCCAATATTATCGTGTAAATCGCGTGAAATTGACAGTCGTTGTTCTTGCAATTTGTTTTGGGTTTCTATTTTTGAAATGGCAGATTTAAGTTCAAACTCCTTTTCTTGTTGAGACGTTTTTAGTTTTTGTTGACGATAAATCAAAAACCCGATAAGGGCGATAAAAAATGCCAAAAGCGAAATTCCTGTTAATAATAGGTTTTTTTGTTTGGCTTCGGTTTCTTTTTGCAGTAAAAGTTTTTCTTTCTTTTCGGTTTGGTATTTTGTTTCGAGTTCAGCAGTTTGTTTTATAACATTTGTATTGATTAAATCATTTTGAACTCTGGTAGCTTTAGTCAAATAAAAAGCGGTGCTATCTGGCATTTTTAAATGACTATATACAGTTCCCAATTCTTGATAGGTTTCTAATAAAGTCTCTTTTTCGTTGGGATTTCCTTCATAAGTTTTTGCTAATTCTAACAAATCCTTTTTTGCTTCGCCGAATTTGGATTGATCAATTTTTTGTCTAATAAGCATTAAATTTACGATGGATTCTTTGTTGTTCAAATTCAAACTATCTCGCAATAATTTCGACTTTTCTACGAATGCTTTTGCTTCTTCCGATTTTTGTTGGTTTTTTTTAATTGCTCCTATATTCACTAAAGCTGTGGACTCGGTTAGTTTATTGCCGATTTTTTTTGACAGATGTAAACTTTTATTGTATGAATTTAAAGAGTTTACAGTATCTTTTAGTTTCAAATAAGCATTTCCTAAAGTAATATAGGATGTGCTTAATCCAATTTCATCATTTATTTTTTTCTGGATTACAATTGCATCCTTTATATATTTTAGTGCTTTGTTATAATTATTTGTTTCTATCAATAAAAAACCAATATTTGCTTTTGTTTGCGCTGTTGCCGAAACATTTCCTTGTTTTTCGAAAAAATCCAGCGACTCAAAATACGTTTTTAAGGCTAATTGTTTATTTCCTTCTTTATTGTAAATATTTGCCAGATTAGCGTTTATTTTATTCATCCCTGCAAAATCCTTTCTTGCCTTCCTGATTTTATAGGCAGATAAATAATTTTGCTTTGAATTTTGATAATCGCCTTTTCTAAAATAGGCTGCACCAACATCGCTGTACACTTGAGCTATTAGAGTAGAATCACCCAACTTTTTTGATTCTTGAATTGCTTTTTGTCCATAATGCAAAGCTGAATCAATCGAAACATTGGAATAATACCAAGTCAAATCCGAGTAAATTGTTGCAGTTTTTTTGGCATCGGGATTAGCTTTGAGCTCTTTTTTGAGGGTTGCAATAATATCTTGTGCATTTTGCGCATTGGCAAAACTGGAAACTAGCAGCAGAAATAGGAAGAAATGTTTTTTCATAAAAGATTTTTTCACAGCATAAATATAATAAAATATCTCATATTTATTTTTTGGGATACGATTCCTCAAACATTTCATAATTTAAATGGAAAATGGAATTGTTCAAAGTTTCGTTAGACTCTTTTAGCTTTACTCTTAAATCCTCAGAGAGTTTTATTCTTTGGTTTTGATTCTCTAAATTTGATTTCATATCTAAAATTATATCTTCTAGAAGCATTATCCTTCTTTGATAGCTTAAATT
>DZAU01000098.1 GCA_022729635.1 Flavobacterium psychrophilum
AATCTTCGTACCTTTGCACTTTAGAAAATACAAGAAATAATGATTGAAATAGGAAAATACAACACACTTACTATATTGCGTGATACCAAAGTTGGATTGTTTTTGGGAAGTCCAGAAAAAGATCCCGAAGGAATTCACGACATACTTTTACCCAATAAATACGTTCCAAATGAATTTGAAATAGGCGAGGAAATCATCGTTTTTGTTTATTTAGACCACGAAGAGCGTCCCGTAGCTACCACATTGGAACCTTATATTTTATTGAATGAATTTGCGCTATTGCGTGTGAATTATATGAATCAAATTGGAGCTTTTATGGATTGGGGAATGGAAAAAGATATTCTTGTTCCATTCAAAGAACAAGCCAGACCAATGGAAAAAGGAAAGCGCTATTTAGTTTATCTTTATATGGACGAAAAAACAAATCGGTTGGTGGCTTCCAGTAAAATCAACCAGTTTTTGAATAACGACAATCTTACAGTCGAAAAAGGAGAAGAAGTAGATTTGATTGTATCTCACATTACCGAAATTGGCATCAATGTTATCATCAATGAGCAACACAAAGGCTTGTTGTATAAAGACGAAGTTTATGATGATGCGATACGCACCGGAGACAGAATGCGTGGTTATATCAAGAATATTCGCCCCGATAATAAAATTGATGTTTCTCTCCAAATTCAAGGTTATCAAAGCATTGAACCCAATGCCGATAAAATTCTTGATGAATTAAGAGCAAGCCGTGGATTTTTGAGATTGAATGACAATTCACATCCCGAAGACATCAAAACGGTTTTGAAAATGAGCAAAAAAACCTTCAAGAAAGCCATTGGAGCTTTGTATAAAGAGAAATTAATCGAGATAAAGGAAGACGGAATTTATTTGGTAAAAGAATAAATTCAAATTAAAAACTTGCAGAAAAATTTACTCCCCAGATAGGGTTTTTTGAGAATTGATTGACGCCAACAGGAGCAATATTCATTTGAGTTTTTACTTTTTCTTTGTAACCAAATCCGTCTAAAATTGTATTAAATGGATCCATCAGAAATAAGGTTGTTATTCCAAGAACTCTAGATTTCAAAACTTTTTTATCGTGTTTTATGATAGATTTCTTCGCATAGAAAAAGCCTTCGCCTACTACAGAACCTACAACCGGAGTTATGATAAGGTCTTGAATTGATGGTATTTCGGCAAAAGCTTCAATTCCATATTCCCAAAAGAAAGTGGACATAACTGCAGAATATCCAAAAGACTCTAAAACAGTAAATCCACTACTTCGGGCAGTCATATAATAAATACCGCCAAAATAAGGATGTGTAATCCAGTTTAGCACCCAATTGTCTTCATCCCAAACAGGACCCGCTTTTACGTTTTGTTTCCATTTCCATAAAATTCCATTTTCTTTTATAGATTCTTTATCCCAATTAGTCACACTCTCCGGCATAATCCAAAGCACACCAAAACCCACGACAGCAGTACCAGCGTATAAAACACTAGCATACCCTAATCTTCTATAATCTCTAAATGGTGGCGGATAAATGATGGAATCATTTTTCTGTGGTGGAACAATAGAATCGGTTTTTATATTTATCGTATCTTCAAAAACTTCTTTTGTATCATCCGAACAGACTAATGTGCTGTCAACTATATTTATTGGAGTTAGATTTTCTAAATTGCTGCTATCTGTTTGTTGTGCATAAGAAAATGTACAAAAAAGGAATAAAAATAAGTAGTAAAAAATGGTTTTAGTGTGATTCATATTGAAAAAATAAAATATAAAACTCTTAATGAGCGAGTTATATTTCATTATGTTTTTGGTTTACGTAAAAAAAAAGAGACGGATTTAATGTGTTATTCCTGAATATTTACGTGTGCAAATATAGTTAAAAATAATTTTTTTGAGGAGTTTTTAAAAACACCTATTTATTTAATTTCAGAAGTAATAGAAAAATGTAAAAAAGGTCTATTTTTACACTACTAATTTAAAACGAAAATAATGGATTGGATAACCGTCAAAGAATATGAAGACATAACCTATAAAAAATGTAATGGCGTTGCCAGAATTGCATTCAATAGACCTAATGTACGCAATGCTTTTCGACCTAAAACAACTTCCGAATTATTGCAGGCATTTCACGATGCTCAGGAAGACACATCAATTGGTGTGGTTTTGCTTTCGGCAGAAGGGCCAAGTTCTAAAGATGGTGTTTGGTCATTTTGTAGCGGAGGCGATCAAAAAGCTCGTGGTCACCAAGGTTATGTAGGCGAAGATGGCTATCATAGATTAAACATTTTAGATGTCCAACGATTAATTCGTTTTATGCCAAAAGCTGTAATTGCTGTGGTCCCAGGTTGGGCTGTTGGTGGTGGTCACAGTTTGCATGTGGTTTGCGATTTGACATTGGCAAGTAAAGAACACGCTATTTTTAAACAAACCGATGCCGATGTCACTAGTTTTGATGGGGGTTATGGCTCCGCTTATTTAGCAAAAATGGTGGGTCAGAAAAAAGCTCGCGAGATTTTCTTTCTTGGAAGAAATTATTCTGCACAAGAAGCTATGGATATGGGAATGGTCAATGCTGTGATTCCTCACGACGAATTAGAAGACACAGCTTTTGAATGGGCTCAGGAAATATTACAAAAATCGCCAACTTCTATCAAAATGCTGAAATTTGCTATGAATTTAACGGATGATGGAATGGTAGGTCAACAAGTTTTTGCTGGCGAAGCCACTCGATTAGCCTATATGACTGAAGAAGCCAAAGAAGGCAGAAATGCTTTTCTCGAAAAAAGAAAACCAAATTTTGAAAAAAAATGGCTTCCGTAAGGAAGTACGAAGTTAGAAGTACAAAATACGAAGTTGCTAACCTCAAACCATAAACCACTAAACCACAAACCTCAAACCTCAAATGAAACATTGGATTCAAGCCGCAAGATTAAGAACCTTGCCATTATCAGTTTCCGGAATAATAGTGGGAAGTATGTATGCCATGTCTCAATCTATGTTCAATTGGAAAATTGTAATTTTTGCATTTACAACCACTTTGGGCTTTCAAGTTTTGTCCAATTTTGCCAATGATTATGGTGATGGTATAAAAGGAACAGACAACGATGATAGAATTGGGCCTAAAAGAGCCATTCAGAGTGGTACGATTTCTCCAAAATCAATGAAAAAAGCGATGATTTTGACATCAATTCTGACATTAATTTCAGCTATTTTATTGATTTATTTTTCGTTTAAAGAGGAATATTTTATTTATTCAATGATTTTTTTGATACTCGGAATATTAGCAATTGCATCTGCGATTCGATATACGGTAGGAACTGGAGCTTATGGTTATAAAGGATTTGGAGATGTTTTTGTATTCGTGTTTTTTGGTTTGGTAAGTACAATTGGGATTTATTTTATGTTTGCAAAAAGAATAGATTGGCTGCTATTTTTACCGGCAACTGCCATAGGATTATTGAGTGTTGGGGTTTTAAATTTAAACAATATGCGGGATGAAGCCTCAGACAGAAAGTCAAATAAAAATACTATTGTAGTGAAAATTGGTGTAGCAAAAGCAAAAAAATACCACTATTTTCTAATTGTTTCTGCAATGGTTTTAGTTTTGGTTTTTGCGATTATTAATAATTTTCACTTTGATCAATACTTGTTTTTATTGGCTTACATACCTTTAACAAAACATTTAATTACGGTTTATAAAAATCAAAAAGTCAAAGAATTAGATCCTGAATTAAAAAAATTAGCACTAAGTACTTTTGCGCTCTCCGTTTTATTGGCGTTGAGTATGATTTTCTTTCTTTCAGATTTGTTAGTTAATAATTATTAAATGAATCTTTAAATTTATTTAAAATGAAAATAACATTCTACGGTCATGCATCATTAGGAATCGAAGTTGGCGGCAAGCATATTTTGGTTGACCCTTATATTTCTGCCAATCCAAACGCATCACATATCAACATCAATGAGTTGAGTGCCGATTATATTCTTTTGACACACGCTCACAGTGATCATATTCTTGATGTGGAATATATTGCAGGAAGAACAAATGCCGTTATTGTTTCTAATTACGAAGTGGCGTCCCATTTTGGAGAGAAAGGGTTAAAATATCATCCAATGAATCACGGTGGAAGTTGGAATTTCGATTTTGGGAAAGTAAAATATGTAAATGCTGTTCATTCCAGTTCTTTTCCTGATGGAAACTATGGTGGAAATCCTGGTGGTTTTGTCATCGAAAGCGAGCACAAAAACATATATATTGCTGGCGATACTGCGCTTACAATGGATATGAAACTCATTCCGATGCGAACCAAACTTGACTTGGCAATTCTCCCGATAGGCAATAATTTTACTATGGACATTGATGACGCTATAATTGCTTCAGATTTTGTTGAATGTGATAAAATACTGGGCGTTCACTACGATACATTTGGTTATATCGAAATCAATCACGAAGATGCCATTCGTAAATTTTTTGATAAAGGAAAAGATTTAATGCTATTGGAAATTGGCGAAAGCATTGAATTGTAATGGCATTAATAATTAGGAGCTTATTCCTGCTGTACGCTTTATCTCATGTGGTGAACACCGCCACAAGAGGAAATTGCGAAAGCAATTCGACCATCAGGACAATCAACACATAAAAAAATGAATATTAAAAAATTATTTTTGGTGCTATTAATTAGTATTTCGTTCGAATCTGTTTTCGCGCAACAAGACGGTTATTGGGACAAAGAACGAGCAACTACAAAAGAAATCATCGTTTCGGCAAGAGATAGAATTGTCATAAAAACCGAAGATTTGCCTGTAGGAACTACCGAAGTAGTTTATAGAATCACGCTTTTGGATGAAAACCAACAGATGGCAAATAGCTTGGTTTCAGTATTAAAATCCATTCCTGACCCAACAGGAATCAGTCAAGGATCAGCTGGAGCTGTTTTTCTTTTGTCTAAAATTTCAGGGGATGACAAATGCAAATACGCCATTTTTACCAATGATGCTTTGGCTTCTGAATACAAAAAAAGTGGAGAAACTGCAAAAGCTTGTTATGTTCAAAACATGCCTGTTAGTAAGGATGCTAAGGGACTTTCAATCGATAAGTCTTTATGTATATTGCCTAATTCCAATGCAATGTGGTTTGGTTTTGAAAGCAAGAATTGGATAATGAACCAAAAAATTATTCTGGAAGTTGTGCCTTGGGTAAATAAAAGACTTAGCAGAGGTTGGACTTTAGAAAACCGTAAAGTTATTATCAATCAATGTAAAGCCTCTGAAACGGCAAAATCACTTCGTGATTCAGATGACTTTTGCGTTTGCGTGCTTGATAAAGTGCAAAAAGAATACAAATTTCAGGAATTTCAGAAGCTCCTTTCAATCGAAAAAGCGAAGGCTTACAAAGATTTTGGAAATGCTTGTTTAAAAGAAACTGGCGCTTCTAATACATTTTATTCTGATTTACGAAGTCAAGCAACAGTATCAGTAAAACAAGGGCAATACGGCAATGCAATTGATAATTTTTTAACCATTGTGGTTAATGGTCAGGCAAATATTACGGATTATAATACTCTTGGTTATGCTTATATTATGACCAAACAATACGGAAAAGCCATTAAATTTCTCCAAGAAGGCGAACGGCTTGATGGTTCTGAGTTGTTGATACAATTGAATTTGGCGCACGCTTATTTGTTTAATAAAGATTTTAAATCGGCTAAATCCATTTATAAAAAATACCAATTTCAGAATGTGACTAATAACTTGAGCTGGACTCAAAAAGTAAAACTGGATTTTGAAACCTTCGAAAAAGCAGGATTGCCAAGTGGTGATTTTGACAGGGTTTTGAGATTGTTTGAGGATT
>DZAU01000099.1 GCA_022729635.1 Flavobacterium psychrophilum
AAAAAATTCACAAAATAATGATAGTAAACACTCACAAATCAAAACAAATCTTCCTGTTTCTAATAGCTATTAGTGCTTTTTACACAGGAAATGCGCAAACTTGGTCCTTGCAGCAATGTATAGACACGGCACAAGTTCACAACAAAAACTTGCAAATAAGCCGTAACAAAATAGAATTGGGCACCGAAAAACAAAACGAAGCAAAAGCCAATCTTTATCCAAAAATAAACCTCAGTGCTGATTATAAATATTTTATTGAATTACCTTATACCTTGATGCCCCAATCGGCTTTTGGGGGTCCCGTGGGTCTATACAAAGAAGTTCAGATGGGCGTACCTCATAATATGGGTGCAAACGTTCAACTGGCTATGCCCTTATACAACGCACAGGTTTACGGTGCCATAGAAGCTACAAAAATTGCCTCTGAATTAAACCAACTGCAACACAAAAAAACGGAAGAACAAGTGTTTTTTGACATTTCAAACCTGTATTACAACGCACAAATTCTTATACATCAAAAAGAATTTATAGAAAAAAACTTGGTAAATACCGAAAAACTACTCAACAATTTAAAATTGTTGCACACCCATTTAATGGTTAAAAAAAGCGATGTTTCAAAAGTCGAATTACAAAAAGAACAACTTACTACACAAAGCGAACAGGTGCAAAATCAATTTGAACAAGTAATTAATGCCCTTAAATTTTTAATGGGGATTCCCATTGCCCAAAATATCCAAATTGAAGCCGACATAAAAAACAAAAATGAAGTACCATACTCAAATAGTGTTCCGGTTGATTTAGAAATAACTGAAACACAAAACAAACTGTTAAACAGCGAATTAAGCACTTTGAAAGCATCCCGAATACCTACCGTTTCTATATTTGGAAACTATGGGCAAACCGGTTTTGGCTACGATAAAAAACCTAATGATTTTCTCAAATTCTATCCCAATGCTTTTGCAGGTTTGCAAGTAACAGTTCCACTTTTTAACGGAACTGTAACCAAACATAAAATCAACCAAAAAGAGATGGAAATTCAAAACACGCAACTGCAATTGGATTTGATAACCGACCAAAATTTGATGCTTATTGATAATGCCAAACGACAAAGAGCCGTAACCCACCAAACTATTGACGACACTAATAACCAAATAGAGTTGGCTAATACGGTTTACAACGAAACCCTTTTACAACAAAAAGAAGGAACGGCTACGCTTACAGATGTTTTAATGGCAGACAATACAGTTCGTGAAGCCCAAAAAAGTTACCTAAACGCAATCATAGATTATTTAAAAGCAGATTTGGAATTGAAAAAATTAACCGGAAATATTTCATTAAAAAATTAAAAATATCAATATTATGACTAAAAAAATCATATACATCGTCGCTGTTTTAGCAGTACTTGCTTTCACTATTTTAAAATTGAAAAGCAACAAAGAAATCATCGAAAAACGTCCTTATCAATACGATGAAGGAAAACCAATCAGTGTACAAGTTATGCAAATAAAAGCAGATAACACAACCAATAAATTTACCTTTTCCGGAACCTTTGAGCCTTTTAAAGAAAGTAAATTAAGCACCGATATGCAAGGAAAAATAACTGCTGTTTTGGTAGATTTAGGGAGTTCGGTACATTCAGGACAATCATTAATACAATTAGACAATTCGCTGCTGAAACTTCAATTGCAGAGTGTTGATGTTCAAATTGAAGGATTGGAAACCGATGTAAATAGGTTTAAAATTTTAGCCGATGCGGAAGCCATTCAAGGCGTACAACTCGAAAAAGCCGTACAAGGACTTAAAGCAGCTAAAATTCAAAAAGCCACCTTACAGGAGCAAATCAGCAAAACCACCATCCGCGCCCCGTTCAGCGGAATTATTACAGCAAAAATGACTGAAATTGGAGCTTTTGCAGCACCCGGACTTCCCTTGTTGCAACTGAGCGATATTTCCAATTTAAAATTTACCATCAATGTCCCTGAAAATGATTTGTCAAAATTTCAACAAGGAAAAACACATCAAATCACTACCGATGTATATCCGGAACTATCGATAAACGGAAAAGTTACAATGATAGGTAGTAAATCAAACATTGGAAATAGCTATCCCGTTCAATTGACCTTAAAAAATACTGCGGATGCCAAAATAAAATCGGGGATGTTTGGAAAAGTAACGATGAAAACCGATGGAAGATTAAATCAAATCACTATTCCGGCATCGGCAATGCTAGGAAGTGCTATTCAACCGCAGGTTTATGTTGTTAAAAATGGTAGCGCTGTTTTACAAAACATAACCATTATCGAAAGATTGGAAGACAAAGTAGTTGTTTCGGAAGGTCTTTCCGTGGGCGATCAAATTGTTACCAATGGTTTTATCAATCTTTTTAATGGAGCAAAAGTTACTTTTAAATAAATCTAATTATGAATATTACAGAAATAGCAATAAAACGACCTTCGCTTATAATAGTTCTATTTAGTGTTTTTGCTTTATTAGGAATCATCGGATATATGAATTTGAGTTATGAATTACTACCCGATTTCAACCAACCGGTAGTGGTCATAAAGACCATTTATCCGGGAGCAGAACCACAGGAAGTAGAAACTTCGGTTTCACGTAAAATTGAAGATGCGCTGTCAAACCTCGAAGGAGTTGACTACCTCGAAACCAAATCAATGCCCAATGCATCCGTCATTATCGCCAACCTAAAATACGGAACCAATGTGGACAATGCTATGCAAGATGCACAACGGTATATTGACAACATCCGTACTGATTTGCCTGCCGACATCCAAAGTCCGGTTATGAGTAAGGTTTCGCCCAATGATCTACCCATTATCTCTATCAGTGCCAAAAGTAACCTTACGGAAACCGAGTTCTATCAGAAAATGAAGGATGAATTTCTTCCTCAAATTCAACAGTTAAAAGGAGTAGCCGAGATTACAATGTTAGGGGGAGAAGAACGAGAGATTCAAGTAAAAGTGGACCAAGATAAATTAAAACTTTATAATGTGTCGCTTACGCAAGTGGTTGATGCAATCAACCGTTCGGGGCTTGATTTACCGGCAGGAAAAGTACAGTCGGATAAAACAAACAATTCTGTACGACTTACCGGAAAGTTTCTAACGATAGATGACATAATGAATGTTCAAGTGGCTATGCCTTTTCAGGGAAGTCCGGTGTATGTAAAAGACATCGCTTCTGTGATTGACGGCGTAAAAGAGATTAAATCGGTGAGCCGTTATAATGGCGTTAACGGTATTGGGCTGTTGCTAAAAAAACAAGGTGATGCCAATGCAGTAGATGTTTCGGCATTAGTACGCAAAAAACTATCTGCTATCGAAGAAAAAAACAAAGACGCCGGCGTAAAGTTTATCATTGCCGATGATTCTACTGATAATACGATTGCTGCCGTTGAATCGGTAGTAGATGATTTGATCCTTGCCGTAATATTGGTTTCCATAGTGATGCTGATGTTCTTACGAAGTTATCGAAATTCGCTTATCGTTTTGATTTCAATTCCCACATCGCTTGTTACTGCTTTTGCCGTGATGTGGATAATGGGTTATACACTCAACCTGATGACCTTACTGGCTATGTCTTTGATTATTGGGGTTTTAGTAGATGATGCTATTGTGGTATTAGAAAATATACAACGACACCTCGATATGGGCAAAGAAAAACGCACCGCAGCAATGGACGGACGTATGGAAATAGGGTTTTCTGCACTGTCTATTACCTTGGTCGATGTGGTAGTGTTCCTGCCTATTCTCTTTTTGCAAGTATTTATTGCAGATATGTTGAAGCAATTTGCAATGGTAGTCATTACCTCAACGATGACCAGTTTGCTCGTTGGTTTTACTTTAACGCCTTGGTTAGCTTCGCGTATTGGAAAAAAAGACGATTTAAAACCCACGAATTTTATGAACCGTTTTCTGCTTTGGTTTGAGCATCAATTAAATACTTTTATAGAATGGTACGGCAGACAACTTCAATGGGTTTTAAACCACAAATTGATATTTACAGGGATTATTTTACTGCTTTTTGCACTGACGCTGGCAATGATGAAACAAGGTATCATCGGTAAAGAAATGATGTCCACCGGAGACCAAGGAAAGTTTCGTCTCAACTTAGAATATGATAAAACCATAACCGTCCAACAAAACAATATTACTTCGCAACAAGTAGAAAATTTTATCCTACAACAACCCGAAGTGGCTACTTTGTTTAGCAATATTGCCGGTCCCGGCACAGGTATTGGGAGTTTGGGTGTGGGTGAAGGTAATAAATCCGAATTTACTATTCAATTAAAACCGGATAAAGAACGGAAGATAGGTACCGAAGATTTTATGAAGAATTTACGCAATGAATTGGAAAAAAAATATGCCGGAATTAACTTTTCGATGGCATTTATAGGATTATTGCCTAAGTCGGCGCCTATTAAAATTACATTGAGTGGCTCTAATGTGCAAGAAGTGATGCAAACAGGCAATAAATTGCAAAATGCTATAAAAAATATGTCCGGTGCCGATAACGTGCAACTATCCGTAAAAGAAGGAAGCCCTGAATACAAAGTAATTCCCGATAAAGATAAGATGCAGCGGTTAGGATTGAATACTGCTTATGTAGGTTTAAACCTGCGAACTGCTTTTTCCGGCAACGAAGATGCAATATTAACCGAAAAAGGCACCGAATATCCCGTGCGTATATGGCTCGACGATTTTGACCGCAAAAATTTTGAAGATGTACAAAATCTGACCATTGTAAATCCAATGAATATACCCATCACCTTTGCCCAATTTGCCGAAGTAAAACAAGATAATTCACCTTCGCTGTTAGAACGACTCGACCGTCAATCTTCCGTTACACTTACTGCCGAATCCTTTGGCAGACCCTCGGGAACACTCGCCGATGATGTATTGGCTTATCTGAAATCAAATCCGTTGCCTGAAAACGTAAAACTGACTTGGGGTGCTGATATTAAAACTCAAAACGAAAGCTTCGGAGCACTTGGATCGGTTTTGTTAATTTCATTTATCCTGATTTACTTAATTATGGTAGCCTTGTACGACAGTTATATTTATCCTTTTGTAGCATTGTTTGGAATTCCGGTAGCAGCCATTGGTGCCTTCCTCGCCTTGAACTTAACCGCAAATGATATTACCTTATTTGCGTTGCTCGGGTTGATTATGCTTATGGGATTGGTAACCAAAAATGCCATTTTGATAGTAGATTTTACCAATCAGTTAAAAGCGGAAGGCAAGCATTATACAGAAGCATTGATTATTGCAGGTAAAGAACGTATGCGTCCTATCTTAATGACCACACTGGCTATGGCTATCGGAATGTTGCCCATCGCACTCGCCAAGGGAACCGCCAGCGAATGGAAAAACGGATTGGCTTGGGTAATTATAGGCGGATTGCTTTCATCGCTTATCCTCACTGTATTTTTGGTACCGGTGGTTTATTATGCGGTGGATTCACTAAAAGATAAATTTAGTAAAAAAAAGGAAAACTAAAATGAAAAATGTATTTCTAAATATAAATCTTTTAGCTGTCTTCTTGTTTTTAAATTCTTTTCACAAAAAAGAAACAACAAACTATTCGTTGACGGTTTCGGTAAAACATTTGAAAAATTCGGACGGTGTTGTACAATACGCTTTATACAATTCGACAAATGGAATTCCTGATGAGCATTACAATAAATACTATCGTAAGGGGACAGCCGAAATTTCAAACAAGGCATCTGAAATAACTTTTGAGAATCTTCCTACCGGTACTTATGCCGTAAATATTCTCCACGATGAAGATGTCAATGGTAAGATTAAAAAGGGTTTAGTACTTCCAAAAGAA
>DZAU01000100.1 GCA_022729635.1 Flavobacterium psychrophilum
TTGAACGTATTGATGGAAAACCTTTGGTAAGGTATGCGGCCACAAATGGATGTACGTTAAGCACAACATCTGCGTTCGTTTTTAATATGCTTTCTAGATCTATGGCGATTTTATCAATGATTTGAATTGGCGCTTCAATTTCGCCTTCAATATTGTTTGGATCTTCTTCTCTAGTTTTAATGTTGACTTCCGGTCTTACTCTTTGTCTGGTAATTTGGACTAATCCAAACTTACTTGGCGGTAAGATTTTGTGTTTGGCTTTATCATCGTCCATTTCTTCTCTAAGGAAGTCGAACAGGACTTTTCGATTTTCGGGATTTGACATATCGATAAAATCGACTACAATTATTCCGCCCATATCGCGAAGACGTAATTGTCTTGCTATTTCGGCGGCAGCAATCATATTAACTTCCATTGCAGTGTCTTCTTGGTTGGATGCTTTATTAGAACGGTTTCCGCTATTGACGTCTATAACGTGCAAAGCTTCGGTGTGTTCGATAATAAGATAAGCACCTTTACTCATGGAAACTGTTTTTCCAAAGGAAGTTTTTATTTGTCTCTCTATATTGTATTTCTCAAAAATTGGAGTGTCTTTTGATTGATAAAACTTAACAATCGATGTTTTTGAAGGTGCTATTTCTTGTAAATAGTCCTTGGTTTGGTTGTACAACTCTTCATCATCTATTTGGATGCCACTAAAGGTATCGTTGAAGACGTCTCTTAATATTGATGAAGCTCTATTGAGCTCGCCTAATACTTTTGACGGATGATGAGCGGTTGGTAATTTTTTACACATTGCAGTCCATCTGCTGAGCAGGTTCTGCAAATCTTTTTCTAATTCGGCTGTATTTTTGCCTTCGGCTACTGTGCGAACAATAACACCAAATCCTTTTGGTTTGATGGATTGTACAAGTTTTTTCAAGCGATCCTTTTCTTTTCTGTTTTCTATTTTTTGAGAAACAGAAACTCGGTCAGAAAACGGAACTAAAACAATAAATCTTCCGGCAAGTGAAAGCTCTGCGCTAATTCTTGGTCCTTTTGTAGATATTGGTTCTTTGACTACTTGTACTAAAATAGATTGACTGGCATTTATGATTTCTGTAATCGAGCCGTGTTTGTCTATTTCTTTTTCAAACTGAAAGTTTTTTAGGGAGAAATCTTTTATTTTACCTGCGCTTACAAGTTTTATGAATTTCAGTTGTGAAGCAAGATTAGAACCTAAATCGTGATAATGTAAAAAGGCATCTTTTTCGTAGCCTACACTTACAAAAGCAGCGTTTAGTCCGGCAACGGGTTTCCGGATTTTGGCAATAAAAATATCGCCAACCTGGAAGTTGCTTGTTTCTTCTTCTTTGTGTAATTCAATTAGTTTTCCATCTTTTAATAAGGCAAAATCTACGGCTTCGGAACTAGATCTGATGATTAATTCTTTATTCACTCTGTAAATTTTTATCCGCACTTTCAGATTTCAGATTTCAGATTTCAGATTTCAGATTTTTGTAGCTACAAAAAACTTCCAACTTCTAACTTCCAACTTCCAACTTCGGTAAGGATGGATTAAACAATAATTTTAACAGGTATTGAACCCGGGGAAATAATTCGATTTTGGAGTTTTGATTTTAGATTTTAGATTTATTTCTAAACCTTAATCTGAAATCTGAAATCTGCAATCTAAAATTTCATTTCAATGAACGTTAAAAAGAAAAAAGTAGTTCTAGACTACTTTTTCTTTTTGTGACGGTTAGCTCTCGCTCTTTTCTTGCGTTTGTGCGTCGCTACCTTATGTCTCTTTCTTTTTTTACCACTTGGCATAGTAGATGATTTTGTGATTAATAAATATTTTTATTTTGCTTCATTATTAACTTTTACTCCTTCAACAAACACTTTTGCTGGTTTGAATGCTGGAATATTGTGTGCTGGAATTTTAATAGTGGTATTTTTTGAAATATTTCTTCCTGTTTTTTCAGCTCTTGTTTTCACAATGAAACTCCCAAATCCTCTTAAATAAACATTGTCTCCAACTTCTAATGATGTTTTAACTTCTGTCATAAAGGTCTCAACGGTTGCCTGAACATCTCCTTTTTCAAGACCTAATTTTTCTGCAATTTTTGCTACGATATCTGCTTTTGTCATTTTCTTGCGTAATTATTAATAGTGTACTAATTTTTTGAGGTTGCAAAGATAGGAATAAAAAAAACAATTATTCAAGCTAATTCATTAAAATTTAATCACATAAACTTTTACTTTTGGTAACAAATTTTTAAAGATGATTTTTTCCAATGCTTTGACAGTATGGTATTTAGAAAATAAGCGAGATTTGCCGTGGCGAAATACTGATAATCCGTATCTGATTTGGCTCTCCGAAATTATGCTTCAGCAAACGCGAGTGGCTCAAGGAATGCCGTATTTCCTCTCTTTCACAAATGCTTTTCCAACAGTTTTTGATCTCGCCGTAGCGAGTGAAGAACAAGTTTTGAAACTTTGGCAAGGTTTGGGCTATTATTCTCGCGCTCGAAATTTACATAAAACAGCACAATTTGTTGCCAAAGAATTATCGGGGAAATTTCCTGATAACTATAATGATTTGTTAAAACTAAAAGGTGTTGGCGAATATACCGCCGCCGCAATTGCTTCCTTTTCTTATAACGAACCCGTTCCTGTTGTTGATGGAAATGTTTTCAGGGTTTTGTCTCGTTATTTTGATGTTGAAACTGATATTGCTTCGGCTTCCGCCAAAAGGGAATTTACAGCTTTAGCTTTCGAATTGATGCCAAAAGATAGTCCAGCCTTGTTCAATCAGGCCATTATGGAGTTTGGTGCCTTGCAATGCGTTCCGAAAAGTCCGAATTGTGCTGCTTGTGTATTTAACGAAAGTTGTGCTGCTTTGCAAAAAAAGAAAGTCGATCAATTGCCCGTGAAATCAAAGAAGTTGAAGGTTATAAATCGGTTTTTTAATTATTTGGTGGTTTTAGATGAGAATAATAACACGATAATCCAAAAACGTACCGCAAAAGGAATTTGGCACAATCTCTATGAATTTCCTCTAATTGAAACCGAAAAAGTGGAGGATTTTGATTGTATTACAGCGCAAATTCAGAATAAATTTTTTACAAATAACGAAGTGATAAGCGTGAAAGAAAGTAACGAAAAAAGCATCATCCATAAATTATCACATCAGCATTTGCATATCAAGTTTTGGAAAGTACGAGTTAAAGGAACTATCAAAAATGGAATTAGTGCGACAACTTTGAAAACATTTCCTTTCCCCATCGTGATTCATAATTTTATTGAAAAGGATTTTTTGAGCTAACTCAAAAATCATTACATTTGGATTTATAAAAAACGGAATATGAATTCGACTTTAAATAAAGTAATGCTAATTGGTCATTTAGGCGACGACGTAAAGATGCACTATTTCAAGGGTGATTCCTGCATTGGGAAATTTCCTTTGGCAACAAACGAAACCTATATAAATAAGGAAACAGGCGAAAAAGTAACTTCTACAGAGTGGCATAATATTGTTGTGAGAAATAAAGCGGCCGAATTATGCGAAAAATATTTGGCAAAAGGAGATAAAATTTATATCGAAGGGCGAATAAAATCTCGTCAATGGCAGGCCGAAGACGGTACAACTAAATACATTACTGAAATTCAGGCAATAGACTTTACTTTTCTTACAACAAAGAAAGAAATCGATGGCAGTAGAGAGAATAAATCGGTCGAACCAACAAAAAACGCTAACTTTGACCCACAAAACAATAGTTTGCCTGAGAATGACTTACCGTTTTGATTGTTTAATTAATCGCTTTTAATTTGGACCCAGAGCCCAGTTTATTTCTTCAATACTCACTAGATTCTAACCAAACATTTGGTTTTATCGCAATATTTGCGTTGCTGTTTTGTTCTGCTTTAATTTCCGGTGCCGAAGTGGCGCTATTTTCCTTATCACAAAAAGACATTGACGAGACTTTGCAGCAGCATTCTTCGAAAGGTAAAATCATTTCAAAGCTTTTAGAAAAACCCAAAAAATTACTGGCTACACTTCTTGTCGCCAACAATTTTATCAACATTGGAGTGGTAATTTTGTTTTCTTACGTGGGTCACAATATGTTTTCCGCCATCACTTCACCCATTTTAAAATTTATTATCGAAGTAATTGTAGTATCGTTTTTAATCTTGTTATTTGGCGAAGTTTTGCCCAAAGTATATGCCAGCAGGAACAATATTAAGTTTGCCAAGTTGATTGCTTATCCTGTTGCAGGACTTGACAAATTGCTTTCGCCAATAAGTTTTCCAATGCGCAAAGTAACCATTTATTTGCATAATAAATTAGGAAAACAAAAAACAAGTTTCTCGGTCGATCAATTGTCGCAAGCACTCGAACTTACTGATACTGACGAAACTTCGTCTGATGAACAAAAAATATTGGAAGGAATCGTGACTTTCGGAAACACCGATACGAAGCAGGTAATGAGTCCGAGAATGGATATTTTTGCATTGGAAATCGAAGAATCTTTTGTTTCAATTTATCCTAAAATTATTGAAATGGGTTTTTCGAGAATTCCGGTGTATCGAGACAATATCGATCAGATAGAAGGCGTTTTGTTTGTGAAAGATTTGCTTCCACATATTAATAAGGAAGAATTTGATTGGAAAAAATTGATTCGAGAACCTTTTTTTGTGCCAGAAAACAAAAAAATCGACAATTTGCTCAAGGATTTTCAAAGTATGAAAAGCCATTTGGCCATTGTGGTCGATGAATATGGAGGAACTTCCGGATTGGTTTCGTTGGAAGATATTATCGAAGAAATTGTGGGAGATATTAGCGATGAATTTGATGGCGATAATGCCAATTATTCTAAAATTGACGATAAAAACTATCTTTTTGAAGGAAAAATAAACCTCAAAGATTTTTACAGAGTTATTGATGTTGACGAAGATTTATTTGAAATAAAAAAAGGCGAAGCCGAAACATTGGCAGGATTTATTCTTGAAATTTTAGGAAATTTTCCAAAAAAAGATCAGAAAATAACATTCGAAAACTGTACGTTTACCATTGAAACGGTTGACAAAAAGCGCATAAAACAAATAAAAGCGACCCTTGAATAAAAATAAAATGCCAAAAAAACAACTTGCTATTTTCGCACTTTTGTTCGTGATGTTTTCTGTCTTTAGCTGCAAAGACGAAGTTTTACCAAAACCTGCAAGCTATTTACGATTGGATTATCCAGAGGCAAAATATGCCAATTTCGAAAGTCAGTGTCCGTTTAGTTTTGAAATGAATTCAGACGCAATTATCAAAGGAGAGAAGGATTGCGGATTTACCATTTCGTATCCAAAAATGAAAGCCACAATATATTTGACTTACAAACCCGTGAATAATAACATCAACAATTTGTTGCGTGACGCTCAAAAACTAACCTACGAACACGTGATAAAAGCCGATGATATTCTGGAACAACCGTATTTGAATCCTTCCAAAAAAGTGTATGGAATGTTCTATCAAGTTGATGGAAATGCAGCCACAAACTCGCAATTTTACGTGACAGATAGTACCAAACATTTTGTAACAGGCTCGGTTTATTTCTATGCGAAACCCAATTACGATTCCATAATGCCAGCCGCAAGCTACGTCAGGAACGATATGCAACGATTGATGGAAACTTTGAAATGGAAGTGATTTATGATTGTGGGGTTTAAATAAAGTCTATTTTTTCTTTTCTATTTCAAAATCAAAAAACAAATTCAAAGGAACATCTAAAGCTTCTGCAATATCATAAACTGTACTTATTGAAGTGTTTATTTTTCCTAATTCTATT
>DZAU01000182.1 GCA_022729635.1 Flavobacterium psychrophilum
GGAAATAAAGACAAAGGAAAATCAGTTGAAATTGCCAGTGTTAAAGCAACAACAATTGTCGAAACCGTTTCGGCTACAGGGAAAATCCAACCCGAAATTGAAGTAAAAATTGCTTCTATGGTTTCGGGCGAAATTATTTCTTTACCAATAAAAGAAGGACAGGTAGTCAAAAAAGGAGATTTATTGGTAAAGATAAATCCTGATTTATATACTTCGGGATTAAACCGTTCGGTCGCTAATTTATCGGGTACAAAATCAGGTTTGACTCAAGCGGATGCCTCTTATAATGAAGCGAAAGCCAATTACGACAGAAACAAAACATTATTTGGAAAAGGAATTATTTCTAAATCAGATTGGGACAAAACAGTGGCGAGTTTTGAAGTGGCAAAAGCCAACAAACAATCGGCATATTTTAATGTGCAATCTGCTTCGGCAACCGTGAATGAAGCCAAAGATAACTTAGGAAGAACCACCATTTATGCTCCAGCCGACGGAACAATTTCTGTGTTAAATGTAGAATTAGGCGAACGAGTTTTGGGAACCCAGCAAATGGCAGGAACCGAAATTCTTCGTGTGGCCAACCTCAACAATATGGAAGTAGAAGTCGATGTGAATGAAAACGACATCGTAAAAATAAAAGTGGGAGACGAAGCTAAAGTTGAGGTTGACGCCTATTTAAAAAAACAGTTCAAAGGAATTGTCACCAGTATTTCCAATTCGGCAAGTACTACTTTAACGGCCGACCAAGTAACAAATTTCAAAGTAAAAATCAGAATTCTTAAAGAATCATATCAAGATTTATTAGAAGGAAAACCAGAAACCTATTCTCCTTTTAGACCAGGAATGACAGCAACTGTGGATATTAAGACAAAAACCAGAGCCAATGTTTTGGCAGTGCCAATAAGTTCTGTTGTTGTAAAATCAGACACAACCGCCGTGAAAGGATTTAAAGTGGAAGACAAAGACGAGGAGAAAAAAGCAGCACCAAAAAGCGACAAAAAACTGGAGTGTATTTTTGTAAAAGTAGGTGATAAAGCTAAAATAAGAATAATAAAAACCGGAATTCAGGACGATACTAATATCGAAGTGATTACTGGACTTAAAAAAGGAGATGTTGTAATTACCGGACCTTATACCACAGTGTCGAAGGAATTGAATTCTGGAGACAAAGTGACAACTGAAAAAAAGGAAGAGAAAAAGTAATTCCTATTTGTAATTTTTAACTTTGAAAAAAAAACAAACCCTAGTTTGTCATTCCGACGAAGGAGGAATCTCATCAGTTGCTTTCGCCACGGCGAACAAGTTCGTTATGTGATTCCTCCTTCGTCGGAATGACAATATGGAGAAAAAACACTTTAGAATTTAAACCCCAAATTAAATCCCCATTTTGTCCTACATTCT
>DZAU01000101.1 GCA_022729635.1 Flavobacterium psychrophilum
AAAAAGGGCGAAAGGACAAGCCAAAATGGATAGGTTATTTCTTTACAGTTCCTAAGTACCACTTTTATAACCAACAATAATATATAACCTTATAATCTATATTCAATTTTGAGTCTTTTCGATACCATATACGATGTTATAGTAATAGGAGCCGGTCACGCAGGATGCGAAGCAGCATACGCAAGCGCCAAGATGGGCAAACACACTTTGCTTATCACTATGAATTTACAAACCATTGCACAAATGAGTTGCAATCCCGCTATGGGAGGCATTGCCAAAGGACAAATTTTGAGAGAGATTGATGCCATAGGAGGTATGAGTGCTATTGTTACAGACAAAACAGCCATACAATTTAAGATGCTCAATTTATCCAAAGGACCCGCTATGTGGAGTCCGAGAGCACAAAGTGATAGAATACGTTTTTCTGAAGAATGGCGTCATGTATTAGAAAATACCGATAATTTAGATTTATATCAAGACACGGTAGAAACGCTAATTATTGAAAACAATAGAGTATGCGGAGTTAAAACAATTTTAGGTTTTCCTATAAAATCTATGACAGTTATAATTACTGCTGGAACTTTTTTAAACGGCAGAATTCATATAGGCATTAAAAATTACAGCGGAGGTAGGGCAGGAGATAAATCCGCAAAAGGAATTACCGAACAATTAGCCGCATTAGGTTTAGAAACCGATAGAATGAAAACAGGGACACCACCACGTGTAGATGCACGTTCCTTAGATTTTTCTAAAATGACCCCACAACCCGGAGATGATAATCCGTCAAAGTTTTCCTTTTCAGCCGAAACCATACCCTTAACCAACCAAAAACCTTGTTATATAACTTATACCAATAAAGAGGTACACAATCTACTTCGCACCGGATTTTCTCGAAGTCCTCTGTTTAATGGAACTATAATAAGTGTCGGACCTCGTTACTGTCCTTCTGTGGAAGATAAAATAAACAGATTTTCTGATAAAGACAGACATCAAATTTTTGTAGAACCCGAAGGTTGGAATACCAATGAGTATTATGTAAATGGTTTTTCAACCTCACTTCCCGAAGACGTGCAAGATAAAGCCCTGAGAAGCATACCCGGATTTGAAAATGTTAAGATACTACGCTTCGGCTACGCTATTGAATACGACTACTTTCCACCTACTCAGTTAAAGCATTCATTAGAATCAAAACACATTGAAAACTTGTATTTTGCAGGTCAAGTGAATGGCACTACCGGTTACGAAGAAGCAGCAGCACAAGGACTAATGGCCGGAATTAACGCTGCTTTAAAAATAAACAACAAAGAACCCTTTATTCTCAAAAGAAATGAAGCTTATATAGGTGTCTTAATAGACGATTTAATTACTAAAGGAACAGAAGAACCCTATAGAATGTTTACTTCCAGAGCCGAATTTAGAACCCTACTCCGTCAAGACAATGCCGACATACGCCTGACAGAATTGTCCTACATCATAGGTTTAGCCTCAAAAGAAAGATTGGATAACGTAAATGAGAAAATTAGAAAAACAGATTTGTTTGTGCAGTTTTTAGAACAAACCAGCATTTTACCGGAAACGATTAATCCGATGTTTCTTCACTATGAGACCGCCCCGATATCACAGTCTATGAAAATGGCAAAGGTCTTTTCTCGTCCCCAATTAAGTATGCAAGATATTAGATCCTTTCCCGAGGTGTCGTCCTTTGTAAAAGATAATAATATTACAGAAGATGTTCTAGACCAAGTGGCTATTCACTTAAAATATTCAGGCTATATAAACAAAGAACAAAACACAGCCGATAAACTCAGCAGGTTAGAACATGTAAAAATTCCTGACAACTTCGATTATAATAAAATTAAATCCATTACAATCGAAGCCCGTCAAAAATTGACTAAAATCAAACCATCTACCATTTCTCAAGCCGGTCGCATCAGCGGTGTTTCTCCGAGCGATATTGCTGTTTTATTGGTGCATCTGGGAAGATAATGTTCCACGTGGAACAATAGAATTAAATTTATGAACAATAACCCACCTAATCAAATTAAGGTAATAGATTTTTCTGTTACGAAACAAGAATTTGAATTAATTTATAATTCCGAATTACAATTATATAAAACAAATCCACAACCATCAGAAATTGAATTGCCGGAGTATTACAAATCCGATGATTACATTTCACATACCGATGCAAACAAAAGTTTTTTTGATAAGTTATACCAAACCGTAAAACGCATTACTTTAAAATCAAAATTAAATTTAATTGAAAAGTATGTGGTTACAAACGAAAAAAAATTGTTGGATATTGGATGTGGTACAGGTGATTTTTTGTTAGCTGCTCAAAAAAAGAATTGGAGTGTAGTAGGAGTAGAGCCCAATAAAAACGCAGCAGATTTAGCTAATAAAAAACTAAACTCAGAAAGTAAGATTTACGCTTCTTTAGATGCTTTGATGAACACGCATCAAAAATTTTCAATCATTACCTTATGGCATGTATTAGAACATGTGCCGGATTATGATCAATACATAACTAAAATTAAAACCCTTTTAAATCCTAATGGCACCTTAATCATAGCAGTCCCCAACTTTAATTCTTTTGATGCAAAGTATTACAAATCCTATTGGGCAGCTTATGATGTTCCTCGACATCTTTGGCATTTTTCAATATTTTCTATTACTTCTATTTTTTCAAATCATCAAATGAAAGTAATAAATATAAAACCTCTCCGCTTCGATTCTTTTTATGTTTCTCTCCTTTCCGAAAAATATAAAACAGGTAGAAACAAATTTTTAAAACCCTTTTTGGTTGGATTGCTTTCAAATTTCAAAACATTGTTAAATAAGGAGTGTTCTTCGTTGATTTATATCATCCAAAACAACTAAAAACGACTTTAAGAGCCGTACAAGGTATTTTTTTCACTCAAATATGGATTAGCATTCCTTTTTTCTAAAAACGCCTTAAATAAGATGTGTTGAAGTCGTTTTTGATAAATGGAATTTATTGTAAATTTAATTTTTAATAAGATATATTTATAGTTAGAATATTATAGAAATAGTCGTATCCTCTCGGTTATTAAAACAAATTTGACTTAAAAAAGGAATTTAATATTTATATTTTTTTTCCTCTATATTTTTTGGTTCTATAGCTTCTGATTTCTGTTTTTCTTTAAAATTTTTTTGCATGGCTTCCATCTGTTTTTTTAGTTCATCTATTTGCTTTTGAAAATCAAATTCACTTCTTTTAAAAAATATTTGCATGCTATCTTTCAAAAATAATGAATCGTTTTCAATCCAATGAAAATCCATTTTTGGAAATTCGAATCCTTGAAAAATATCTCGTATTCCCAACCCTAAACTATCCCTTTCAATAAAATTGAATTTGGGAATTTCAAAATCTCTAATAAACCCTTTGAAATGATGTGGTAAACTATCATTCTTAAAAAAATCAAAATAAGGAATTCGCCCTGATGACCAAACATAAACCGAATCATAAGAAATCATGTTCCCCTGATCATTATATTCCTTAGATACACGCCATTCTCCCCGAGGTTCTACATTTTCGTTATTTTCTTGTCCAAAAGATTTTATAAACAAAAAGTTAATTAAAGTAAAAACAATTATTTTTTTCATTTTATTAGTTTTAAAAATTATTACTATTATTCATTAAAATATTATTCAAAACAACAAAAAAATGTGAGCCCTGTCAAGACCCACATTTATTTTTAACACTTTATTAGTGCTGTTTTAACAAGATTTTAAATCTCTACATTTCAACGAATTAACTCAAAATTACTGCACAACAATTGCCTTAGGCAGCATTTTAGCTTCATCCTTTTTGGGAATGATTACATTTAAAACGCCATCAACATAAGTGGCTTTGATATCTTCCCTGTTCGCTGCTTCCGGCAACACAAAACTTCTTGAAAACGAACTGTAATTAAACTCCTTTCGAGTATAATTATGCTCTTGATCAGTTTCTGAAGTTTCATTACTTTTTTCTGATGAGATAATAATTACATTTCGCTCCAAATTGATTTTAAAATCTTCTTTTTTCATTCCGGCTGCCGACATCTCTATTTCATATTGTTCACGAGTTTCTTTGATATTCACTGCCGGAACAGTTAAACCTGCTTGCATTACAGTGAGTTTTTTAAAGAAATCGCTGTCAAATAAATCTTCCAATAAGGAAGGTAATAATCCTGTGTTTTGTTTTACGAGTGTCATGATATTTATTTTTTAGGTTAAACATTTTATTAATTAACAATTTCAACTTTTCAACTTTTATTCCAATTGAATTGTTATGTTTTTTTGTCACTTTTTTTAAAAACATTAACAATTAAATGACATTAAGACACTAATAATGAATGATATACTGGCATTTTTTCATTATTTATTCAATAAACTTGTCCATCCAATGTATTATCATTTATTTTGTACTTTCGTTTAAAAGTCGCAACACGAACTTTAAACTTTAAACTTTAAACTTTAAACTTGTATGTTAACGCTCAATTTCATCAAAGAAAACCGTGAAAAAGTTTTAGCCGGTTTGCAAAAAAGAAACCTTAAAAACGCCCAAGATTTACTTGATTCTGTTTTACAATTGGATATTGAAAAACGCGAAGCACAAACATCCTCTGAAATAGCCCAAGCAGAGTTAAACCGTTTGTCCAAAGAAATAGGAACGCTTTTTCAACAAGGTAAAACCAATGAAGCTAATGCAATGAAAGTCAAAACATTGGAACTAAAAGACCAAATCAAATTATTTAGTGAAAAATCAGATGAATTAACACAATCTTTACAAGATATTCTCTATAAAATCCCCAATATTCCACATGAATCTGTTCCACACGGAACCTCTGCCGAAGATAACGAAGTGGTTTTTTCGCATGGTGAAATACCAAAATTGCACGAAGGTGCCGTACCACATTGGGATTTAGCCTCAAAATATGATATTATTGATTTTGAATTAGGGAACAAAATAACCGGCGCCGGCTTTCCGGTATATAAAAACAAAGGAGCTAAACTCCAAAGAGCCTTAATAAACTACTTCCTCGATAAAAACACCGAAGCGGGATATATCGAAATACAACCTCCCTACTTGGTCAATGAAGCATCAGGTTTTGGAACCGGTCAATTGCCTGATAAAGAAGGTCAAATGTACCATTGCACCGTGGACAATTTGTATTTGATACCCACGGCAGAAGTACCGGTAACCAATATTTACAGAGATGTCATTCTCAAAGAATCTGATTTTCCTGTCAAAAACACCGCCTATACGCCTTGCTTCCGTCGAGAAGCCGGTTCTTACGGCGCTCATGTACGTGGCTTAAATCGCTTGCATCAATTTGATAAAGTGGAAATCGTTTGTTTAGAACACCCCGACGAATCTTATGAAACATTGGATGCTATGGTGCAGCATGTTAGCGGTATTTTACAAGAATTAAAATTACCTTTCCGTATTATCAAACTATGCGGTGGCGATATGGGATTTACCTCCGCTTTGACCTACGACTTCGAAGTGTATTCCACTGCACAAGAAAAATGGTTGGAAGTGAGTTCTGTTTCTAACTTTGAAACCTTCCAATCCAATCGCTTAAAATTGCGTTTTAAAGACGCTGCTGGCAATAACAGATTGGCACATACCCTCAACGGCAGTTCGTTGGCTCTGCCTCGTGTTTTAGCCTCAATTTTGGAGAATTATCAAACTCCGGAAGGAATCAAAATACCCGAAGCTTTGGTGAAATATACGGGATTTGAGATGATTGGTTAGTTTTTGTCTTTTGACTTAAGACTGCAAGACTTAAGACT
>DZAU01000183.1 GCA_022729635.1 Flavobacterium psychrophilum
CGCACACATTGGAAGATATTGCTGAAACCCTTACTTCTTTTGAAGCTATTCGTGAGAAACTAGTAAACGGAACGTACAAAGAAATTGCCAGCAGAACAACTGTTGATTTGGACGCTTAATATTTAGTGTTCAGTTAACAATGTACAAAAAAATCCATTCGTTTATAAATGGATTTTTTTATGCAAACTGATTACTGTTTTCAAACTGACCACTGATTACTTTTTTTAACTGACCACTAAAAAAACTGACCACTGATCACTGATTACTTTTCTCAAAGCATCTTTATAAACGTTTTTCTCTTACAGTGAATTCTTGGATCAAAGTGCTTCCAAAGGTTATGAATTGCTGTGTTTTCTTCAAGTTCCGGAGTTCTAATACATTTTTTAATTCCTTTTTCAGAAAAAGTTTTATAATATTCTTGAAAAATAATGGCTGTAACGCCTTTGTTTTGGTATTCAGGATGAACGCCTATCAAATAAAAAACAACATCCTTACTTTCTTTTTTGGCTTTGAGCAAATGATAAAATCCAAAAGGAAAAAGTTTGCCCTTCGCTTTTTGTAAGGCTTCACTAAAACTAGGCATAACAATGCTAAATGCTACAATATCATTATTCTTGTCCATTACAAATTTGATGTATTCCGGATTGATGAAGCTAATGTATTTCTTCTTGAAATATTCTTTTTGAATATCAGAAATCGCTACAAAAGAGGATAAACTGGCATAAGAATCATTAAACAAATCAAACATTTTGTCAACTAATGGCATAATGTCTTTCGTTTTTGTAAAATTTAAACTCGTTAGTTGGTATCGTCGTTTTATTAATTCTTGTGCTTTTTCGAAGAATTCCGGTTTTACATTCGAAAATGGAAATACGCTTTCTATGTATTCTTTCTCTTTCACAAAACCCAATTGCTCTAAATGACCTGCAAAATAGGGATGATTGTACCAAGTTATCATTGTGCCAATTTCTTCAAAACCTTCGGTAAGAACGCCCACTTTGTCCAGATTGGAAAAACCCATTGGACCTTCAACATGTTCTAAATTGTTTTTTCGACCGAGTTCATAGACTTTTTCCAATAAAGCTTTTGTAACTTCAATATCATCAATCACGTCGAACCAACCAAAACGAACTTTTTTCTTTTTTTGGTCATTGACTTCGCCCCAATTAATGATGGCAGCAATTCTACCCACGATTTCATTGTTTTTATAAGCCAAATAAAAGTAGGCTTCTGCATTTTCGAAAACGGGATTCTTGGTTTTGTCAAACGATTCCAACTCATCAGCAATGATGGGCGGAACCCAATATTTGTTGTCTTTGTATAAGGAGAAAGGAAATTTGACGAAATCGGTCATTTCCTTTTTAGTGACGGCTTCTTTTATGGTGATCATTTTGT